>NZ_JBMMUC010000020.1:0-109397 GCF_049257175.1 Pseudoalteromonas mucoides
CCCACCTGACCCCATGCCGAACTCAGTAGTGAAACGAAACAGCGCCGATGATAGTGTAGCATTTGTTATGTGAAAGTAGGTCATCGCCAGGCTCCAAATACAAGAAAGCCCGACTCATTGAGTCGGGCTTTTTTACGTCTGCAGGAAAGTGAAATAGCAAGCGAGTTAGCGAGAGTAAAGCTAGCGAGTTGCACAGCGTCAACCTGACCGCCGTAGCGTGGGTTGAGTATTTGATACCCACAGATAAAAGAACGCCCCGGCCGATGATAGTATAGCATTTGTTATGTGGCTTTTTACTGCTGTAGGCACGAGGTCATCCTACTGCGTAGCGCACCATGGCTCCAAATACAAGAAAGCCCGACTCATTGAGTTGGGCTTTTTTACGTTTGCAGGAAAGTGAAATAGCAAGCGAGCTAGCGAAGGTAAAGCTAGCGAGTTGCACAGCGTCAACCTGACCGCCGTAGCGTGGGTTGAGTATTTGATACCCACAGATAAAAGAACGCTACGACCACCTTTAAAAAATCTTGCCTCTTTTAATGGCCTGTATTTTAATCTCGCAAACTCGCAAACTCGCAAACTCGCAAACTCGCAAACTCGCAAACTCGCAAACTCGCAAACTCGCAAACTCGCAAACTCGCAAACTCGCATTCTTTATACCAATGCTATTTATTAAGTGATCAAATTTGTACATTCTCTCGAACAGATACGCTTAACCTTATCAATGTCTGAGCGAATTTCATTCCACGCTCTACTTACTTGTTCAACAATATCGTCATAACTTGCAAACGTGGGATTTGATAGCGCTCTGTTTCTCATCCATGCCCATGCTTGTTCAATGGGGTTCAGTTCGGGTGAGTAGGGAGGAAGCGGTATCACCGACACATTTTTAATGTCTTGTGCAACATTACCCATATCCCAGCTTGCGCGATCAACGATGGCCACTGCGTGCTCTCCACAGGGCGTCGTATCCGAAATGAGTTGTAAGTGTTGCCTCATTATACCTTTACTCAAATAAGGCGCTATAATTGCCTCCGTCTGGCCTGTTGCAGGGCAAACTGCACCAAAAATATGAGTTGATAGAAATTGTTGCTGCTTGACCACTCGAAGCCTTAAGCCTTTCTTTGCCCAAATTTTAGATGTGGTATTTTGTTGACCAAACCGCGCTTCATCTTGGAACCAGACATTGACTCTACAAGTAATACGTGGCTTGGAATTGTGATGATCATATTACGAAGGAAATTTTTTAAAGTCTTCTTGCGCCTGAACTGATTGCTTAGGGGGCTTCGAACGAGATGTAATCTATAATGTAAGAAGGTGGTCGGAAGATACTTGCATGCCAAATATTTAGAACGCTTAGAGATAAAGTGGAGAAGTGAGGGAGCCTCACTTCTCGTTATTCTAGTGTAAGCAGGGGAGGAGCCCTTTTACAGGCTTTCAATCTTTGCTTTTTGCTCAAGCAGTTTGGCTTTAGCATCTGAGTACTCCGCCAGTTTTTCATGCTCTTTGGCAAGTACCGCTTCAGGTGCGTTATTAACAAACTTTTCGTTAGCAAGTTTATTTTGCACTTGAGCTAGTCCTTTCTCTGCTTTTTCAAGCTGCTTACTGATACGAGCAAGTTCGGCTTCAACATCAATCAAGCCCGCCATTGGGATCATGATCTCAAGGTTGCCAATGTAAGATGTGGCACAAGCTGGTGCATCATCTTTATTATCAAGTAATGTGAATGCTTCAATCTTAGCAAGTGACGCTAAGAAGCTCTCATTTTCAGTAATACGGCGCTTGTCTTCATCTGATGCATTAGCAAGTAACACAGACAGTGGCTTGCTTGGGCTGATGTCCATTTCGCCACGAATGTTACGAATAGCGACGATGAATTGCTTAACCCATTCTAAATCTTCCATCGCTTTGGCATCAACACTTGCAGCATTATAAACAGGGAAGGCTTGAACCATTATACTGGTGTTCTCTGTTTTAAGACCTGCAAGCGGTGCCACGCGCTGCCAAATGGTTTCCGTGATGTATGGCATCATTGGGTGCATTAAACGTAGTAGGCTTTCAAGCACTGTAATAAGTGTATGGCGTGTACCACGTTGTTGTGCTTCATTACCTTTGAATAATACCGGCTTAGTAAGCTCTAGGTACCAATCGCAGAACTGGTTCCATGTGAATTCATAAAGCGTATTAGCGGCAAGGTCAAAACGGTAGTTGTCTAAGTGCTCAGTATACGTTTTAACAGTCGCTTCGTACTGACCTAAAATCCAGCGATCAGCTAGCGAGTAATCTCTTTCAGCATCGTTTGCAAAACCACAGTCTTGCTCTTCGGTATTCATTAGTACGTAACGGCTTGCGTTCCATAGTTTGTTACAGAAGTTACGGTAACCCTCAAGACGATTCATATCCCAGTTAATATCGCGACCGGTAGACGCCATAGCTGCTAATGTAAAGCGCAGGGCATCGGTGCCGTGTGCTTCAATGCCGTTATCAAAGGTTTTACGAGTGTTCTTTTCAATTTTTTTAGCAAGCTGCGGCTGCATCATGTTGCCAGTACGCTTGGTCACTAAGCTCTCAAGGTCGATGCCGTCAATCATGTCGATTGGGTCAAGTACGTTACCTTTTGACTTAGACATCTTATCGCCATTTTCATCGCGAATAAGGCCGGTAACGTAAACTGTTTTAAATGGTACTTGTGGCTTGCCGTTTTCGTCTTTAATGAAGTGCATGGTCATCATGATCATGCGTGCTACCCAGAAGAAGATAATATCAAAACCAGTTACCAACACGTCAGACGGGTGGAAGGTTTTTAGATCATCGGTATTTTCAGGCCAGCCTTGGGTTGAGAAGGTCCAAAGTGCAGATGAGAACCAAGTATCAAGTACGTCTTCGTCTTGGCTAAGTGCAACATCATCGGCGATGTTATTTTCACTGCGTACTTCTGCCTCATCACGACCAACAAAAACATTACCTTCGTTATCGTACCAAGCTGGAATACGGTGGCCCCACCAAAGCTGGCGAGAAATACACCAATCTTGTACGTCGTTCATCCACGAGAAGTACATGTTTTCATACTGTTGTGGCACAAACTGAATGTCGCCATTTTTAACCGCGTCTTTTGCAGGTTCAGCAAGCGGAGCAACACGTACATACCATTGGTCGGTAAGGAGTGGCTCAATAACCACACCAGAGCGGTCGCCGTAAGGTACAGTTAACGCATGGTCTTCGATTTTTTCAAGTAAACTAAGCTCTTCAAATTCAGCGATAATCGCTTTACGCGCATCAAAACGGTCAAGACCGTGTAAACGCTCCGGAATAGGGGCATCAAATTCAAGCTCTTTGCCATCAAAGGTGTATGTTTCACCTTGGCTTAATACCGCAGCATCTTTATCAAAGATGTTGATCATTGGCATTTGATGACGTTTACCAACTTCGTTATCGTTAAAGTCATGGGCAGGAGTGATTTTTACGCAGCCCGTGCCTTTGTCTTTATCGGCATGTTCGTCGGCAACAATTTTGATACGGCGATTAACAATTGGCAGTAAAATATCTTTACCGATTAAATCTTGATAGCGTTCGTCATCTGGATTTACAGCAACACCTGAGTCACCCAGCATAGTTTCTGGGCGCGTGGTTGCAACGACGATGTAGTCTTTACCATCTTGAGTTTTAACACCATCAGCAAGTGGGTAGCGCAAATTCCACATGTGGCCTTGTTTGTCTTTGTTTTCAACTTCAAGGTCTGAGATAGCGGTGTGTAATTTTGGATCCCAGTTTACTAGGCGTTTACCGCGGTAGATTAAGTCTTCTTTATGCAGGCGAACAAAGACTTCTTTAACGGCTTCAGATAAGCCGTCATCCATAGTAAAGCGTTCACGATCCCAATCAACAGATGCACCAAGACGACGAAGTTGCTTGGTGATTGTGCCACCTGATTGGTTTTTCCAATCCCAAATTTTTTCAATAAAAGCGTCACGGCCTAAATCGTGGCGTGTTTTACCTTCTTCGGCAGACAGCTTACGCTCAACCAGCATTTGAGTTGCAATGCCTGCGTGGTCAGTACCTACTTGCCATAGTGTATTATTGCCTTGCATACGCTTAAAACGGGTTAAGGTATCCATAATGGTATCTTGGAAGGCGTGGCCCATGTGTAAGCTACCAGTGACATTTGGCGGCGGGATCATAATTGAATATGCGTCGCCTTTGCCAGATGGTTTAAAGTAGCCTTTCTCTTCCCAGTCTTGGTATAGCGACTGTTCAATATCTTGCGGATTGTAGGTTTTATCCATTACACAGAACCTTAAATAAGTACTTAAATGAGTTGGTTAGCCAGTTTGCCTAGGGCGGCTAGCTATTAATATCTTGTGTGGTGATGTTGGCACCGAGTTGACGGAGCTTTTTAAAGCGCTCACGGGCAGCTTGTTTGGCTGCGGCCTCGACTGGCACAAAATCAAAAACTTGGTTAAAGCGACGAATAAAATCCGGCAACTGTGCGGCCAAGTTTATTAAAACTTTACGATTGCTGACGGGGGGTGTCATGCCTATTTCAACAGGTGCACCGCCTTTTGGGCCTTCACCTTGGAGGTTATGGGGCACAAAGCTGTCTGGGTCAAATGACCAAATCGTTTCATCAATGGCATGGGCGGTGTCTGTGTTATCAACATAAACGAAAACACGATGACCAAGACGATACTGTTCTGCAGCAATTTGTGCAGCTAAGGCAAAGTGATCATCTGCTTTCGCTAATGATTCATCTTGTTGCTTTAGAACAAAAAATTGGGCATTGATGCTCATTGTATCGGGGTTTCCCATTGCATTGCATATGTGACTTTTTAGCACACATAAATTAGAGCAAGGATTTTGCCATAAAACAGGGTTTGCTTCAATGAATACGCTGCGTTACTCATTAATTAATAGGTAACAAAAAAGGCGCTAAAAAGCGCCTTTCAATAACGTTATGTATGAATACTTAGTCTTGTGCAGCGTCGCTTACACCTGCGCGATTGAGTAAGTACTGAGTTAACATAGGCACTGGGCGGCCCGTTGCACCTTTGTTTTTACCACTACGCCAAGCTGTACCGGCTACATCTAAATGCGCCCAGTTATACTTCTTAGTAAACTTAGATAAGAAACAAGCTGCTGTGATAGTACCTGCTGCACGACCACCTAAGTTAGTAAAATCAGCAAATGGGCTTTCTAGTTGATCTTGATAATCATCCCACAGTGGCAGTTGCCATGCGCGGTCGCCACTTTGCTCTGATGCTTTTAATAAGTCGTGGGCAAGTGGGTTGTGGTTTGATAGCAAACCAGTGGCATGAGCACCTAATGCGACGATACATGCACCAGTTAAAGTGGCAACATCAATCACGGTTTCTGGTTCAAAGCGTTCAACATACGTAAGCGCATCACATAATACTAGACGACCTTCTGCATCAGTATTGAGAACTTCAACAGTTTGCCCTGACATGGTAGTTAGAATATCGCCTGGGCGGTAGGCATTTGAGCTAGGCATGTTTTCACAGCCCGCTAATACGCCAATAACGTTTATTGGCAGCTGCATTTGCGCAAGTGCACGCATTGCACCAATAACACCAGCTGCACCGCCCATGTCGTATTTCATTTCATCCATGGCTTCGCCAGGCTTGATAGAAATACCACCAGAGTCAAAGGTTAGGCCTTTACCAACTAATACGATCGGGGCTTGATCTTTTGCGCCACCTTGGTAGTTGATAACTGACATGATTGATTCATTGTCACTACCACGACCAACAGCTAAGTATGAATTCATACCAAGTTCTGCCATTTTCTCTTCGCCAATTATATTTACGCTAACGTTTTCAAAATTGGTTGCGAGTTCTTGTGCTTGCTCACCTAAATACGCAGGGTTACAAATGTTAGGTGGCATGTTGGCCACGTCTTTACATAGTTTGCTACCAGCGGCTATAGCTAAGCCATGTTCAATGGCGCTTTCACCAATCGTTAATTCGCGACGTGTTGGTACGTTAAACACAATTTTACGTAGTGGGCGACGTGGGTCACTCTTTTTACTTTTCAATTGGTTAAACGTGTATAAACAGTCTTGTGTTGTTTCAACTGCTTGGCGAACTTTCCAGTAGGTGTCGCGGCTTTTTACATGTTGCTCAGTTAAAAAACAAACAGCTTCCATCGACCCTGTTTCGTTAAGGGTATTGATGGTTTTTGAAATGATTTGTTTATATTGCTTGTCATCAAGCTCACGTTCTTTACCACAACCTACAAGTAAAATACGTTCACTGAGTACATTTGGTACATGATGTAATAACAGCACTTGCCCTGGTTTACCTTCAAGGTCACCACGACGTAGTAAATTAGAGATATAACCATCACTGATTTTATCGAGTTGCTCACCAATGGGGGATAAACGACGTGGCTCATAAACGCCAACTACAATACATGCGCTACGTTGCTTTTCAGGACTACCACTTTTTACGCTAAATTCCATTGTCACTCCTAATTTTGAGTCATAGAACCCTTAATATGGGTATTTAAATATATTTCTAGTGCTAAGTTCTTTAATATCTTTAATCTTAGTCTAAAAACGTTAACTCATTATGTGTTTTTGAACTTTATACTTTTGTATCGATTAATACCACTAATGCGACAATATATCGAGTTGTTAGGTAGGATATATATACCCAAGCCACCTCAAGATGCAGAACTCAGCGTTTCACAGGTGCTTAATATCAAGGCGTTACTTTGCAAGATTGGCAGTCCCTTTTAAAAAGTAACAACGATGAGAGTAAGTGCCTGTGAAACGCCCAAGGGTTGGTTTAAAAGCGATTTATACTGCGTTATTGATTTTAACAATAGAACCACTATTACTTGCAATTAATGCCTTACCTAAATCGCTTTTAATTCCAACGACGCTCGCATCTTGAGGTGGTTTGGGTATAATACTGATGACATATAATAAACTGAGTAAAACGCTAAGTTTACTTATATTTTCCCGCTACTTTAGTAAAACACGATGTTCAACAGGGGCAAGCATTGCTAATTTTCCGTTATTTGACCACTGAAGTTTTAAAATCTCAGGTCGCCGTTTTCCTAACCTTGATGACCATATTTTTGTCGCAAAAATTTGTGGTTATTTTAGGTGATGCGTCCGAAGGTGGTATTCCTGCTAAGCTAGTGCTGTCGATGATTGCACTGAAGTTACCACAATTGGCCTCCTTAATTTTACCGCTAAGTATTTTCTTAGGGATTATTCTCGCCTATAGCCGAATATATGCTGACAGTGAAATGACCGTACTTAAAGCCTGCGGTGTTAGTGAATGGTATGTGGTTAGAGTGACCTTAATATCCAGTGTCGGCCTAGCAATATTAGCTGGATTTTTAACATTATACGTTGCCCCTTGGGCCAGTGAACTTGAATACCAATTGAAAGAGAAAGCAAAAGCCGATGCCGGTTTATCAGCATTAAGAGCTGGTAGGTTCCAACAAACAGGCAATGAAAAAGCTGTGGTGTTTATACATAACATTGATAATGGTGGCAAAGAATTACATCGGGTGTTTGTAGCGCAGCTTCCTGATAGCGAAAAAGATAATTTAGCGCGCTTGGTTTACGCCGAGCGCGGTGTGGTGGTTGAGCAGGATAATGGCGAACAACAACTGGTACTAAGCGATGGTAAACGTTACGAAACGGATGGTACAACACCTGCGCTTAATTTAACTGAGTTTGATGGCTACAGCGTACAAATACGTGAGCAAGAAATAGAGCATCAACGGCGTAAACTTGAAGCAGTACCCACGATGGATTTAATGGCAATGAATTCGTCTGAAGCCATAGCGCAGTGGCAATGGCGTTTAGCCATTCCATTATCTATTCCGCTCCTTACACTATTGGCTGTGCCTTTGAGTGTGGTTAATCCGCGACAAGGTAAGTTTGCGAAGCTAGTACCTGCAATCAGTTTATATTTAGGTTATTTCATTTTACTGAACGCGGCTAAATTTGCCGTTGAAGATGGCAAAATCCCACCGTCAATTGGCTTATGGTGGATTCATTTTACGGCATTATTTATAGGTGGCTTTTTGATTATCAAAGGCCGACCTGTTGGTGCGTGGCTTAAGGCGATTGTAACTAAGCGGGAGATAAGCGCATGATGAAAACTCTCGACTGGTACTTAGGCCGTAGTATTTTACAAACAACTGGTTTTGCCTTAATGGTCCTCGTGGGTATTAGTACCCTGATTAAATTTATCGAACAGCTTAAGTCGGTTGGTCGTGGTAGTTATGATATTGCCACTGCGTTGCTTTATACCCTGTATAGCATGCCTGGCGACTTAGTTATTTTCTTTCCTATGGCTGCATTAATTGGTGGCTTAACAGGTTTAGGTGCGCTTGCTTCAAACAGTGAGTTGGTGGTAATGCAGGCGGCAGGTATGTCGCGTTTACAGATTATTATATCGGTAATGAAAACCGCAATATTCATGGCTGTTTGTATGATGGCACTTGGCGAGTGGGGCGCACCTGAAGCGCAACAAAAAGCCAAAGAAATGCGAAACCAAGCAATTTATGGTGGAGATGTTTTTAACGCCCAACAAGGTGTGTGGGCAAAAGACGGTAGTAACTTTATAAACATTGAAGATGTTGATCAAAATGGTGTTTTGCATGGCGTTAATATGTATCATTTTGATAAATCTTTGCAGCTGACACAGATAACAAAAGCACGTGAAGCTGTGAGTCGAAGCGAAGGTTGGCTACTTCGAGATGTTAGCAAGGTGCAGCTAAGCGAAGAGCAAATTAGCACCCAAAAGCAAGACGAAGAACTCTATGAATCACAACTTACTGCTGAAAAGCTTGGCGTGGTTTCAGTTAAGCCCGAAGCGTTGTCATTCACAGGATTGTGGTCATATTTAGGCTACCTTAAGCAAAATGAGCAAGACACAAGTACTTATGAACTGGCGTTATGGCGTAAAATTATGCAGCCAGTCTCTATAGCCGTTATGTTACTGGTTGCGTTGTCGTTTATCTTTGGTCCGCTGCGTACGGTGACTATGGGAGCTCGCATAGTAATGGGGGTGGTAACCGGAATAGTGTTTCACTTAACCAACGAAATATTTGGTCCAGTGGTGATGGTGTATCAAATTCCAGCTGTTATTGGGGCGACTGTGCCGAGTATTTTGTTTATAGGTTTTGCTACCTACTTACTGAACAAACGAATATAGTTGTTTTGAAACTTGCTAGGAATTGAGTTGTTCCTAGCAAGTTTAACCCCTAATCTAAAGAGCGATAGATACGCTTATTCTCTTCCTTAGTCAGTGCAACGACATCCGTTTTAGAAATATAATCTTGTAAAGCGCGCTTATTTTTAAAATCAACTAGCACCACTAAATTACCCAGGCCAAGCAACGCAGCTAAACAGCGAATTATAGCTTGAGGCCAACTGATTAAGTGACCTTCACGTGTTTGTACTTTTAAACGCCAAGCGCGCATGCCAATTGTTTGCCCACTTTTAGTCCAAAAGTAAGCAAAAAACACAATGTTCACTCCAACAAATAAAACACTACGAATACCGTATAGTAAAGGGGAGTTGTCTATAAACCCAGCAGGGTCCTGGCCTTGCGTTTGTACTATAACGCCGAGTGCAACTAAGGCTTGAATCGCAGCAAAGTATAAAATAGCCGTTAGCATAGATAGCGATATGACGACTAAAGAGTCGTAAATCAAAGAAGCAAAGCGACGCCAAAAGCCCGCCCGTGGAAACTCAACAGACATAAACACACTCATAAAGTTAATATGCGCGCTAGTTTAGCAAATAGAGTGACAAATACTAGGATCGAAAAACGACACAATGTTAATGGTTGCTCAATTGTTAAGCTGTTGATCATCGAATTGTAAAAAACAGCTTGCTGCTAACCTTATTGTTTGTATAATGCTTGGCATAGAGACGAAGGCAGCTTTATAAGTCTTAGCTCTAAAGTGGTTTTTCTTTATCTTCTCTTGTTTAGAAGGTTAAAGAAAAATGATGCCAGCGTGATGAAATTGGTAGACATGGGGGATTCAAAATCCCCTTCCGAAAGGAGTGGCGGTTCGAGTCCGCCCGCTGGTACCACTTTTGATAGCCCTTGCTTTTTAGCAAGGGTTTTTTTATGCCTGCAGAAAAGTGAAATGCGGACTCGAGCGCCACTTGGAGTGGCACAGCTACGAGTTAAAGTCCGCCCGCTGGTACCACTTTTGATAGCCCTGACCAAATTAGTCGGGGCTTTTTTATGCTTGTAGAAAAGTGAAATGCAGACTCAAGCGCCACTTGGAGTGGCACAGCAACGAGTTAAAGCCCGCCCGCTGGTACCACTTTTGATAGCCCTTGCTTTTTAGCAAGGGTTTTTTTATGCCTGTAGAAAAGTGAAATGCGGACTCGAGCGCCACTTGGAGTGGCACAGTAACGAGTTAAAGCCCGCCCGCTGGTACCACTTTTGATAGCCCTGACCAAATTGGTCGGGGCTTTTTTATGCTTGTAGAAAAGTGAAATGCGGACTCGAGCGCCACTTGGAGTGGCACAGCAACGAGTTAAAGCCCGCCCGCTGGTACCACTTTTGATAGCCCTTGCTTTTTAGCAAGGGCTTTTTTAGCCTGTAGAAAAGTGCAGCCACTCTAATTTCGTATGGAGTGAGTTTGGTTACGCGCGATAATAAAAAGCATCGTTTTGGCTGTGTAGTAAAATGTATAGTTTATTTCTTTGGTGTGTTATGTGGGCGTTACATACTCTCTCATCAATTTATTCATAAACAAAAAGTTAACAGATTCGACCTCTATTATTATTTAATCTGGTAGAATAGTCAGGTTATAAGCAGTTAAAGCAGTGAACAAACTATGTTAAGTCCTTTTTATCAGCAGCATGCTGATCATATTTCTATTTCCCGTGAACAAGGGTGTCGCTTTGCAAAGTGCGTAGCCGATGATTACAACCCTCTTCATGATAAAGATGCAAAGAGGTTTTGCGTACCAGGGGATTTGCTGTTTGCATTGGTCCTAAGTCGATATGGCATCAGCAAAAAAATGGAATTTACCTTTGCTGGCATGGTCGATGAAAATACCAAACTAAATTTTCCAGAAGGCGGAGAAGAATTTGCTATAACCAGTGGTGAGAAAGTGATGCTTCGCGTTAAGCGCGAAGGTGAAAACAGTACTTGCCAAACATTGACTGACAGCCTAATTAAAAATTACGTTGAATTCTCAGGCACTACCTTCCCACATGTAATTATTCCTTTAATGGGCAAGCAAGATGTAATGATTAATCCATCTCGTCCTATGGTGATTTACGAGTCAATGCTTATCAATTTAGATAACCTTGCTATTACTGCGCCAACACTTGAATTTGCTGAACCCGATTTTGAGTATACGGGTAAGCGCGGCAAAATCACCTTACGTTTTAATTTACTTGAGAATGGCAAGAAGGTCGGCTCGGGTGAAAAGCATATGCTAGTGTCTGGTATTCGTGAGTATTGCCAAGAAACTGTCGACGACTTAATTACGTTTTATAACCAGCGTAAAGAAACACTTAAACCTGTAGCCTAATAAATAAAGGGTTTAGGTTTGAATGAAGGCGCGAAAGCGCCTTTTTTGTTACATGTTTTGTGCGTACAATAGCGTTATTATTCGTTATTTCAAGTCAACACCATGTCTGCTGCTAGTTTTAAAGAACTTAATCTTCATCCAGTATTATTAACTGCTCTTGAGCAAAATCAATACCACGCACCCACTGCAATTCAGTTACAAACGATACCACTGATCTTAGCTGGTGACGATGTTATGGGTAGTGCGCAAACAGGCACAGGTAAAACAGCAGCGTTTGTACTGCCTTTACTACACAAGCTATTAACGAGCGAGAAAAAAGACGAGCAAGGCACTGCACGTGTACTCATTTTGACGCCTACTCGAGAGCTTGCTCAGCAAGTGTTTGCAAGTTTTGAAAAATATGCTCAAGGTTCAAATATTAAAGGCGCTCTTGCTTATGGTGGTGCCAGTATTGGGCCTCAAGTAAAAGCAATGAAAGATGCGCAAGTAGTGGTTGCTACACCAGGTCGCTTACTTGATCACATAATTAAAGGCAGTATTACTTTAAGCTCGGTCGATTCATTGGTATTTGATGAAGCAGATCGTATGCTAGACATGGGCTTTATCGATGAAATTAAACGTATTTTGCGCCATGTGCCAAGTGAGCGTCAGACCTTACTATTTTCAGCCACCTTTGATGACAGCGTGTTTGAGCTTAGTAAAAAGCTACTTAAAGATCCGAAACTGGTAGAAGTTGATAAGCGTAATTCCGCCGCAGTTGAAGTCGAACAAGTGATTTACGCCGTTGATGAAGATCGTAAACGTGAACTCGTTTCTCATATGATTGGTATGAAAAATTGGCGCCAAGTGCTTATTTTCACACGCACTAAACAAATGGCTGACAAACTCGCTAAAGAAATGTGCAAAGATGGCCTGAAAACAGAATCTATCCATGGTGATAAATCTCAAGGCGCACGAGATAGAGCATTACAGAACTTTAAAGAAGGTACAACTCGAGTATTAGTGGCTACGGATGTGGCAGCACGAGGTTTAGATATTGTATCGCTAAAATATGTTATTAACTTTGAGTTGCCGTATATAGCGGAAGATTACGTACATCGCATTGGTCGTACAGGCCGTGCAGGCGAGCAAGGCCTTGCTATGTCGCTCGTGAGCTTGGATGAACAATGGTTACTTGAAGAAATCGAAGTATTATTAGATACCCGCCTTACTCCGCAGTGGTTGGCCGGCTATGAGCCTGATCCAAACAAAAAGCCTAAAGATAATCGAAAAAATACGAATAAATCGCGAAAAGATCGGGATAAAAAGCGAATTTTAGGTAAAAAAAGTTCAAACCGACGCCGATAAGTTTCTTATACTTAAAGCTCTGCAACTAGCTTGAGTAAGTAGTATGTTTAAAACTAATCAATGGGTGTTCTCAGGAAAAGACAGTCAAATATCTTTACAGAAATGGCAAAAGACAGTCGATTTAATGACTGAGTTATTTTCAGCTCCAGCAGGATTCGTTGTTCAAGCCACTGACGCTGGTTACCGAATTGTAGTTGCCAGCGAACAGCGAGAAAACCCGTATAAAGCAGGGGAGGTCGTGCCACTTGATACAAATATTTTTTGTAAAAAAGTGGTGCAAGACAACCAAGCTTTATATGTTAATCATGCAAGTAAAGATGATATGTGGTTAGACAACCCAGAGGTGACGCAAGATGGGTTTGAATCATACCTAGGTTTGCCGATACATTGGTCTGATGGTGAAGTGTTTGGCACTTTTTGTGTCATGGACTTTGAACAAACGGATTATCAGCGCAATTACTTGGAATTAATCAAACAACTCAGAGACATGATTGAAGATGATTTAGCATTAATAAACAGTTTTGTGCAAATGCGCGAAATCGCGATGTTAGATCCACTCACTAATATTTATAATCGCCGTGCTCTGAACTTACTTGCCCAGCAAAAGCTCAGTTTATCAGGCCGATTAGGCTTTGATGTCTGTTGCTTATTCATTGATATAAATGATTTCAAAAGATTAAATGACAACTATGGCCATGAAATAGGTGATCAAGCCTTAATGGCACTCGCCAAAACACTAAAATCGCGTTTGCGTGATGCTGATATTATTGGTCGTTTAGGCGGGGATGAGTTTGTTGCGTTGATTCAGATTTCTGACAGGTTATTAATTAATAATGTAATAGATAAAATAATAAATGCTTACCACGCAGAGCTTGCAGATAAAAACCTACCAAATTTAACCTTGAGTATAGGACGTAGTTTTAGCTCTTCAGAAAAAGAGTCGTTCGAAGCATTACTAGATACTGCAGATAAAGATATGTATAGCGTAAAACAAGCGTTTAAGGTAGCCAAAAAACCTTAAAGACCTCACCAGACAGCCAGCTAAGAGCAATAACCAGACACTGAAAAAATTAAACTTATTCCTGTGTTTTGAGTAGAAAACTAATTTTGTCCAATAACATTATTAAACGCCGTTTTGGGGCAAAATAACATGCTTAATTTCTAGCTGTTTTAATTACTTGTTTACAAAGGTAATTATTGGTGAAATTATCAGGGTATGTAATATACAACGTTTTGGTGTGTTATAAACCACCAAAACGGTGTTCAATAAGCTGTTGAACAAAGCCGCTACGCGGAGCTAGCAACCTCCAGCATAATTGCCACACTTGTCATTGGGACTTCCCCCTATTCACCGGAGAAAACCAATGACCCCATTAAGACAACGCGTCATAGACGAGATCCGTTTAAGAGGCTACTCACCACGTACTGAAGAATCTTATATAAATGCACTTGCTCAGTTAGCTAATTACTACGATAAATCGCCTGACTTAATTAATAAGGAAGAGCTTGAGGCGTATTTTAGATATGTAAATCTAACACAGCACTTGTCGCGTGCAACGATTGCAGTAAAACTCAATGCCGTTAATTTTTTATATAAATATGTACTACAGCGCTCATTCAGCATTGATATCGTATTGCCTAAAAAGGCACACACAATACCGATATTATTAACACGAGATGAGGTTCATCGTCTGTTCTTGAATACGGTATCTGCACAACAAAAAGTCATGCTTTGTATTTGCTATGGGTGTGGGCTCAGAATAAGTGAATTACTGAATTTACGGGTTGTTGATATTGAATTTAGCCAAGATTGCCTATGGGTTAGAGCAGGAAAAGGCAATAAAGACCGTCGTGTCATATTACCTAGAAGTGCAGCAAGGCGGTTAAACGCTTACATAGCAGGCTTTTCCCTTGGCAGTATACTGTTTTGTACCAACTGGGATAAAGAAAAAGCGATTGATGCAAAAACGTTTAGTCGTGGGTTAAAACGTGCAGTAACGCGTGCTGAAATTACAAAAAATGTATCCGCGCATAGCTTGCGCCATGCTTATGCTACGCATCAAATTGAAGCTGGTATGCCGCTTCATCAGTTACAAAAACAGCTCGGACATACGAGTATTCGTACGACAGAGCGTTATTTGCATTGGTTGCCAGAGATGGCACATAGTAGCCATGATTTAATGGCTGCGTGGGAGGAGGATTAAGATGGCAACAATGCATCATGTCGCGGATGTCTTAGCGCAACACCTCAGTCACTATAAAAAAGTCCATGCATTAACCTATCAACAACAGCGAGTGTGTCAGCATATACAGGACTGTCGAACCGTAAAGTTAGGCGCTCAGCAATGGCAGTGTGATCGCTGCGAGCATAATAAAACAGTGTACTGCGCATGTAGAGATAGACACTGTCCGCAGTGCCAAGGGCATGTTAGCGAGCAATGGAGTGAACAACAAAGTAAAGACGTTATCAATGCGCCTTATTTTCATCTGGTATTTACACTTCCTCATGAGCTTAATGGGTTAGTAAAGCAATACCCGCGTGAAATTTACAGTTGTTTATTTAGTGCTGTATGGCAAACCCTTAGCCAGTTTGCACAGCGTAAAAAACAGCTACAAGGCACGTTAGGAATGACTGCGGTCTTACATACATGGGGGCAAAGCCTTACTCAACATATTCATTTGCACTGTTTAATACCAGGTGGCGTATTAACATCGTCAGGTGAGTGGCGCGGTGTTAAAAAGCCGTATTTATTTGCAGTAAAAGCCTTAGCAACCGTGTTTAAAGCAAAAATGCTAGCAGCCATTAGGGCACATAAACTAACGATACCTCAAAGCGAATTGCTCATGAAAAAATCATGGTGTGTACACAGCAAAGTGAATTTGACCGAACCGGAAACAGTGTTGAAATACCTTGGACGCTACACACGTAAAGGCATGTTGCATGAAGGACGGCTTAAGCAAGTAACAAAAGATGATGTCACGTTTAGTTATAAAGACTACCGAGACAGCAAAATAAAGCGAATGACATTAACGGGCATAGAATTTATTAGGTGCTATTTACTGCATGTGCTCCCAAGTGGGTTTATGCGAATACGGCACTACGGGTTTTTAGCCAGTGCGTGTAGAGCAAAAAACGGGGTATTATCAGCGCACAAACAGACAAGCATGAGACTAAAATAAGGGAAAGTCAGATACAACAGGTGCGATGAGAGTTAATTGGCCGTGCCCATCATGTAAGCAAGGGCAGTTGATAATGAAAAGCCTCTGTGTAAAGGATGCAAAAATCGACGGCCTAGCGAAGGGAGGCATAATAATGAATAGTGGTTAATAGTAAGTCGAACCGTTAAAAGTAACTCGTTAACTAAGTTGGTGTGACAGAGGATCAGCTTAGATGCGGTGTTGCCTAAAATAAATAAAAAGGATGACAGAAGACAATAAGCAGGCAGAAGCGATATAAAAGAACGTAGAAATATAATTAATAAACAGTAATTAACCCGTTTAGTAGTAAAAGGGTGTCCAATAAAACTGCAATCGACAACTTCCCTAAAAAAGAGAATTCCTATAGCATTAAACATACCAATAAAAACGTTGAGTGAGGAGCATGCTTCGTTCAACAAGGTATTTATACGATACAAACAACGTAACGTATAAATACTAAGACGTTAGGAAACCGAGTCATGAATCCTCCCTCTGAGACGTGTAATATTTGTAGACGTATTTTGGATTGTGAAAACGATCCTCTGTCTACTGATTGTGGTGGCGATTGCTGGGGATGTATCGGCGAAATTGAAGCTGATATGGGATGCGAATATTCGTTGCGTAAAGTTAGGGAGGAGTATTCTTCAGGATTAAGACCAGACTGGATTCCATCGCCAAATGTAGTGCTAACACAATCTGGCAGTGGTGCAACACATATTCTTGTAGAGTTTGTTCACCCTAGCGGTGGTGTCTGGCCGGAAGTAGAATTTACTCTTAGCTTCGATTCAAAAGATGTACCTAAAAATCAATCCAAAACTATAGAGTCAGTTGTTTTGGTTGCGGATAGGGGGGGCGCAGCACAGTATGAATATAGCTTTCCAAAGTTAAAAAGAAATAACACTGCATGGGTGTCGGTTGAGTTACAGTCAATGACTTGGTCTAAGCCTGTACTTGGTTGCGATACAGATGCCTAACAAAAATAGTAACAGGAACGGTTTTAAGCTGCTTCCGCTTCGCTCCATCAACTTAAAGCACGTCCTGTTCTACAGGCGTTGAGGCTGTGGGGTTACCCTTTTTAGGGACTTAACTTCCTAATTTGGATTGTTCGCTTTTTAACCTTGAATCCACTGGGTGACTGTGATCTAATAGATATTATTCACCCACGGTAAACTGTTATGGCCCACTACAAGCCTGACTTATCCTGCCAAAACAAATTCATTCCTATCAATTCTACAAGGGCCCTTGCTTCCAAGCGGCAACTTTGGGGCTGGTGATACCACATGCTATAGCAAGTCGGGATTAGAATCTGTATTACTCTTAAGTGCAGCGTTTCTTAACCTCTTTGTGAATAATTCACTAAGTTTGTTGCACAAAGAGAAGGAAACGAAACTAAATACTTTAGCTGGCTTATTCTATGTCGCTTATCATCATTGCCCGAAGCCCGAAGCCCGAAGCCCGAAGCCCGAAGCCCGAAGCCCGAACTTAAGCTATTTGCTTCTCAGCTAGATTCAATTCCATTGTCGCTTTTAATAAACGATAAAGGTTAATTGATGCATCAATCTCTTCTTTACGGTTGGTTAAACTTTCAATGTTTAAACCCAGAGGCACATCTAAATGGGCGCAGCTTTGCAAAATAAGATCTAGGTTTTCACGGCAAATACGCACTGATTCGCTCAATGGCTTTTCAGAGTCAAGCATGCGCCATTTGGTTGCCTCAGGCACTGAAATACCTAGCCACTGCATAAACTCAAGTGTTTTTTCACTGCCACACGGAGTGAACGTTAAGATGATACGATTAGGCTTAATGCCTTGTGCTTTGCAGCTTCGCGCATAGCTGGTGATCAAATCAATGGTATCTTGTGCATTGTAAACGGCTTGCGATATAAAAAACTGACAGCCCTGTGCGGTTTTCTCAAGTAGACGCTCATGTTCGTTACGCTTGCTAGCATGGCGCTCAGCGATAGTTACGCCACCTAAAAAGAAATCATCGGCTTGCTTAGCAAGCGTTTTGTATGCATTTGGTAAGCTTAGTTTGATATCGCCATCTGATGAGGGACTACCAACGAGTACCAAGTTTTTTAGATCAAAATCATTTTTAGTTTCGTCAAGCCACTGGTTAAATTCAGCTTCACCGCGCTGGGCAACACTCTTATAGGTGATTACATCTTGGCGTGATAATTGACGTAACAAGCGGCTGTATTCACGAGGATCAACGGTTTGCTTAAATGGAAAAGGGCGAGGCTTGGCGGTACGGCTACTTTCGTCTTGGATGTCGTAGATTACAACGCCATCATATTCAATTTCGTGTAAGCGGCCTAACAGCTTTTGTGCAATGGTTTCTAATTGGGCTTTATCGGTACCAATACGCGGTGGTGTGGTGCCAATTAAGTAAACACCCTGATTGGTGTCTTCAATTTTCTCTTGTAATGATAAAGCCATAATCCTCATTCCAGCCAATTAACGTTCTATGCTTAGTAATATAGCAGCCATTTAGACGTCTAGATAGATTTTTTTATTGAAACTTTCTCAATCTATATGAATTTACTTCATGTTCATTTGGTTTTTAGGTACGGAAAATACACAACTGTTTACATAAATCATTGGCTTTGGGGTCTTATATTGGTTCGTTTTATTGCATAATCATTAATGTAAAAAATTTTATAACTAAAAAAATATTCAACTAACAAGGGATAACAATGAAATTTAAACTATTAGCGACAAGCCTCGCAGTAACGCTTGCATTGAGCGGCTGTGTTAGCAATAAAAGTACAACCACGATTAAAGACGTGGAAATAGAACAAAACTCTGTAGCAAGCGCCGATAGTCGTGTGTTCTCACAAGACTATGTACTCGAGGAGCTTGATAACGGTTTACGTGTAATGGTGGTTAAAACCGACTACCCAGATGTAGTTTCATTGCAAATCCCAGTATCTGTTGGATCTAGAAATGAAGTTGAAGAGGGTAAAACCGGCTTTGCTCATTTTTTTGAACACATGATGTTTAAAGGTTCAGAAAAGTTCCCGCAGGATGTCTATTCAGATATCTTGAAAAACTCAGGGGTAGATAACCGCGCATATACCACTAACGACTACACTAATTATCACTTAAATTTTTCCAAGCAACACCTTGATAAAGTACTTGAGATTGAAGCTGATATTTTTCAAAACTTAAAGTATTCAGAAGAGCAGTTTCGTACTGAAGCGCTAACAGTAAAAGGTGAATACCTTAAAAATAATGCTAGCCCAATTCGTAAGTTACTTTCAGCTGTGCGTAATGAAGCTTTTGACAAGCACACATATAAACACACCACTATGGGCTTTTTTGAAGACATTGAAGCTATGCCAGATCAAATGGCGTACGGCAAAGAGTTTTTTGACAAATTCTATAAGCCTGAATATGTATCGCTTGTGATTGTAGGTGATGTTGACCCACAAGAAACCATGGCTATGGTTAAGAAGCATTGGGGTAAGTGGCAAAAAGGCAACTATGTTGCTGACATTCCAACAGAACCAAAACAACAAGCTGCTAAGTACGTGCATGAACAAAATGAAGGCTTACCAGGGCATTGGTTGCTAGTGTCATACAAGGGCGCAGCTTGGGAGCCTGAGAAAAAAGACCGTGCCGCGCTTGATTTGCTGTCGCAGCTTTATTTTTCAAATAACTCTGAGTTGTATCAAGAGCTAGTGGTTGATAAACAAATTGCCAGCCAAATGTTTACCTACAACCCAGACACTAAAGATCCTGGCCTGCTTCATGTATTTGTAAAAGTAGAAAACGAAGAGGATTTAGCCAAAGCACGTGATGCAATCAATAGCACTTATGCAAAAGCGCGTACGGAGCTTGTGGATAGTCAAAAATTAGCTGATTTAAAATCAAACTTAAAGTATAGCTTTATTAATGGCTTAGATTCATCCCAAGCAATTGCTTCAACCCTTGCAAGCTACATGCATTTTGAGCGTGATCCTGAGGTCGTTAATCAATTATATGCCACGGCAGACAGCATCACCGCAAAAGATATTCAAGACATTGCTAATAAGTATTTTGTTGATAGCAGTCGTACTACGGTGACTATGTCGTCGCTTGATAAAGTAGCAGGCTTTGAGCAAGAAGTTGATTTAAATACGCTTGTTGCGAGTAAACAAACGGTCAAAGAGCGTCATTTTAATATACTAGATAAAACTAATAGCTCACCGCTGATTGATGTTAATTGGTTATTCCATACCGGTGCGGCCGCTGATCCTAAAGGTCAAAAGGGCGTAGCAGCACTTACAGCTGCAATGCTGGCTCAAGGTGGCTCAGAATCTAAGAGTTACAATGATATCAAAAAAGCACTTTATCCATTAGCGGGCAGCTTTGGTTATCAGTTAGATAAAGAAATGATCTCGTTACAAGGGCGTGTGCATAAAGATAATGCAGCTCAGTGGTATGCGCTAGTTAGTAAGCAGTTACTTAATCCAGGCTTCAGAGAAGATGACTTTAAACGAGTAAAGAAAGAGGTAATTGATGGTATTAAATCGGGCCTTAAAGCATCTAATGATGAAGAGCTAGGTAAAGAAGTTCTTTATCACAAGCTGTATCAAGGTCACCCTTATGAAAGCTATAACTATGGTGATTTATCTGATCTTGAAGCGCTCACACTTGATGATGTGAAAGCATTTTATGCTAAAGAGTTTACCCAAGCTAAGCTTACTCTTGGTTTAATTGGCGCGGTGCCACAATCACTTAAAGCAACTATGCTCAATGACTTAAGTGATTTACCTAAAGGTGAGAAAAGTCGCTTATCAATTCCTGACGCGCCAGAACTTAAAGGGCATCATGCAACCATTGTTGAAAAGTCGGCACAATCTACCGCTGTCTCATTTGGCTTCCCGATTGATACGATTCGCAGCAGTGAGGACTGGACAGCACTTTGGCTAGTACGTTCATACTTTGGTGAGCACCGTAGTTCTAACGCTTATCTGTATAATCGTATTCGTCAAACACGTGGCATGAACTATGGTGATTATGCTTATATTGAGTATTTCCCGCGTGGTATGTTCCAAACAAAACCAGATGCAAACCTTGGTCGTTCTGAGCAGATATTTCAAGTATGGCTACGCCCACTGCGCTCAAATAATGACGCGCACTTTGCAACACGTACGGCTCTATTTGAACTTGATAAGTTGATCAAAAATGGCATGACAGAAAAAGACTTTGACGCAACGCGTAACTTCTTAATCAACTTTGTGCCGCAAATGGTCGCTAGTCAAAATCGCCAATTGGGCTATGCGCTAGATAGCGAGTTTTATAACACTGACACGTTTGTAAAGTATGTAACGAGCCAGCTTGAAAAGTTAAGCCTTGCTGACGTAAATCGTGTTATAAAAGAAAACTTACAAACAGATGATATCCAGTATGTATTTATAACTGGTGATGGCAAAGATATG
This sequence comes from Pseudoalteromonas mucoides, assembly GCF_049257175.1. NCBI lineage: Bacteria > Pseudomonadati > Pseudomonadota > Gammaproteobacteria > Alteromonadales > Pseudoalteromonadaceae > Pseudoalteromonas > Pseudoalteromonas mucoides. Next base: position 21,516 of record NZ_JBMMUC010000020.1, read on the forward strand.
CAACAGCGCCTAGCGTCAGAGCAAACATCGCCAATGGTATATAACTCAGAAAAACCAGCTGAACTGGTTGCTGAAGATAAGGTCATTGCTGATTACAAACTAGCAATTCCTTCGAAAAACATTGAAGTACTTGCAGTAGATAAAGTGTTTCAATAAAAGCGATATAAATTAAGCTAATTAAAGTGCCCCATTAATTGGGGCATTTTTATTTGCGATTAGTTATAACTAATAACCAGAACAAATAATCACAGGGTTAACACATCTATGGTGAAATCCGTTAAACTGGCACAAAGCATATTTTGTATTAACTTAAGGCCGTCCTATGCGTCATGAAATTTGGCAACAGCTTCGCACTGAAGCGAATGAAGTTGTAACTCGCGAACCTCTTTTAGCAAGTCATGTGTATTCATGTGTGCTTAATCATGAGTGTTTAGGTTCGGCATTAAGCTTTATTGTTGCTAATAAATTATCAGATGCAGTTGTATCGGCTTTTACAATTCGTGAATTGTTTGATCAAGCTTTTGTTGATTGCGATAGAATGCTCACCCATGTTGCCCATGATATCAAAGCGGTTAAAGATAGAGACCCTGCTGCCGATACATACTTAACAGTGATATTAAACTTAAAGGGTTTTCATGCCATTCAAGCTCATAGACTCGCCCATTGCCTTTGGCGTCAAAACCGTAAAGAGCTCGCGCGATTTATTCAAAGCCGTACCTCAGAAGTATTTGGCGTTGATATCCATCCTGCTTGTAAAGTCGGTCATGGTATTATGTTTGACCATGCAACTGGCATAGTGATTGGTGAAACCGCAGTAATCGAAGATAATGTATCAATTTTGCAGTCAGTTACCTTAGGTGGTACAGGTAATGAAAAAGGCGATCGCCACCCTAAAATTCGCGCGGGTGTGCTGATTGGCGCAGGTGCAAAAGTACTCGGTAATATCGAAGTCGGCGAGGGCGCTAGAATAGGTGCCGGTTCAGTTGTACTCAGCCCGGTACCGCCACATACGACAGCTGTCGGCGTACCTGCTAAAATTGTGGGTAAACCAAACTGTCCCTGTCCGGCAGAAAGCATGAATCAAAACTTTTTAGAGGCCGAGCCTGAAAACGAATCGCACACCAGTGCTATGCTGTAAAAGTGACATGTTATAAAGCGTAGTAAAGGAATGACAACGAAATGATAAAAAATAGTCTATGGTCTTTATTGCTCGCTTTTATAGCGGGCGTAACATTAGCCTCAGGCTATTTTTTTCTAACTGCCCCGAGACCTACTCAACAACACACTGACGTAGAGCCCATTCAAACACCCCCTAAATTATCTAGAGAATCTGTTGAGATAGCTCAAATAGACGTTTTACCCAGCGTGAAAGTAGAAAAACAGCCTGTAGATAGCGACCTTGGCTCAGAACACTCTAAAGAGCAGTTACAGCAACAAGTGAAAGAGTTAAAGCAAGCGCTCGCAGTGCAAAAAGCCACAGTGAAAAACTATCAAAAGCAGCTTCGAGCCCCTTCTGATTTTGAGCAAGTACTGCTTGATAAGTTTGAAGAACAAACACGTAATGAAGAGTGGGCTTATCGTACAGAAACAGCTTTAAAAGATTTCTTATTAACCGCTGATTTAACCGTTGCGCCAGAGCTTGTTAGCGCACAGTGTAAAACATCAGTGTGTAAGTTTGAATTGGTAGCGCCAGAGGATAATGACGCGTTTGACCATACTCAATGGCGAGAGTTAAACGATAGGTTAGTAAAGCAAGATTTTTGGCAACAATTTAAAACCAGCGCCTCTACATCGAGTGACGATGATTTTAAATTGTTACTTAGCACTGAGCAGTAATTAGTTAACCTTAGATTCGATGCTGCCATCGGCCAGTTCAGTAATTAGCACATCACCCGATTTAACACTCGAGACTGATTTAATCACCTTACCTTGTTTTGATTTAGTAATGCTATACCCGCGCGCGAGCACATTTAGCGGGCTGACCGAGTCTAATCTGCCTGCTTGCATAGCAAGGTTGTTTTTCGCGCTACCAAGGCATTGTTGCATTGCTTGTTGTAATCGCGCTTGCAGCTGCTGCAATTGATGATCCGCTTGCGAAAGCTTTCTATCGGGAGAGCGCTGTAACAAACGAGGCTTTAAGTTAGCTAACCGGCGCTCTTGCTGATAAAGGCGTTGCTGCATGGCATTTTGCAGTGCAAGAATAAGCTCATCTAAGCGTTGTGCCTGCTGAGTCAGTTGGTTGCGAGGGTGGCAAAGAGTGAGTTTATGCTCTAACTGTACCGCGAGCCTTCGTTTATCCGCCACTTGGTGTTTAAATGCATTCGCTAAACGATTAAGCATTTGCTGAACTTGGTTTGTTAACTCAGCACTATTTGGGCTAACAAGCTCTGCGGCTGCACTGGGTGTTGCTGCACGTATATCGGCAACGTAATCACTGATTGTGGTGTCTATCTCATGGCCGACAGCACTAATGATTGGCAGTTCGCTTTCAAAAATAGCGTGAGCAAGCAGCTCGTGATTAAAGCACCATAAATCTTCTAATGAGCCGCCGCCACGGCCAACTATAAGTACATCGACTTCATTACGAATATTTGCCAGAGTTATTTTATCAATTAGCTGTAAATGTGCGTCTTTACCTTGCACCATGGCGGGGTAAATAACGACTTCAAGTTGTGGTGCGCGGCGCTTGAGTACCGTTAATATATCTTTAATTGCAGCTCCTGTGGCAGAGGTGACCACTCCCACTCGATGAACAACATTAGGTAAAGGCTTTTTATGTGCAGAGCTAAATAACCCTTGCGCCGCAAGACGCATTTTTAATTCATCAAATTCTTGTTTTAATTGACCCTCACCAGCGGCCTCCATATGCTCAATAATTAATTGGTAGTCGCCACGAGGTTCGTACAAAGAGACCCGTGCTCGTACCGTCACTTGTGCACCATTTTCTGGCCGATAGCGTTGACCACGATTATTACCCCGCCACATCGCCGCTTTAACTTGAGCGCGATCATCTTTTAGGGTGAAGTACCAATGACCTGATGCGGGAGTTATAAAATTTGAGATCTCCCCCGTTAAAATTAACGACGCAAATCCTTGCTCGAGCACTGTTCTTATTTCTCGATTTAGCCTAGATACGGTATAAATCGTTTGCTGTTGGGAGGTTATGGCCATAAAACGACTCTTAAAAACGTTGATAGAGGTATTTTATCATAAATATTTGCTAAATCTTATTTACTCATGCCAATAACGCTGATAAAATTTGGCCGCAATTCCTTATACAAGATCCACATGTGAGAAGTTGCCAAAATGCTTAGAATTGCTAAAGAAGCTCTTACCTTTGATGACGTACTTTTAGTACCAGGTCATTCTACTGTTTTGCCACACACGGCAAATATTTCAACTCGCTTAACGCGTGGTATCAATCTTAACTTGCCGCTAGTTTCAGCATCTATGGATACTGTTACAGAAGCTCGCTTAGCGATTGCGCTAGCGCAAGAGGGCGGTTTAGGTTTTATCCACAAAAACATGACAATTGAAGAACAAGCTAAAAACGTACGTAAAGTTAAAACGTACGAAGCGGGCATTGTTTCTTACCCTGTTACCGTTACAGCGGATTTAACCATTGCGGATGCAGTTGCACTTTCTGAAGAAAAAGGCTTTTCAGGCTTTCCGGTAACGGATGCTGATAATGTCCTTGTTGGTATCGTAACCAGCCGTGATATGCGTTTCGAAACGAAACTTGAGCAACCAGTTTCAACTGTTATGACTAAAAAAGACAAGCTTGTTACCGTTAAAGAAGGCGCGGCACGCGAAGAAATTTTAGGCTTAATGCACGAACACCGTATCGAAAAAATTCTTGTTGTTGATGACGCTTTTAAACTAAAAGGCATGATCACAGTTAAAGATTACCAAAAAGCACAAGACAAGCCAGATGCATGTAAAGACGAGCAAGGCCGTCTACGTGTAGGTGCTGCTGTTGGTGTTGGTGCGGGGACTGATGAGCGTATTGCTGCATTAGTTGAAGCAGGCGTAGATGTATTACTTATTGATACTTCACACGGCCACTCTCAAGGTGTTATCGACCGCGTAGCGGCAACACGCCAAGCATTCCCTGATTTACAAATTGTTGCTGGTAACGTGGCTACAGCAGAAGGTGCAATCGCCCTTGCTGATGCCGGTGTTGATGCAGTTAAAGTAGGTATCGGCCCAGGCTCAATCTGTACTACACGTATCGTAACAGGTTGTGGTGTACCACAAATCACGGCTATTTCTGATGCTGTTGAAGGCCTTAAAGGTCGCGACATTCCAGTTATTGCCGATGGTGGTATTCGTTTCTCAGGCGATATCGTAAAAGCATTAGTCGCTGGTGCATCATGTGTCATGGTTGGCTCTATGCTTGCGGGTACTGAAGAAGCACCTGGTGAAGTTGAACTTTACCAAGGTCGTTACTACAAATCATACCGTGGTATGGGCAGCTTAGGTGCGATGGACCAAAAAGAAGGTTCATCAGATCGTTACTTCCAAAAATCAAATCAAGCTGACAAGCTAGTTCCTGAAGGGATTGAAGGTCGAGTGGCTTATAAAGGCCCAATCGCAACCATCATTCACCAACAAGTGGGCGGCCTGCGCAGTGCAATGGGATTAACCGGTTGTGCCACAATAAATGAGCTAAACACGAAACCACAGTTTGTACGCGTTACTTCAGCGGGTATGGGTGAGTCGCACGTTCATGATGTGCAGATCACTAAAGAAGCGCCTAACTACCGCTTAGGCTAATCTAACTAACGTATTGAAATTACTGGGCCAGCATTTGCTGGCCTTTATTTATAGTCATTCAGGTTACCTGAATGCCAGTTCTTGACTAACGAGACCCTCAATGAGCAAAGACATTCACGATTCACGAATTCTTATTTTAGACTTTGGTTCGCAATACACGCAATTGATCGCCCGCCGTGTGCGAGAAATTGGTGTTTACTGTGAACTGTGGGCATGGGATGTAACGGAAGAGCAAATCCGTGAATTCAACCCTCAAGGTATTATTCTTTCTGGTGGCCCTGAGTCAACAACCCTAGAAAACAGCCCGCGAGCTCCTGAGTATGTATTTAATGCTGGTGTGCCAGTGCTAGGTATTTGCTACGGTATGCAAACCATGGCAACACAACTGGGTGGTCGTGTACACAGCTCTGACAAAAAAGAGTTTGGCTACGCCCAAGTTGAAAAAGTAGGTGATTGTGCATTATTTGATGCTATTGAAGATCATATTACTGATGGCGGTAATGGCGTACTCGACGTTTGGATGAGCCATGGTGATAAAGTAATGGAAATTCCAGATACATTCACCACCACAGCTAAAACATCTACTTGCCCACATGCGGCAATGTCTAACGAAGAAAAGCGTTTTTATGGCGTTCAGTTCCACCCAGAAGTAACACACACGCATCAAGGTCAGCGTTTATTAGAACGTTTTGCGATTGATATTTGTGGCTGTGAAAAACTGTGGACGCCAGCAAAAATCATTGATGACGCAATTGAGCGTATCAAAGAAACTGTTGGCGATGACGAAGTCATCTTAGGCCTATCAGGCGGTGTTGATTCATCGGTTGTAGCTATGCTTATTCACCGCGCAATTGGCGATCGCCTAACGTGTGTATTTGTTGATAACGGTTTACTTCGTTTAAACGAAGGTCAGCAAGTTATGGACATGTTTGGTAACAAGTTTGGCCTTAACATTGTTAAAGTTGATGCTGAAGATCAATTCTTAGCGGATCTTGCTGGTAAATCTGACCCTGAAGATAAGCGTAAAGCAATTGGTCACACATTTATTAATGTATTTGATGAGCAATCTAAAAAGCTTAAAAATGCGAAGTGGTTAGGTCAAGGTACTATCTACCCAGATGTAATTGAATCAGCGGCATCAGCGACAGGTAAAGCACATGTGATCAAGTCTCACCACAATGTGGGTGGCTTACCAGATGACATGAAAATGGGCTTAGTTGAACCTCTACGTGAATTATTTAAAGATGAAGTACGTAAAATTGGTTTAGAGTTAGGTTTACCGTACGACATGCTTTACCGTCACCCGTTCCCTGGGCCTGGTTTAGGTGTTCGTGTACTAGGTGAAATCAAAAAAGAGTACTGTGATTTACTTCGCCGTGCTGATGCAATCTTCATTGAAGAACTACACAAAGCTGAGCTTTATCATAAAGTGAGCCAAGCGTTCACTGTTTTCCTACCGGTTAAATCGGTTGGAGTAATGGGCGATGCGCGTAAGTACGATTGGGTTGTTTCACTTCGTTGTGTTGAAACTATCGACTTTATGACTGCACGTTGGTCGCATTTACCGTATGAGTTCTTAGGTGTGGTTTCAAACCGTATCATTAATGAAATCGACGGTATTTCTCGTGTTGTTTACGATATTTCAGGTAAACCACCGGCAACGATTGAGTGGGAATGATAGGTGCTGATAGCTAATACCTAGTAGTATTTTCAATAACAGTCTAAACCTTAAAGCCCAGCGTTCTCGCTGGGCTTTTGTTTGTGAGCTAGGGTAAAGTTTGAATGTTATTCTTGCCTACGTAACTTGTGCATTGCCCAAAGTCCTAACACAGGTCCAGGAAGCAGCCACCATGCTACCCAAACTCCTTGCGAATGCCATAAAGTTGTTGTCAATGCAATTGACGGAATAGTCAAAGCAAAACCTATGCTATTTATAATGGCCAATATTGAACCGACTCGCTCTTTTGGAGCTGTTTCGGCAATTAGAGCTGATAACTGAGGGGAATCTGCGATTACAGTAACCCCCCAGATTGCAAGTAATAAAAGCATAACTTCGGGCGGCCAAAAGGCAACCAACGGATAGATTAGGCAGATCAGTCCGGAGGACGCCAGAGCCAAACGCGCTACTGCTAGACTGCCTATGCGTCGACTAAGCGCTCCTCCACCGATACAACCCAACAAGCCAAGCGCGACGATGGCAAATGACATTAAGGGAACAGAATAACTCTGAGCATCTAGGCGCATTATTTCGCGGGTCACCATAAATGGAATAAGTGTCCAAAGCGCATAAAGCTCCCAACTGTGCCCAAAATAGCCGAATGCAACTGCGCGTAGGCGCCGTTCACGTATGGCTGCAAAACCGTCACGTAGCTTTGCTTTGCCGCTTGAAGGCGGCAGGTGCGGTCCATCACCTAAAATGAATATAGCTGTGCCGCCCAGCAATGCTAACCCAGACGCGCTCAGAATTGTCCACTCCCAAGGAAATCCCAGCGTCGCGCCACGCAACAAATGAGGCAGAGCAGTGCCCATCGTTAACATACCTACTAGCCAGGCTAGAGCTGATCCTACATAGTTAGGTATCCAGCCAATTACTAGCTTCATACCTAACGGGTATATACCAGCTAGACACAAACCTGTGAGAAACCTTAAGAGTAAAGCGTATGGCTGATAAGCAGCTACTAGAACAAAACTAGCATTAGCCATCGCGCCAACTAGACAGGAAATCGCAAAAATATGGTTGGCAGGTAATTTATCTGCTAGACCTGTTGTGGCAATAATTAACGTGCCAGTGATAAAACCCACCTGAACGGTTAGAGTCAACCACCCAAGGTCAGATTCGCTTAATCCAATATCTTGTATAAGCGCCAAGCCAGCCCCATTTATAGAGAACCAAAGTGAAGTGCCGCATAGTTGTGCAAGCACAATAATAAATAGAGGGTGACGCTGAATTAAATTTTGCACTTCACTCCACCTTCTCAACGTAATTGATTAAATACCCTCTGACTAAAGCGACTCTTAGTAAAGTATTAAGATCAGAGGGGAGGCTTGTTATTGAGAGCAGTTTTGGTTGGCCGCCAATAGACCACAAGTGGCTCTATCTGCTGTAGGAGGAGCGTCACTTTCTGTTTTTCTCGCAAGAGCAGATGTGACAGATTTAACCTGTTTATAGCCAGTTTTTAATAGAAATGTCGGGGCACGCCCGTAGCTTTTGATTCCCACTATATATAGGCCATTCTCGGGGTGTGAAAGTTCATCTGAGCCATGTTCTGGGACCGAGCCGCAAGTATGAATATTTGGATCAATAAGTGGCCCAAGGGCTGCCGGACTCTGTGTCGCAGGATCAAAAGAGGTACGCAGCTCAGATATTAAACCCAGATCAGGTCGAAACCCTGTTGCGGCAATTATCTGATCCACAGGGGGCAATTGACCTGAACGGTTTTGTAAGATTAATTTACCGTTTTCATAATTAATGCTTTCAATGGCAATATTGGTAAATACTTCGATCTTCCCCTCATCTAGTAGCTTTTGAATGTGCATTTCAAGTCGCCTGCGTTCTTGTAACTCATCATTTTCAGGTGAACGAACGATGTTGTTGACGGAAGAACCACGTATCCCCCATAAAACACGCATACCATCAGATTGTTCAGAAAGTTTGACTAAATCCTGCAATGCATTAAATGCTGAATGGCCGCCACCGATGACAAGTACAGTCCGGCCGGCGTATTGTTTACGGGTAAGGCCTAAAATATCAGGCACACCGTAGATAATAGATTGCGAAGCCGCAAGTTCACCAAGAGCGGGAATACCGTGAGCACCAAGCCAGTTGGGTGTTTGATATGTGCCAGACGCATCGATTACAGCTTGAACAAGAATATCGCTTTGACCTTCAGAGTTGGAGGTACGTACTATGAAAGGCGCGTTTTTCCGGCCTTCATTTCGAAGAATATCGTGATATTGACGGCTGACGTTTTCAACGCGAGTATTTAAATGCAGGTGTGGAGCAATTGCTTCGTGGGACGCCAAAGGGAGTACATAGTGCTCAAGTAATTCGTTTCCGGTTGGAAACTCGGTTAGAACAGGCTCGATCCAGCCCTTTTTTTTAAGAAGAGAAACTGCAACAGGGTCCATATTGTATGACCAAGGGGAAAACATACGCACATGGCCCCATTTTTTTAGGTTTGAAGCGACACAATCACCAGCTTCAAAAACAATAGGCGTGAACCCTCTGTCTATCAAATTTACTGCTACACTTAAACCAATAGGGCCGGCACCAATGACGGCAATGGGCAAGTTTTCAACGTTGTATGTCATAAATAAACCTCCATAATGTTGGTACTAACAACAATTAAATTAAAAAAAATCTTACGTTCCTAGTCGAGCTCGCGCTGCGACGGTCAGTTTGCCTAAAAGCACAAGAGCTGCATCAACAACCTCAGGAGAGATATCAGCTATCATTGATGCTTCTTCGTCGATCAAGGTTTTACGTATGGTTGCGTATAACTCATGGCCTTCAGAAGTCAGTGAAAGCTGAACTGCACGCTGATCAAGTGGATCTAACGTCTTGAGCGCATAGCCTTTGCGAAGTAATGCATCAACTACGCGGCTTGCAGTGCTTTTATCGAGACACATTTCATCTGCTAAGCTTTTAAGCCTTAAAGGGCCAAGTTTCACAAGTGTTTCCAGTGCGTAGCATTGGGCGACCGACACGTTGTGACAGCATATGCTTTCACGATCACGAAACTGATGCACGCGGATCAGCTGGTTAACAGCTTCATAAAGTGTCTCTGCACGTTTGAGTTCTGAGTTCATCTGTAAGTCACCATTATATGTTGTTAGTAGCAACTATATCCCAGAGGTTTATTTTCTGCAAGTCTAGAGGTACTTATTAATGATGATATCAATCAGATAATTAATTGTATGGAGTAATATCAGCTTAAATTTACGTAAGAAATTGTTATATATCTATATTTTCACTTTTTTTGGAAAGCGAATAACCCTGTAAGAGATTTTCTTAACGAACTCTAAAACGGCGGATTAGCATGCTAATTCGCCGTTTTGCTCATTTAAAAAGCAAACAAACTAAAAAAGTGATTTTTTTCTTTACCTTTAGCGAAAGGTCTCTATAATTCGTCGTCATTGCAGGGGCGTAGTTCCAATTGGTAGAACAGCGGTCTCCAAAACCGACGGTTGGGAGTTCGAATCTCTCCGCCCCTGCCATTTCTTCTTTACATCGTTTTTATTACTTCTTATATTGTTCCAGTGTTTAAATCTACTGAGTTGTTATGCATCCACGTTACGCAGCTATATTTGGTATAGAAAACCTCGAACTAAACCAGCACTTTCGCAGTGATACTGCTCAACATGCTAGTGCGGATATTCATCTTGAACAGTCAACCGAAAAAAAAACTGTTGTAGAGTCGCAAAATAACACGCTTGAACTTAACGCTGTGTTGTTAGCCGATTTAAACCGAGCCGTTGCGCCACATACAATTAATCATGTGATTCAAGCTGATGCTATAAGCTGGCATAACGACACGTTGAGCTTACCCTCAGCGCAACTTAAACCTGAGCATAAACGCGCACTGTGGGCGCTGATGAGTAAAACACGTGATAACCTTTAAAACTGTTACTGAGTCTTCAATTGACGCGTTAATGGGGATTGAGAGCGCCTGTCACAGTCATCCGTGGACAGTTAACACAATGCAATCTTGTTTGGCAGGACGGTATTTTAATCTGGCTGCATTTAACGATGAGCAAATGGTGGGGTTTTATATTGGTGAAAAAGCAGGCCCTGACTTTACGTTAATGGATATTTGCGTTGCGCCAGATTTTCAGGGGCAAGGTATCGCAAAGCAGTTACTCGCTCGGTTTATTGCCTTTGGTGAACAACATAATGCAGAAAACCTCTTTTTAGAAGTACGTGAAACCAACGTACGTGCAATTAAACTGTATGAGCTTGCTGGCTTTAGCGAAATGTCAGTACGCAAGAACTACTACCCCAGTGACAGCCCTAATAAAAATGGCTTTGAAGACGCCATTTTGATGGGGATGACTTTATTATTTGGGTAATGGCTCTTGGCTTTGGGTGTATTTTATTGCTTCAATTAAGCTCAAGGCTAAGTAATCTCGACGGTTTTTATCGTTTGTGCGGCCACGTAAATTATCTTCAAGTGCCGCCGCTGCTAGATGAATGTTAGTAAAACCAAAGCATCCTGCGCTACCTTTTAAATTATGCGCCAGTGCTCTTAACTCTTCCCACTCACCAGCATGAAATAACTCATTAACTTGCGTTAAGTGTTCAGGTAACTTGGAGCGATAGTTTTCGTTTATCTGCTGGAACTTTTCACTATTAAGCAGCGTATCCCACTTATTTTGGCTGTCTTTTTCAATATGTAGGTACCTTACTAATACGTTTTCAAGGGCATCTTTATCTATAGGCTTAGCTAAGGCCTCGTTACACCCTGCATTAAGGTATGTATCTACATCATGTTTCATAACATTGGCAGTAAGTGCAATGATAGGGCCATCGTAGGCAGCATGACGCAGCATTTGTGTTGCCTCTAAGCCACCCATAACCGGCATTTGCATGTCCATGATAATGACCTGATAATCGTTCACTAAAGCCATTTCTACCGCTTCAGCCCCGTTATTGGCAATATCAGGTTCAAGGCCCCATGTTTGTAGTAGTAACGTAATTAATACTTGGTTATCAGGGTTATCTTCAGCAACTAAGATATTGGCATCAAAACTATTGGCTGCAAATGAAAGTTGCTCGTCTTTCACTGGGGTTAACTGACTTAACTCGGTAAGCATCAGAGTGGGTTCATTGTTTTTAGTCTCTAAGTTAGAGGCTATTTTTACCCTAAAGCAGCTACCTTCACCGGGGGCGCTTTTTACGTATACATCACCGCCAAGTAATTGCGCCAAGTTTTTTGAAATACATAGCCCCAGTCCTGTACCGCCAAAACGTCGGGTGGTTGTTGTATCGGCTTGTTCAAATGGTTTGAAGACTCGTTCAATCTCGTGCTCAGACATGCCAATGCCACTATCTTGGATAGCAAACTCCATGAGTTGCGATTCAGTATCAAAGGTTATATCTAACGAGAGTAAACCTCGCTCAGTAAATTTAACTGCATTACTGGCAATATTAATGAGAATTTGTTTTAACCGAGTCGCATCTGAGTTGATTATTTTTGGTAACGGTAAATGAAAGTTAATATCGCATTTTAGATTTTTTTCTTGTGATAAAGGGCGAATGATCGAATCAATATCATGCACCAGTTGCACTATATCAAGTGGCTCTTTTTCAACGGCTAACTTTTCAGCTTCGATTTTCGATAAATCTAAAATATTATTAATAAGCTCGAGTAAGTGCTTGGAGTTACGTAAAATGGTGGTTAAGTGTAACTCATCACTAGCAGCTTTTTTACTGTGAATTAATTGTTCAGTAAATCCCATGATTGCAGTAAGCGGTGTACGAATTTCATGGCTCATATTCGCTAAAAAGCGGCTTTTTAACTGATTTGCTTGTTCAGCTTGTGCAATAGCTGACTCTAGCTGGCTATTCATGGTTTCGAGTGCTTTAGTACGGCTTTCTACTTTATCTTCAAGGTGATGCTTGTATTCTTCTAACTCATCTTGGTAGTGCCGTATTTGGTTCACCATGTGATTAAAGTCATTAAATAAAACGCCCACTTCATCATTATTATGGGCCGGTAAATAGACCGATAAATCACCATCGCCAACGCGATGACTCGCTGCACCTAAAAGTTCAATTGGGTTCAATAATAAGTTACGCACAACAATAAAAATCAGCATCGGCAGGGTGATCACAGAAATGATAACTATCAACGCAGTAATCAAACTGATAGCTTTTCCTGACTGATACAATAACGCTTTAGGAATAGTTGAAACATAATAATAACCGCCACTCATTTGTATGGCATAAATCATCCGCTCTATCTTATCTATGCTAGATAGCTCAATGGTTGATAGTTTGCCTAAATCGGCTAAGTTGTGAATTTGCTTGAGCTCATACTCGCTGATGTACTGGCCTCGTTTATCGTAATCTGAGCTAAATAAGATCTTACCGTCTTCGGTTAACAAGAGGTTCAGTGTATTGTTATAGGGTGACTCTAAAATACTGCTGTTTAAAATTGATGGCTCAACATGCAATATAATAAAGCCAAGCTGCTGTGGGCGCTTTAAATAATAATCAGCACTATAAATTCGTTGTATAAAGTAAAGGCTGGTGGTGCCGTCACTCTTTTGCACCATAAACTGTTGCTGACGTAAGTTACTCTGCAATACCCGTGAAAAAAAAGGGTATTCGGTCGGTGCAGTGTTTAAGTTACTCGAGTAGTAAGCATTGCTTCTGCCGCTTGGAGAGACTAAGTTGACACTAATAATATCTGGGTAAGCTTCGGAGTAACTGGCAAATACATCCATTAAAGCACCAAGTCGACGAGTATAATTTCCACTATCACGAAGATCGTCTGCTAAAAAGTCACTTAATACCGGCGAGGTGGATAAAAGCTTGGTAGTAGAGTGAAATGAATCAATGTAATTAAATACTTTTTGTTGTTGTTGTTCTACAAAGCGGCTAACAATTAATTCAGCCTGTTTTTGAGTAGAGCTTGTTACATTGGTAAGCGTAAAACCACCTAAAAATAATAGCGGTAAAATCACCAGAGGAGTGATATACCATAATAATCTGATACTTAGCTTACTGGTTTTCATTTTGTAGGCAGGATCCTTTGCAATCTATTCATAATTATTATGGTTATTTGCAAACTCGAGTTAATGAATTTTTCACTATAATACACATAGAGACCACTAGAAGTCACTTTTGTCACTTGTTAGTTTTAAACGTTAACGAAAACTAACGCAAATAACTTACTGCTTGAAGGGGTCAGATATAGAGGCTATTAATGGAGGTTATCGGTACTAGGGAAGGGCAGTACCGATATTTATAGGCTTGGTTAATCGATTAGACTTACATGGCACTGATAGGTGTTATCACCCACAGAAAAACTGCCTTTACCATTGTATTGATTATCAACGCCACGGGCTGCGAGCTGCGAATAGACCTAAACACCTAGCCATTACTTTTATAGTTACTTCTCTTAACCTCTTTGTGATTAATTCAATTAAAGATCTTTTGCACAAAGAGAAGGGAATGAGAAGTAAATGAGGATGAACTCGAAGGCTTAAATTAGTTTGTGAAACTCTACAGAGTCTGGTCTTGCACCTTGCCTTTTACCATAAAAGCCAAAATAAGACCTGACCTACAATAAATAACTATTTAGATTTTTCCGCTGACCGCTGACCGCTGACCGCTAATCTCGCTATAGCAGCTTTTTATTTATTCGGGTATGATCTGCGCAACTTTGATTATCAGTTGCTATTTATGAACACGTTAAGTGCCAAAGAAAATATTCAAGCTATTGTGAAGGCGATTAAAGCCGAAGAGGCGAGGCTTCGTCAAAAACATCCGCTGTTAGCCCATCAAAATACGTTAGGAATGGCGATTCTTTTACTTTCTCTTGCAGCGTTAATTGGCGTTGGTGCGCTTTATTACTTTGCTGTTATTCCCGCTTGGTTATGTATTATTTTAGCGGCCATAGCTGCGTCAATTTCTCATGAACTAGAGCATGACCTTATTCATAAACAATATTTTAGTAATCAGCCTTTTTTACATAACTTTATGATGCTCACAGTATGGTTGATGCGACCAAACACTATTAGCCCATGGTATCGCCGCAAGATGCATTTACATCATCATAAAACCTCGGGCACTGAACAAGATCTTGAGGAGCGTTTAGTCGGTAACGGCATTAAAAATCCATTTTTACGCGCATTAGTGATTATTGATGGTTTGCTTGGTTTACTTATTAACACAAAGCGTTTTAGTAAAGAAATTAAAGGCTTTAGCTTTTTTAAAGTATTTAATGCTGGGTTCCCAGTAACTACTGCGTATTTTGCCGTTCTATACAGCGTTATTGTATTTCATTTAGTGAATTTATTTATGCCACTTGAAGCTAACTCACCTGTTTTACTGTTAGATGTGATGGCAGTGTTTGAGTTTTTAATGGTGGTGTTAATTGTGCCTAATATTGTGCGCTCAAGCTCGCTGAACTTTGTTACTTCATCAATGCATTACTACGGCGGCGTGAATAATATGCTGGAGCAAACCCACGTAATAACCAGTCGTTTATTTGCGCCGTTTAATTTGTTTTGCTTTAACTTTGGTCATACCCATACAATTCATCACTTTGTGCCGAACCAGCCATTTTATTTACGCCAGATGATCAGTAAAAAGGCACTTGAGGTGATGAAAAAGCACGGTGTTCGCTTTAATGATTTTGCTAGCATTAAACAAGCAAACCGCTATCAAGCCTCTTAATATTTATGTGAAATTATTAATTGACCTCAAGTTTGGTTAAGGTTTTAAAGTCGTTATCTAATTTACTATTTAGGTAGCGACTATGAACCTTAATCAAATCACTCTTCCTGTCACTGACATCGAAAAAGCCAATCAGTTTTATCTGACTTTAGGCTTTACACAAATTGTTAAAAGTCCTCACTATTCACGTTTCGAGTGTGCAAATAAAGCTACGTTTTCATTGCTACTTACAGATGATGAGTTTATTAATGGTGCCGTTATATATTTTGAAAGCGATGATTTAAAACGGTGGGTTGAATCACTAAAAGCCAAAGGTATTGAATTTGATACTGAGATTAATGAGCAGCGCTATTTATGGCATGAAGCTAAACTGACAGACCCATCAGGAAATCAAATTAAGTTGTATTGGGCGGGTGAAAATCGATTAACCCCGCCATGGCGCGTTGATATTAACTTTGATGTGCAATGACCTAAATAAACAACCATTACGTATAGCAATATTTTGGGTGAATTATGCAATTTAATAGTGGTGATACATCAAGAATTATTGAAATGGCATGGGAAGACCGTACTCCTTTTGAGGCCATTGAACAACTTTATGGTTTAAACTACTCTCAGTTAGTTAATTTTATGCGTGATAATGTATCGGCTGGCTCATTTAAGGTTTGGCGCAAACGCCATGTTGGTCGAGTAACTAAGCATCTTAAATTACGTGATCCCGCCGTTTCGCGGAGTCACTGTAAGACGCAATATAAAAATCGTTAATCCGGTCTAATTTATTTGTTGCAAAAACTCAGTATTACTGTGTTTTTGGCAATTTTTAACGTAGAGTTTTAAACATTGAAAAATAAATTATTTTAAGGATTATTATGCAGATCACCGGGCGTTGTCATTGTGGGGAAGTCACTTACACTGCAGAGGTAGATGAAAATAAAGTAATAAACTGTCATTGTACAGATTGCCAAGTCATGGCTAGTGCGCCTTTTCGTACAGTCGTGATGTCGCAGCCTAATGGAGTAACTTTTACCGCTGCTGCACCTAAAGAATATATAAAAATTGCACAGAGCGGCAATAAACGTGCGCAGGGTTTTTGTGGCAACTGTGGTACGTCGTTATACGCAACTTCAGTAGGTGAAGGGGATAAAGTGTATGGCCTACGTATGGGGGCAGTTGAGCAGCGTGAACAGCTAATACCTAAAGCGCAAATATGGTGTCGTTCAAGTCCCGCTTGGTTAAAGGAGCTAGATACAATTACGGGTTTTGATACAGTTCCACCGAGTAAATAATTGAAAGAAAATTAGTCGTTTTGCTGTCTACTTAAAAGAGATATTTTGGGAGGCAGCTAATGTGTAGCTCAGTAAAGTCAAACCGCATTGTTAAGAAGTCACAATTTACATTCGATAATGAATTAAGTGCAGAACAGCGCTTACGTTTTGCTGCTAAAGCAAATTTAGCGCAGGCACGTCTTGAAGAGAGGGAGGAGGCTAAAAAGAGGTGGGCTGCTAAGCAACAGCCTCAACAATCTCAAAAGCAGACTTTACTAAGTCGGCTTAAGCACCTTTTTTTAAAGTAATATTGCGACCGCCTAGATAGCCGAATAGCGCACAACCTAAACTTGCTATGGCACATAACCATAAAGTAGATGCCCAGCTATTAAAGTAAGCATGCAAAGCACCTGCTAGCATCGGTCCTGTTGCTGCAATTAAATAACCAATACACTGCGCCATGGCTGAAAGCGATGCTGCTTGGCGGCTATTATGCGTACGTAAACTGACAAACGACAAACCTAAAATAAAACAGGCACCTGAGCAAAAACCTAAGGTAATTGACCAAAACAAAGCTAACTCAGGCATAAATAGCAAACCAAATGAACACAGTGCGCCAATTAGGGCGAGTGAGCTGGTTAAAACTCGTTGATCTTTTAATCTCGCTAATAACGGGATCAATACAATGCCAGGGATTGCTGAGGCCGCCTGAAATGCCCCTTGCATAGCGCCTGCTTTAACGGGCGATACGCCACCTTCAATTAAAATACTGGGTAGCCATGCGACCATAATATAAGTGAAAAATGAATTAAGCCCCAATAGCAGAGTAATTTGCCATGCGAGAGATTGTTTCCATACATTAGCTTGTACGGGAGGTGGGGTTAAGTCTTTCACTGGCATTGTGTGGTATTTAAGTTGTGGCAACCAAAGAGTAATACTGAGTAAAGTAAATAAACCATAACTTGCAAGTGCTAGCTGCCAGCCCAAATTATGCCACTCACTGAGTGGTAGTACGATAGCAGAGTAAGCACCGCCAAAAATAGCCATCGCCAATACATAGGCAGAGGTCATCACAGCGATTTTATGCGGGAAGTCGCGCTTTATTAAGCTCGGAAGTAGGACGTTACCTATAGCGATACCCACACCAATAATAGCGGTGCCTAAATACAACAAAGGCACGCTGGTGATGAGTCGAGAAGCCAGCCCCGCACCAATAAGTATTAGGGCAATAAAAAGGGCGACTTCAAGTCCGAGCTTTTTAGCAAGTAAATTAGCCAGCGGTGAAGCTAATGCAAAAGCTATTAAAGGTAAGGTAGTCAACATTCCAGCCTGAGAAGGTGACAAGCTAAAAGAGGCAATAATCTCCTCGAGTACAGGAGCGATACCAGTCACTGGCGCACGTAAATTAACAGCAATAAAGAAAACGCCGAGAATGAGAATAATAGAAGAAAAAGCAGTCCGCTTAGTTGGGGTAGAATACAAAACTAAATCACCAAATTGATGGAAAGTGATTTAATTATACCCGAAGGGTAATAGTGTTGATATTAAATTGACTACTCATTAGCCTTTAATTTTGAATAACTTATTCTTAACAATTTAAATAGAAACTAGCGCATTAAAAAATAATTAACCCCACTTTTTAAAGTCATCCGTTTATAGCTGTAGTAATCCAAATTTGATTTAAAAAGGTGACTTATGAATAACGTTTTACATGATTATGGCAATAACAAAAAAATGAGTCTTACGGTGCTAAGTCTTGCCGTTTTAGTTGTTTTAACTGGTTGTAAGCCAGCACCACAAAGCTCAGTAAAAGAGCAAGCAGATGAAGTTGAAGTTACGCAAAGTAAAGCCCGCAGTGAACAGGTGTTAGTTGCACAAGAGCAGATGCAAAAAACACAGCGGCTACATGCTGTAAGTTACGAAGCAATGCCGCAAGGGATGATGCACACAAACGCCAGCATTAGCTTAATGCCGCCGATGCCTCACCCAACTGCAGATGATGCTGTACTAATTGCGGAACACGATCGTGAAAATTATTTAAAATCCCAACAAAACCCAGTTAAACAAACAGCCACTGAGCCGGTATCGACGTTCTCGATTGATGTAGACACGGGCAGTTACAGTAATACCCGTAGGATGTTGAATATGGGTAAGTTACCGCCTAATGATGCGGTGCGCGAGGAAGCCTTTATTAACTATTTTGATTATGACTACAGTGCGCCTGCGAGTATGACCTCGCCATTTAAGGTCCACACTGAAGTTGCAACAGCTCCTTGGAGTGAACACCGGCAACTAGTAAAGATTGGCATTAAAGGTTTTGAGATAGAAAAGGCAGATTTAAAAGCGGCGAATTTAGTGTTTTTGTTAGATGTATCGGGGTCGATGAACGCAGCAAATAAACTCCCCTTATTAAAAACCAGTTTAACCATGTTAACTAAACAATTAGATGAAAATGATTCAGTCGCTATCGTGGTGTATGCCGGTGCGGCAGGCGTGGTATTGCCTGCAACTAAAGGCAATGATCAACACGCAATCAGTGGCGCGTTAGATAAACTGGCAGCGGGCGGTTCAACTAATGGCGAGCAAGGTATAGAGCTTGCGTATCAAATAGCACAGCAAAACTTTAAAAAGGGCGGCATCAATCGAGTGATTTTAGCCACTGATGGTGATTTTAATGTAGGCATGCAATCAGTTGATAAACTAAAAGAGCTGGTGGCTGCAAAACGCAAAACCGGTGTTGCACTTACCACGCTTGGTTTTGGCCAAGGTAATTATAATGATGGCTTAATGGAGCAACTCGCTAATATTGGCAATGGCCAACATGCTTATATTGATAACATTAACGAAGCACGTAAAGTACTGGTTGATGAAATTAGCAGCACCATGCAAATTATTGCCAAAGACGTAAAAATTCAAGTGGAGTTTAACCCTCAACAGGTCGCAGAGTATCGTTTAATTGGCTATCAAAACCGCATGCTTGCGGCTGATGATTTTAATAACGATAAAGTCGATGCAGCTGAGTTGGGGGCAGGGCATACAGTCACTGCACTGTATGAAATAACGTTATCGAACGCCGAGCATAAACAAATTGATGAGTTGCGTTACCAGTCTAAAGAACACAAAAACCTAGCAACTAGTAATGAACTTGCCTTTGTAAAAGTACGCTATAAACAGCCAGATGCTGAGCAAAGCCAGTTGCTTACGCAAGCCATTAGCAGTGATAAAATTCAGCCTTTATCACAGGCCAGCCAAGACTTTAAATTTGCTGCAGCGGTTGCTGGGTTTGCCCAGTTATTAAAAGGTGCAAAATACACGGGAGACTGGCAGTATGAAGATTGCGCTAAACTGGCAAGTGCTAACAAAGGCGCAGACACGTTTGGCTATCGTAGTGAATTTGTGCAATTGGTGAATAATGCTGCGGCATTGTGATTTAAGTAGCGGCACGGTGATTTGAGTAAAGGACATTATGACAGATATCGCTGATGAGCAATTGATGCTGAACTACGGGCAAGGCGATGTACAGGCTTTTACGCAGCTGTACCTGCGTCATAAAAATAGCCTATATCGTTATTTTTTACGCCAGTGCGCCAATCCACAAATGGCTGAAGAGCTCTATCAAGAAGTATGGAACAAACTAATAAAAGCGCGCTCCCAGTACCAAGTGAGCGCCAAGTTTACTACTTGGTTGTATCGCATTGCGTATAATGAATTGATTGATCATTACCGCCGCACTGGCACGCAAAGTAAGTGGCTAGATACTGATAATCAAGATCTCGACATTGACTACTTTGCAGATCATAACACTCATTTGGATGCTGAAAAGCTGCTGCAAGATCAGCAAGCCGCGCAATTAAAAGCCTGCTTAGCGCAATTATCACGTGAGCAAAAAGAAGCGTTTTTACTTAAACACGAAGCTGATTTTACCCTTAAAGAAATTGCTGAATTAGTTACCCAGACCAGTGAAAACATTAAAAGCCGTATCCGTTACGCGCAAGCCAAGTTAAAGCATTGCATTAAGCATAAAGTGGAGAGTAACAATGAGCGATAAGTTAACCCGTCATGATATTGCTTCACTTTATAAACGTGGTGCAACGGAGCAACCAAGCTCACAACTTGATGAGCAAATACTAAAACGCGCAGCTGATGAGGTTGCAGCTAATAAAGTTACCCCAATTCACAAACCTAAGCGCTTTTATCAAACTTGGTATGGGCAATTATCCACTGCGGCATCACTGGTGTTAGTTGCGGTTTTATATGTGCAAAATACCGCACAGCATCTTAGGCCGTCAGAGACAGTGAATGAGCTGCAAATTTTAGCTGATGAACAACCTACTGCAGCACCGGTAGCCTCATTGGAAATGATGCAAAGCGAAGCGCAAGAGCAAGCTAAAATGATGCAATTAAAACAAAACCAACAGCGCCAACGCAGTGAAGAAATGGCTGGAAAGCAATTTGCAGTACCAAGCATGGCAGCGAAAAGTGCGTTGTTACTTGAGCTTGAAATCATCACTGCAGAGGTGGCAAATACATTTAAGCGCATAGATACACTCATTGCTGATGGCAATACCACAGCCGCTAAAGCACTGCTTAGTGAATTATTAGCAGCGCACCCCGAACTCAAGGTGCACTTAACTGAGCAATATACGCAGCTATTACAGTAAAAGATAACCGACTTATGTTCGCTATTTGGCGAACCTACTTAAGCGTGGTTGCTACCAAGCGTAACTTGCTGAGAACATTATATTACGTGGTCGCCCTGGAAAATAGCGGTCGCCGGTAAAGCTGGTGTAGTCGGCGCGCTCGGCATAAGCGGCATCGGTTAGATTGTTAATTCGCGCGGTTAGCTTTAGCTGCTCAGTTAGCTGCCAAGCCCCACGTAAATTAATTAGATCATGACCGTCGTAGCTGTGCAGGTTTTCAGGGTCGGTAAAATAATCACTGACATGATGCCACTCAATGGCAACTAAGGTGTTATTAGTAACTTGCCAGTTAGCTTGGAAGTTGGCGATATTACGCGGTGCAGTGTCTATATCCTTGCCGTTAATGTTTACCCCAGATAAAACTTGGTCATAGTCGTAGGTGTGCTCGGCATGGCTTGCAGCAAAAGCGAGTTGTAGTGCTTCAGTAAGCTGATAATCCAGCTCCAGTTCAATACCTCTGTGCTGAGTTTGCCCGTCATTAATGGTAAAAAAGTCACTGTCGCGAAAGATGACATTTTCTTTGTTCATCGCGTAAGCCGAGAACACATAATGTAGTTGTTGGTATTGACCTTTAAAGCCAAACTCTAGGTTATCGGCGGTTTCTGACTCCAGTTCTGCCACTTGCTGCTCGCGTTGCAACTGATACAGCTCGGCTGCTTGCGGTGCACGGTAACCTTTGGATAAGTTTGCATATAAATAATTATTAGTACTTAATTTATAACTAAGGCCAAGCTTTGGTGAGGTGTTGGTAAAGGTATTCTCGCCACTTGGCGGGCGCGAATAACGACAGCCACCAAATCCACATTCATTACCATTTTCGTCAGTGCGACCAGCTAACATATTATTGGTATAGTCGTAATTGAGTCGCTCAAACCGAGCGCCAAGGTTGACACTAAGGGCTTGCCATTGCCACTCTAGGCTTACAAATGGTGCAAGTAAAGTGCTGCTAACATCGTAATCGTAATGCTTACCTTGCGGCACTGTGGCGATTAAAAAGTCAGATCCTTGTGTTGGCTGATCTTGATACTGCAAAAAGTCAGCACGTGTGTATTCACTGTCAAAGCCTAGGTTTAAGGTAAAAGTGTTAGAGTAAGCATGTTGCCAAAGTGATTGTATACCAACACCATTTTGGCTGTTTTCTTCAAGTGGTGTGCCGGGTAAAAAGTGTTTAAAAAAGGTCATACTCTGGTTGCGCACATAAGGCGTAATAGTAAGAGTGTCTTGCTCGCTTTGCCACTGAGCTTTTGACCACAACCTAAATGAGCGTGCTTCTCTAAAGGCATCTGGGTCAAAGTTTTGTTGAGCTATTTCATCATCTTTATAGCTTTCAAAGCCTTCGATAAACCCTGCGGTTTTTTGATCAAGATTGGTATAGCTTAGCCCTGTTGTAATTGATAGTTCGTCGTTGGTGTAGCGGTGACGCAAGTTTAACTTTTCTTGGTCGACACTTTCATCATCACGATAACCCGTATCACGCGTCACGCTGGCATTAATTCCAATGCCTTGATTGCCCAAGTCTTTCCCGCTGCGTAATTTAAATCGACTATAGCCAAATGAGCCCAAATCAACACCAAGTAAACCCTCATCATAAGTGGTATCAGGGGTGATCACATTAATAACCCCGTGCACGGCATTGGAGCCGTATAGGGCTGAACCTGGGCCTTTTAACACCTCAACACGCTGAGCCATTTCTGTATGCGCTTCAAATAGCTCATTGATATTACAAAAGCCGGCCGCGCGTAGTGGTATACCATCTTCTGCGGTTAAAATACCGCCGCATGCGCCCGCACCTGAAAGTACAGGCGATCGCAGTGCGGGTAAGTACTCTTGGCCATTACCGTGTTGGATATTAGCCCCCGCAATTTGCTTTAAAACTTGTTCAATATGGGTTGGGGCGATTAAATCTAACTGTGCTTGGGTAATACTGCTTATTACTAAAGGTAGCGGATCGGCGCTTACTTCTGCTCGAGAAGCTGTTGTGGTAATGCGTTCAATGTCGTTCTGCTCGGCAGCAATACTTATAGTTGAGGTAAATAAGGCCGTGGTGACAATAAATAAACGCATTGTTTTCCTTAAAGATTTAGTTGTTAATTCAAATATAAAATAACAACTTAAGTAGTAACTAGCAATTACGATAAGATGAATGTATCAGTAATTTGGCTTTGCTTGATAAATTCTTCATCGTGGCTTACTAATATAAAGCTGCCAGAAAAATGCGCGAAGCTTTGTGCCAGTAATTGCTTGTTATCGAGATCTAAATGGTTATCGGGTTCGTCCAGCAGTAATAAGTATTGCCCCGCATTATGCCCGGCAATAAGCATGGCTAATTGCATTTTTTGTCCACCGCTAAGTTGGTTGATTCGCCGATATATATCATCGTCCTTAAAGCCAATATTCGCCAATAGGTGTCGTATTGTTTGCAGTTTAAGCTCGCAGTGCACTTCTAGCGCCTTAACTAAGCTGTCAGTGGCGGTTAAAAAAGAGCAATGTTGGTCAACATAGAGCACCTTACTATTTAATTGAATGGCCGCAGATACAGGTGATTTTGTAGATTCACTAATCATCCCTAGTAGAGTTGATTTACCTGAGCCATTTGGCCCTGCAATATGTAATTTATCGCCACTGTTAATTTGTAAGGTCACGGGGTTTTCACTACTACCATACGGTAGGCAAAGTTTATCAATAAACAGTAAGCGTTTATTGCTGGTGGGTTGGCTGAACTTTAACTTGGGTTCAACATTATCTGGCAGTTGCTGTTTTAGGGTTTGTTGCTTTTTGGCTAAAGACTCTAACTTAGCTGAGGCTAAACGTTCGCTAGCGCCTTTGCTGACTTGGGCACTGTTTTTGTTAAAATCTAATAGCACTTTGGCTTGGCTACAGGTTTTGCGGTTTTTATTACCTTGTGCCGCCCGTTGCTGAGCTTTTTCGCGGTTTTGTTGCATTTGTAGTTGCTGCTTTTTTTGTTCCTTTGCTAGGTGATTAATTCTTTTGGCTAGGGCATTTTGTTGTAACGCTTTTTGCTCACAGTAATGCTGATAATTACCGGTTTCGTAAGTCACACCTTGGTTGTTTAGCTCAATGATTGCATTGCACTGGTTGAGTAGTTTGAGGTCGTGGCTAACAACAATAATATGCCCTTGAAATGCGTGCAGCTGTGCTATTAACCACTGCTTTGCTGCATGATCTAAATGATTTGTGGGCTCATCTAGAATTAGCAAATCAGGCGCTGCTTGCAAAGCGCAGTAAAGTGTTAAGCGCCGTTGCTGACCGCCACTTAAGCTTCCCACGCGTTGAGTCAATGGCACATCAATAGCCAAGGTTAATAGTTGTTGTTGATAGTATTGCGCGCAAAGCCAATCATCGTTTACAAGGTTAAAATCAGCCTCAAGACAACTACCTTGCTCTATGCGCGCAAGTGCTGCGAGTTTTTGTGCAATCCCGAGCTGGTGGGCTATAGAATCTGACGATGCTTCAAGGTGTTGTGTAGTTAATTGTTGCTGCGAAACGAGTAGAACAGAGCCGTTAAATTCGACATTGCCAGTGGTGGCTGTAAGTCGTTTGGCGAGTATTTGTGCTAGCAACGATTTACCTGTGCCGTTAGCACCGATAATTGCAGTGAGTTTTTCACTGACAGCAAAATTGAGCTGTTCAAATTGTACATGGCCATCAGCGTGTTGATAGCTTAAATTATGAATGTGTAATGACTGCATAATGCCTCTGGAGTGTGCAGGGCATGGTGCGCAAAGCAATAATAATTATATTGTGATAGGTCGAAATATGACGAATTTTGCGCCCACTAACCCTGTAAATTCAAATAAAAAAACGAATTTCAACAGGTGTTAGTTATTCATTAATGCGCAAACTCCATTAAGTAAGTGCTGCTATTTTAAACAAACCTTAAAGTGTTTGTCACTTATTTTTTATTTAGCCATTTGTCCATGGCGATATCATATGCTTGGGTTATTTTAGTTTTAGGGCAATCTTTGCTACCCGTGATGTAACTATCGGGCAAATCATTTTTTGGCATCGAGCCACCACCAATAAATACTTTTTTAAAGCACTTATCACCAATACGATACGTGATGAATTGCATGTTTTGTTGCTCAATTTTTAAAATAGGTTGCCCAGGCTTAGTGTGATCTTCAGGAACGCTGATTCTATCGGGGTTTTCTGGGTTTAGCGATGTTAAATGTGATGATGAATACGAACTTTGATACTGCATTTTTATATTTTTTAAACCTTTATTGAGGTCTATTTTTTTGAACTCTTTAGCAGGAGTTATTGTTTTGTGCTTGGTAGCGGTAACCTTTGCTTTTACTTTATTTTTTAAAGGTTGTTTATTTGCTGGTATTGAGGCTGCAATAGCCGGACTGCTTTGTTTTTTTACTGTGGTTTCAGCCAGTTTAGAAGTTGGTTCTACCTGACTGGGCATGCTGACTACATAGACTTTCATTGCTGCCTTTTGGGCACTAGGCATAGTGGCTGTTTTACGGTTTATTAATACTGTGAAGATAACCGCATGGATAATCACTGAAATTATGAGAGGCCAACACCATTTTGCCACAATAAATGTTCCTTATAAGATGATTTCATATGACCCTAAAACCAGTAAAAAGTGCCAAATGATTTAATATGTGAGTGTTTACTACTCTCACTGTGCTTACATTCTTTACATTTGAGTTAATTTTTTATTCAGCTTAACTCACTAAACTTAAAAGAAAGTAAAACACTGAGATTAAAATTATGAAAAAAACAATTGTACTTTGCGTGATGGCATTCGGGCTGGTATTGCTACCTCTTGAAACTAAAGCAAGTAATAAACATGACAGAGACAAATATGAACACAAGTACGACAAGAAGCATCAATTTATAAAGCATAAAAAAGCGAAAAAATATGATAAGTCTACTGATGTCTTTTATAAGTTACCTTCGGGCTTATATAAAAAAGTTACGTACTCTCATCACTCTCCAGCTGCAAAGCCGAAGAAGTATCGTAAAGGTGATAAGTTAAACAAAGAAATGTACCGCCGTGGTAGGGTGTTAAAGCGCGATAAACGCAATGGGATTGTGGTACTTGAGATAGACAAGCGAATCTATCACCTAATGCACGATAGTCGTGAAATACTTGCAATAATAATGCGTTAATATTTTCAATCAAAAGATTTCATTGCTGATTCATCTGTAGTTGCTATGCTAAAAGCGTTTGTTTTTAATTTACAAAACTACAAGGATTGATGTGTGTTCATATTATTAACGGTCATTACGGTTGTGTTATTCATTGCGAGTATTTTGCCGCTTTCATATAGCCAGCACTTTGCAGTCAGAGGCGCTGATTTCATTCGATTGCAGGTATTTTACGGGGCTGTCATTAGCCTTGTGTGCGCATGCATTACTGCAATAATTTATAACGAAATGCCAACGACTTTTTTTACCGTCGTTGGGGTGAGTTCGCTCGTCATAATAATGCAGGGATGGTGGATATTTCCATATACTTGGCTCGCTAAAAAAGAAGTTAAAAGTAGTGATGAGGATGTAGCTCATAGTGTGCGAATAATGAGTGCAAATGTTTTGATGTCTAACCACAATAGTGAAGATTTAGTTGCTTTGGTTAAACAGCACGAACCTGACTTACTCGTTACGTTAGAAAGTGATAGCTGGTGGCAAGAACAATTAACTGAGCTGCATGATGATTACCCTTACCGTATTGCATGCCCAAAAGACAATCGTTATGGCATGCATATATTTAGTAAATATAAGATCATTCAACATAAAATCTGTGAATTAGTGTCGCCTGATATTCCGTCAATCCATCTTTTATTTGAAAATGCAGATGGCCTGATCATACAGGGTCACTTTATTCACCCTGAGCCGCCAAGCCCCACGGAAAAAGAAACTTCTCGCACGCGCGATAGTGAGTTAATTATGGTGGCTAAAGCCGTTAAAGATCCCATAAGACCGGTGATTGTGGCAGGTGATTTAAATGATGTTGCGTGGTCGCGCACGACACAATTATTTATGAAGCTCAGCGGCTTTTTAGACCCACGTAAAGGAAGGGGCTTTTTTAATACTTTTCATGCTGATTATTTCTTTATGCGCTGGCCGCTGGATCATTTGTTTCACAGTACTGGCTTTACCGTGAAGCGCATTAAGCGCTTAGCTAAATATGGGTCAGATCATTTTGCGCTATTAACTGAGTTGGTATATCAAAATGCTGAGCAAGAATCGCAATTAGATAAAGATGAAAATACTTTAGAGGTTGCTGAAAAGCTAAAAATGGATGAAGTCGATAAACAACAAGTACCGACCTTCAAAAACAAAAAGGGCCCATAAAGGCCCTTTGGTTATTAAAAAGATATGAAATTAGCTGTTGATCATAATTGTTTTGATATTCACAAATTCACGAATACCAAATCCACCGTGCTCACGTCCATAACCACTGTCTTTTACACCACCAAAAGGTAAGTTTGGTTGCGCTAAGCCATAACCATTGATATTTACCATACCGGTATCAAAGTGTTTTTTTGCCAGCTCTATGGCTTTCTTCTCATCTTTTGAGAAAATACCACCACCTAAGCCATAGCGAGAGTCATTAGCGATGCGCATCGCATCTTCATTGTCTTTCGCTTTTATCAATGAGGCCACAGGGCCAAATAACTCATCATCATAAGCAGGCATGCCTGGTGATAAGTTTTCAAGCAGTGTCGCAGGGTAATAAAAACCAGTTTGATCAGGGATTTCGCCACCAAGAACTATTTTAGCGCCAGCATCAACAGACTCTTGAACTTGCTGATGTATTTTGTCTCTTAAATCTTCTCGAGCCATTGGGCCTAGGTCAGAGTTTTCATCCATCGGATCACCAAGTTTTAAGCCTTTAAACTGCTCGGCAATACCTGCTTTAAAGTCATCATATAGCGAGTCGACTACAACATAACGTTTTGCTGATACACATGTTTGACCGTTATTAATCATACGACCTTGCACACATGTTTTAATCGCAAGCTCTAAATCTGCATCATCGAGTACTAAGTAAGCATCATTACTACCCAGTTCAAGTACTGTTTTTTTCACATGCTTACCAGCTGCTTCAGCCACTTTTTTACCTGTGCCATCGCTACCTGTAAATGTTACACCGCGAATTGCCTTATGGCTGATAAGCTCGCTGGCGGTTTTGCCGTCAATAAGTAAGTTTTTAAACACATGGCTTGGGAAGCCAGCTTCAATAAACATTGCTTCTATTTTTTCAGCCATACCAAATACATTGCCGGCATGTTTGAGTACAGCTGTATTGCCTGCCATTACATTGGTCACTGCATAACGTATAACTTGATAAAGCGGAAAGTTCCAAGGTTGAATACCCAGTAGTACACCCGTAGGCTGATAACTAATGAGTGCTCGACCATTTTGCATTGGACGCTCTTCATCAGCGAGTTGTGTCTGCCCATGTTCGGCACTGTAACGGCATATTGCAGCACACAGTTCGACTTCTTGCAGGCCTTGTTCATACAGTTTACCCATCTCTTGGGTCATTAAAGTAGCAAGGGATTTTTTTTGTTGCTCAAAAACATGAGCGAGTTGGTTCAAGTGTTTTGCTCGCTCAGTCAATGAAACGTGACGCCATTGCAAAAAAGCCTCATGGCTTTTATCTATCTCATTTTTTGCCTGTTCTAAGTCAAGCAAGGTATAGTCTTCGATAGCTTGCTCTGTCGCAGGGTTGATTGTCGTTACTGTGTTTGTCATCTTTATCTCCTTACAAATAATATTAAGTAAGGAGTGTGCAAGGCTAACACCAATTCTTAGTTAAGCAATGAATTAGGTTTTAACATATTGCTTTATATGAATTTTATATAAAATAAATAGCGTTAATCTCGTTGTGGTTTTAGGTTAGTGCAAGTAATTAATGCAAATGGATGAAAAAGTTACAAGGACTCCCACATGCAAACACTTTTTAATACTGAGTTATCACTTATCCAAGCTCCCATGGCGGGAGTACAAGACTATCGCTTAGCTGCGGCTGTAAGTAATAGTGGGGGTTTAGGTTCATTACCTTGCGCTATGTTGGCAAAAGAGCAGTTACTAAGTGAGATTACAAAACTATCTAAGGCCACAGATAGACCTTACAACTTAAACTTTTTTTGCCATAAACCAACATCTTATACTCAACAACAAAAGCGCCAATGGCATACATTGCTCGCCCCTTATTTTACAGAGCTAGGGATCGACGAATCTAGCTTGGGTATGACGGCAACACGCCAGCCAATTAATACTGAGATAGTAGAGCTTATTGCACCATTTAAGCCGCCAGTGGTAAGTTTTCATTTTGGTCTGCCAGCGGCTGACATTGTAGAAAAAATTAAAAGCTGGGGTGGTAAGGTTATTTCCAGTGCAACCACTGTGAATGAGGCTAAATGGCTTGAAGCTAACGGTGCTGATGCAGTTATTGCCCAAGGCCTTGAGGCGGGCGGCCATAGAGGTCACTTTTTATCAATGGATTTAAAGTTGCAACAGCCAACAGCGTTACTTGTTGAGCAATGTGTTGGTAAGCTTGATATCCCGGTGATCGCCGCGGGCGGAATTGCCACGGCAGAAGATGTTAAGCAAATACTTGCTCTTGGCGCTGCAACGGTGCAAGTGGGAAGTGCGTATTTATTATGCCAAGAGGCGACAACTTCAGCGCTGCATCGACAGGCTATTTTAAATCAAAATGTAAATAGTACCGCGCTCACAACTATTTTTTCAGGGCGAGCGGCGAGGGGATTTGAAAACCGTATTATGCGTGAACTGGGTACTTTACCACTTCAAGCCCCAGCATTTCCATTTGCGAGTATTGCATTAGGGGCCTTACGAACACGCTCTGAAGCGCTAGGGAAAAGTGATTTTTCACCGTTATGGTGCGGGCAAAAATACATTGCAAGAGATGGAATTAGCGCAAAAAACATTACTAAGGAGTTAATGGCAATCGATGCATGATTTATCTAAACTTCAGTTAGGCGATAGCTATACCACCTTGGCAAAGGCTATTCTTGCACAGTGTAACAAGCAGTTTGCGGTTACCACATTTGAACGAGGTGAGGTTTTACTTCAGCAAGGTCAAAAACAGCAGTTTGGCTATTTAGTCTTAGATGGGGTGTTAGCTGCATTTCATAACTCAGATAACGGCGAAAAAAAGTGCAAAGAGTTCTATTTTAAAGATGAATTCGTACTGTTATTTGGTAACTGGCTCACTAAAACGCCTGCGCTATATCAAATTAAAGTGATAAAGTCTGCGCGGCTTATAGCTGTGCCATTAACTAAAATTGAACAACCTGACTGGTATGAGCTAAAGCTGCAATTGGTATCACAGCAATTATTATTTAAAGAAGCGAAAGAAGCATTTTTGCTATTAAATACACCTGAGCAGCGCTATCGTTATTTGTTGGCACAAAAGCCACATTGGCTGGCGCAGCTAACCCTAACTGAAGTAGCGATGTATATCGGTGTTTCACCTATTTCTTTATCGCGAATTCGTAAACGTCTTAACTTAAGTTAAGGCAACACTTGATTCAGTAAATTAGACTGCTGTTTTTCAGGAGTCAGTATGTTTTTACTATCACAATGTTTGGTCGGTGTCGCTACGCTGCTAGATTTAGCGTCATTTCAATTTAAATCTAGGCGATTAATTTTACTGTGTTTGTTTGGCTCGGTTTTATTGACTGCTTGGCACTTTTTTTTATTGGGGCAACAAAGTGCTGGTTGGCTAATGCTCATTGCAGCCACACGGTACTTATATTGTGTTTTTGCAAGACAACGTTTGATGATGTTGTGTTTTATTTTATTCAGTGTAACTGCGGTTCTGTTAACGTGGCATAGTTGGTTAAGTGGAATTGCTTTAGCCGCTACACTTATTCAAACTGTGGCGTCATTTCAATCTCAAGATCTTAAACTACGTTCCATGATGCTCGTAGGTACGAGCATGTGGATTGCGCACAATATAATGGTCGTATCGCCGATAGCCGTAGTAATGGAATGCTTATTTTTAACCAGTAATATAGTTGGTTTATATCGATTTTATCGTGATAAACCATTCCTTACTAAAGCTGCTTAGCTATTTCTTTTAGCAGGTAAGTTTCTCTAATGATGGATAGCCCTTGTTTGTCGCTATTAGCGATTGTGCGTTCATTATGAGCAATGGCTTCATGTATGTTTACCCATTTGGCTTGCATACCATTTTGCTGTTCGTAATGCTCTAATTGTGCCTGACCTAGCTGTTCATCAATATCACAAAAATAGCAGAATGACTTGATGTGAATAACGGCAAAGTCATCTTTATACCAAGGGCGGTATTCTTCATAAAGACCAAACTCACCTGTAACTTTTATATTTTGCGCACCGGTTTCTTCTTGCAGTTCACGAAGTAAACCTTGCTCAATGCTTTCACCTTCATCAACCCCACCACCAGGGAGGCTATAGTCTTCATAGCGCTGTGTATACATAAGCAACAGTTTATCGCCTTTTAAAGCGATGGCGCGGCTCGTAATTCGTGTAAATTGACTCGGATTATCGGCGTTAATACTGGGGTGAATATAGGTTTTGAGAAGGCGCATATCTTTACAAGCAAAAATAAATTTATAAAATTATACCGTAAAAATGATCTAAATTAACTTTGCTTGCGTAAATGTTGAGTTAATAATCGATTTCATAGAATAAGCATGTATTTAATATGTTAGGCTGGTCGATAATAAAAAGCATAGGGATTTATCATGTTAAACATTCTTTTAGTCGATGATGACAGCGAGTTTAGTGATGTTGTATGTCATATCGTCGAATTCTTAGGCCACAATATAGACACTGCAGCTAATCTTGCAGAAGCTCAAGAGTGGTTTGTGAATAATACTTTTGATCATGTGTTTTTAGATTTTATGCTGCCTGATGGCAGTGGTTTGCATTTAGTTGAGCATTTAGAAAGTATTGGGCAAACGCCTAAAATCACGTTAATTTCAGGGCACCCATCAGTAAAAGGCAAATTAGCTGAAATGTGTGCACCTAATGTCGGTCACTTAGTTAAGCCATTGCAACGTGAAGACATTGAACGTGTTTTAAATCCTAAGAAAAACACTGAAAAGAAAAAGTTAAAACCAAGTATCGATAAGCATTTTGGTACATTAATTGGCGAGTCAGCCGTAATGCAGCAACTGTACACCATGATTGAACGCGTCGCGAATACCAACGCAAACGTGATGTTAATGGGTGAAAGTGGTGCGGGTAAAGAGGTCGTGGCGCAAGCGATTCATAATGCGAGCCAGTGCCAAGGACCATTGGTCGCGACTAACTGCGGTGCGTTATCAAAAGAATTAATTGGCAGTGAATTATTCGGCCATGAGAAAGGTGCTTTTACAGGCGCTATTGCCCGTAAAGAAGGTGTGTTTGAGCAAGCAGCCACAGGGACTTTATTTTTAGATGAAGTAACTGAGATGCCTATCGACATGCAACCTAATTTATTACGCGTGTTAGAGAGCAAAAAAGTAACCCGTGTGGGTGGTAATAAAGAGTTACCGGTCAACTGTAGGGTAATATCTGCAACAAATCGTTCTTTGACCGATTTAGCCCAAAATAACATTATCCGTGAGGATATATATTTTCGTTTAGCCGTTTTCCCTATTGATATACCTGCATTACGTGATCGAAAAGAAGATATTCCGCTGTTAGCCAAAGCATTTTTAGAGCAGCTTAACGAAGAGAATGGAACCGATTTTAAATGGCAAGCAAACCAATTAAAAGAGCTTGAAAGCTATGATTGGCCTGGCAATGTACGTGAGCTTCGCCATGCGATACACCGCGCCTTTATCATGAGCGACCCTAAAGGTAAAAGTATTACTTTACCGCAGAATTTAGAGTCGCCTTTTTCACGAGTAAATAAGCAAACGCAAGCTAATCAAGTCAGTGCTGGTCAGACTATAGAAGAAGTCGAGAAAGAGTTGATCCACGCGACGTTAGACAAAGTACAGGGTAATAAGACCTTGGCAGCACAAATGCTTGGGATTAGTACAAAAACATTGTACAACCGCTTAAATGCCTACGGTGGCATAGGTGAATATAGCTAGTAAAATTAAGGAGATTCATGAGTAATAACGACACATTAAGAACGCTGGTTCATGATGCACGAGCACCTTTGAATCGAATTTCAATGAATGCAGAGTTGATAAAATTAGTACTTGAAAATGATATGCCAAAAGATAAGGCATTAGCAGCTTTGGACAAAATAATTACTAACTGTCAGCAATGTAGTGAAAGTTTACAGAATATTTCAGATTTAGACTCGACTGAATAAATATGATGATAAAGGAAGTTAAATGAAGCTGCAAAAGCAACAGGGTAAAACGAATATTATTTGGGCAAGTTTTATCGCTGTGGTGCTGTGTATTGTAGTTGGTAACGCTGTTTTAGCTATAAATACGATTCAAAGCTTAACCCAAACACAGCAACGTTTGGATGATACTGGCATGCTCAGCACTGCGATCGAAAAATTACACTTGTCGGTTGTTCAAGCTGAGTCGGGTCAACGAGGTTATTTACTTACTGGCGAAGATGACTACTTAGCACCATACTATGATGCAATTGAGCAATTAAATTCACAAGCGGCACTGGTAAAAGGGCTACGCTCTGAAATAGATGGTCAGGCAGAAAAAGTGGCAACTTTACTACATTTAGTGGATGACAAAGTTGCTGTATTAACGCGTACAGCGGAACTTGCATTAGCTGACAAAGAGCGTCGAGCACATTATTTACTTGAAACTCATCAAGGACGAAACCTCTATAGAGAGATTCGGGTATTAACCGATGAAATTCAAGGTGCGGAGTCGGCTTTTAAGTTTGAGCAATTTAGAAAGCTAGGACAAATTAAAAAAGAAGCAAAAATTACGTTTGCTATCACTGCAGTGACGAGTGCTTTATTAATTATTGGCATGTTTGTTCTGACACGAATTAATCTACGAGAGTCAGCTAAATATAGATTAGAGCTTGAGCGACAAAACGAAACACTTGCTTCAAAAGTAACTGAGCGTACACAAGAGTTAACCTTATATTCTGATGAGCTTAGCCGAAGCAACAGGGAACTTGAAGAGTTTGCATTTGTTGCAAGCCATGATTTACAAGAACCGCTACGTAAAATACAAGCGTTTAGTGACCGATTAGAAACCATGTTCAAAGATGAACTAGGCGAAAAAGGCATTGACTACATTGCTCGAATGAAAAATGCGGCGCAACGTATGTCGAATTTGATCAATGATTTACTTGAATTCTCACGTGTGACAACAAGAGGTAAAGACTTTAGCGATACTGATTTAAAAGTTGTATTAGATGAAATTATCAGTGATTTAGAAATTGCTATTCAAGAGTCAAATACACAAGTTCATGTCAGTGAAATGCCTGTGATTCAGGCCGATATTAGTCAAATGCAGCAGCTGTTTTTAAATCTTCTTTCAAATGCGATAAAATTTAGAAGAGAAAATGTAGCGCCCATTATTAATGTAGATTATGAGCACAAAAAAGAGTTTAGTGATGAACTAAACACTGAAGTAGAGTGGCAAATAATTACTATTAAAGATAATGGTATTGGCTTTTCTGAGGAATATGCGGATAAAATTTTTGTACCGTTTCAGCGATTGCACGGGCGCTCACAATACAAAGGCACAGGGATAGGTTTATCTGTTTGCCGACGCATTGTTGAACGTCACGGCGGCACAATAACGGCACAAAGCCAAGACGGTGAGGGTGCAACCTTCATCATTAAACTACCTGTGGAAGCTGAGCTTTTCACATTGTAAGGAGAGGCTTTAATGCCATTCAATAAAGTAAAACCTATCACCATTTTGATGGCTGATGATGATGAAGATGATCGTTTATTAGCACAAGATGCACTAGCTGAAAGCCGTGTCATAAATGACTTACACTTCGTTGAAGATGGCGTTGAGTTATTGGAGTATCTTGAACGAAAAGGAAAATACGAGGATAAAGATGCCTCGCCACGACCTGGTTTGATTTTGTTAGATTTAAATATGCCAAGAATGGATGGGCGAGAGGCTCTACAGGCGATTAAGGCTAATCCAAACTTAAAAGGTATTCCTGTTGTTATTTTAACCACATCAAAACAAGAAGAAGATATGGTTAAAGGCTATGACTTGGGCGCAGCTTCATATATTACCAAACCCGTTACATTTGATGGTTTGGTGGATCTTATGAAAACATTAGGTAGATATTGGGTAGAATTTGTAGAACTGCCAAGTACGTTTAACGATTAAAGTGGAGAAGAAATGTTAGATAAAGCGACTAAATTGTTACTAGTTGAAGATGATGAAGATGACTATATTCTTACATGTGATTACTTAGAACAGCTTAGTTCGCATACCTTTGACATAGATTGGATCAGTGAGCCTGCAAAGGCAGTTGAAGTGCTAAGTACAAATCAGCATGATATATGTTTACTTGACTACCGACTAGGTGCCTCTGACGGCCTTGTGGTGCTCAAGCAAGCTATTGAAAACGGTTTTACAGGCCCAATCATAATGCTCACAGGTCAGTCTAATGAGGCTCTTGATTCTGCAGCACTTGATGCGGGTGCTGTGGATTATTTAGTAAAAAATGAAATGAGTAATAGTCGATTTGCTCGCTCTATACGTTATGCGCTTGCTAGGCGTGATATAGAAGATGAGCGAATCGAACGTCTCAAAGCCGAGGCTGAAAACCGGTCAAAAGACCGGTTTTTAGCTCATTTGAGCCATGAACTCCGTACACCATTATCTTCAATTTTGGGCTACACAGAGTTACTCATGCAAAGCGAGTGTAATGATAACGCAGGCCATGAACTTGGTGTTATTTACCGCAATGGTAAGCACTTACTAAGCTTATTGAATGATGTATTGGATCTCTCTAAGATTGCTGCTGATAAGCTTGAATTAACCTGTGCCGATGTCAATCTCGATAGTTTAATGGCTGATGTATTTACTTTAATGCGTGTATCTGCGCTTGATAAAGGTTTATCACTACGGTTTGAGTCTTTACATCCATTGCCTTTGGTTGTCAGTATCGATGCCACTCGATTTAGGCAGATTTTGATTAATATTATCAATAATGCAATTAAATTTACTGAGCAAGGTGAAATCATTGTTCGTGCATGGACAAAGGTTGTTGATAATCAAGAAATGCTATTTTTTAGTATTAAAGACTCAGGCTTAGGCATTGCCAAAGAAAAACAAGAATTAATATTTAAGCCATTTGAACAAATTGCCGATGTTGAGTCCCGCTCTGTAGGTGGGGCTGGGCTTGGGTTAGCTATTTGCTCTGAGTTATTAAATCGGATGCAAGGTGGCATATCGCTTGAGTCAACAGTCGGTGAGGGTTCAGAGTTCACGATTTCATTGTATCCAGGCAATATTGAGAATGTAGAGCGCCATGTGCTGAAGTTAGATTTAACACCTAACATGCAGCAAAAAACCGCACCATGTAAAGTTTCAGGGCGAGTCTTAGTCGTAGATGATTTACGTGATCTACGCGTGCTCGTAGGGCATATGCTTTCTTCTGCTGGGGCTAAAGTAGATTATGCTGAACATGGCAAACAGGCACTAGATAAAGTAAAAAAAGCGGCTCAGCAAGGTGAGCCATATGACATTGTATTTTTAGATATTCACATGCCGGTGATGGGTGGCAAAGAGGCGACCATCGAACTTAGAAAAATGGGTTTTTCAGGTGCTATAATTGCTCTTACAGCTGCCACTATGAAAGGGATCCATAGCGAGCTGACGGCGCTGGGTTTCAATGATGTTATAGGCAAGCCAGTTGATACCAGCTTATTGTATCAGTGCTTGCAGGGATATTTAACAAAAACAAAGAAAGGCCTTGAAGAACCTTCAGCTAAAATAAAATCAGTGCCTGAATCAGTGCCTTTAACAACACGCTTTTTACTTGTTGAAGATGATGCGGATGCAGCTCAAATCACACAATTACTACTTGAAAGCCTTGGTGTAGAAACAGCCGTTGCAGATAGTTTTGATCAATGTATAACAATGTTAAAAAGTGACGCTAACTACGATAAAGTATTACTAGATATGCACTTACCTGATGGAAGCGGCCTAGAATTAGCAAATTATGTTAAGCAACATTACCCTCACTTAAAACGTGTAATTGTCAGTGGAGTAGAGCCTGACCCTCTACAAACAGAACACCTTAAAATAGATCAAGTGCTTTTGAAGCCAATTAACTTATCGTTGTTATCAACGCTTATTGAAGATTGATTGGCGAATCACTAATTCAGGCTCAAAAATAGTTTGTAATTGTGGGGTCTGCTTACGGTATACCTCACTTAAAATCCAACTTGCAGCCATGCGGCCCATGTTGTTGATAGGATAATCAATCGTGCTTAAAGGTGGGTACGTATGGCGGGTAAATAACACATTATCAAAGCCCATAATTGAAAGCTGCTCGGGTAACGCTATACCAAACTCACGAGCACTAGCCATTGCGCCTGTCGCCATTTCATCATTAGCACAGACTAGCGCACTAAAGTGATGAGCACTATTATGCAGATCTATGTAACCCTGTGTACCACTACCTTCCATGAAATCCCCCTCATAGAGTAGTGTTTCATCAAAGGCCATATCGTATTCTTGTAATGCCTTTTTATGGCCTAAAAGGCGGTCTTGGGCATCTTTTTTCCAAAGTGGTCCACTGATGTAAGCGATATGTTTATGGCCTTGCTCCAAAACATGTTTGGTTGCTAAGTATCCACCACGTACGTTATCTAATACAATACAACGATCCGCGAGCTCAGCGATAAAACGGTTAAGTAAAACGAATGGGGTTTCACTTTTGCTAAGGTTGATAAGGTATTCATCGCTAACAGCTTCAACATGTAATATTAAACCATCACAGTTACGACTTATTAGAAACTCAATAGCTTGTTCTTCACGCTCTTTATCACTGTGACCTGCGGCTATAATTACATGCTTACCTTGATTACGAAAAGCATCTTCAATTCCACCCATCATAGGACCATAGAAGGGACCAGAGAGTTCTGATACAAGTAAGCCAACGCTATTAGAGCAATTTGATGCAAGTGATTGTGCAATTGAGTTAGGGCGATAACCTAGTTCCGTCATAGCACTTGTTACTTTTTTACGTGTAGCATCACTAACATTCGCATTATTATTCATTACTCTTGAGACGGTTGCCAGAGATACTCCAGCAAGCTTTGACACCTCATAAATGGTGGCCATGTTAATCCTTTTTCGTATCAGACGATGCTTTATTTTGAGCCGTTAAATCAGCACTTATTTGCTCGACGGTTTTATTATCAAGAATATACCTTTTCATAATCAAAGCGACAAGCACGCTGCCGATAGCGGGGTATAAAGTAAATGATATTAGTATGCCGTTTTTTGTCGACTCAGAGAGTTCAGCACCGGCTTGATAACCATAATAAGCGAGTAACCAACCTGCACTTGCCCCTCCGAGGGCTAAGCCTAACTTGATAAAAAATACGACGCTAGCATATACTAAACCAGTCAACCGTTGACCATCTTGCCACTGTCCATAATCAATGGTATCAGCCATTTTAGCCCATAATAACGGTGTTGCCATTTGAGTAAAGAAACACCATAAAAAGTACACGAAAAACGCAAGGATAAGGTTTTCACCAGGGAGCCAAAATGCAATACAGCTAATGGCAGCTGAGATGTATTGTAGGTAAATATAAGCCGTTTTTTTATCAACATATTTACTAAGAGGTTGGGCGCAAGCACACCCTAAAATATTCCCTATCATGCCTAAAGTTATAAATTGTGTGACCAAATCGGCTTCACCAAGTACGTATTTAACGTAGTAAATAGCCAACGTTGTCCGCAATACCATACTGGTTAGTAGCATCAATGATGCACCACAAAGCACTCTAAATGGGCCGTTCCGCCAAAGTACGACCATCTGTTGTTTAAGCTTTAATTGATTAGTTTGAGCAGCACTTACCCGCTCTTTAGTGAACTTAAAACAAATTAGAAAAAGGGCAACACCAAGGCAACTCATAAGTACCATAGTCAGTTGGTAGCCTAACGCGTTATCGCCTTTACCGAGCCAATCCACAAGTGGTAATGTACAGCTACTGACGATTAAGCCGCCTAGCATACCAAAAACAAAGCGATATGATTGAATAGATACTCGCTCGTTAGGATCCTTACTAAGTACGCCACCTAATGCTGAGTAGGGAATATTAATCGCGGTATAAACTAACATAAGCAAAGTGTAAGTAATAAATGCATAAATCACTTTGCCTGAGGGTGAAAGCTCTGGTGTAGTAAAAGTAATAATACTTATCACCCCAAATGGTACTGCTAACCAGAGTAAATAAGGACGGTAACTGCCATAACGGGTACGGGTTGAATCAGTTAGTGAGCCCATTAATGGGTCTGTTATCGCATCAACAATTCGTACAACTAAAAATAAAGTACCTACTACTGCTGGTGATATGCCAAAAATATCAGTGTAAAAAAAAGTTAAAAAAAGCATTACCGTTTGAAAGATAATATTACTGGCAGTATCACCTAAACCGTAGGCTATTTTTTCTTTTTTAGTTAGCATGGTAGGAACTCGTTTTTAGCGTTGTTTTAATAGTTCACGGTATTGTTTAGCACTTTCTTTAAGTATGCGGTGTTGGGATTGATAATCAATATATACAAGACCAAAGCGCTTTTCGTAGCCGTAAGCCCATTCAAAGTTATCCATTAAGCTCCATGCAAAATATCCCTGCACATCAACGCCCTGGGTTATGGCATCGTTAACGGCATTTAAGTGTGTATGATAATAGCTTACACGATCATAATCGAGCACTTGTTCTTCACATATCGTGTCAGCCATTGCTGCGCCATTTTCTGTGATATACACTTTAGGTAAAGTATATAGCTCATTTAATGATACAAGTAATTCAGTTAAACCTTGTGGATATATTTCCCAACCCATATCGGTTATCGGTACGTTATCTAATGTGGCTTCTTCAAACCAGCTATTAGCAGTGCATTTATAATGGATTCGGGTGTAGTAATTAACCCCTAAAAAGTCGATAGGTTGACTTATTATTGCCATATCTTGGGGAAGTATATCTGGCTGTACTTGTTCTGGTAGTTCATTGAGTAGTGATGGATATTCCCCCTCAAAGACCGCTTTTATATACCACTGGTTATGATATTGATCAGCCTGAAATGCAGCTAATTTGTCATTAGTTGTAAGTGGGTAGGTTGGGCTAAAATTAAGGACAATGCCGGCTTCTGTTTCAGGGCTATTCTTGCGCAATACTTGCATGGCAAGACCATGTGCAAGTAACAAGTGATGTGCAGCTTGACGTCCAGCTTTTTGGCTTTTTATGCCTGGTGCATGTACGCCAATTTCATAGCCTAAGTAAGCGCTACAAAATGGTTCGTTTAATGTTGCATAGGAATCAACCAACCCAGCAAGCTCTTTACTGACAATATCGGCATAGGCTGCAAAAGCATAAGCGGTATCGCGGTTTACCCAGCCACCATCATCTTCTAAATATTGAGGCAAATCCCAGTGATACAAAGTGACATAGGTTTTAATATTTCGTGCTTTTAATGCCGTTAGTAAATCGCGGTAAAAGCCCATACCTTGTTGATTAACAGTACCATCTTGGTTCATTGCACGAGGCCATGAAATAGAAAGTCGATAGGCATCAACAGCTAAATCAGCAATCATCTCTACATCTTGTTGCCATAAATTAACGTGATCACATGCAGTGTCGCCGTCACTTTTATCTGCAATTGCATTAGGCTGTTTACAGAATGTGTCCCAAATACATGCTAGGCGTGTGTCTCTCGCCCCCTCTATTTGAAAAGACGCTGTAGCCACTCCAAATGTAAATGATGGTTTTAGCATTGGCGAATGGCTGGGTAAAGAAATTGTTTTAAACACGATTTGGGTGTCCTGTAACTTATAATAGCAATGTGTATAAGGTTGAATACAGCATAGCGGGTTTATGTAAGCGCTTACAATATTATTGTAAATAAATTGCTAAATTCGATTTATATGATATAAATGTAAGCGCTTACATTTTATGTTGCAACTATTATTTGCTTTTAAAAATTATACTTAAAGTACCGTAATAGGTGTAATGAACTGATAATTAATAATTAATTAGAGATATATTATGGCACAAGCGCCTTTGACAACAACTCAACACAGCCAGCTACAAGGAATGCCAAAGCAAACATTTGCTTTAGCATCATTGACCACATTATTTTTTATGTGGGGCTTTATTACCTGTTTAAATGATATTCTAATACCTTATCTAAAAGGTATGTTCTCGCTCAATTATACCCAAGCAATGCTAGTTCAATTTTGCTTTTTTGGAGCCTACTTTGTGATGTCAATCCCTGCAGGGAAGTTGGTAAGCAAAATAGGTTATCAGTACGGTATTGTCGTTGGTTTAGTTGTTGCAGCAATAGGTTGTGCACTATTTTACCCAGCAGCAGATGCACACGTGTATGAACTATTTTTGTTTGCTTTATTCGTATTAGCAAGTGGTATCACAATTTTACAAGTCTCTGCAAATCCTTATGTTAGTGTTTTAGGCTCAGCTAAAACGGCATCATCACGTTTAACAATGACACAAGCCTTTAACTCTTTAGGCACAACCGTAGCGCCTATCTTTGGTGGTTGGTTAATCCTCAGCGAAGTAAGCCAAGCCACAGCTGAACAAGTCAAACTACCTTATTTAATTTTAGCGGCAAGCTTACTAGTACTTGCTGTAATATTTGCATTCTTGAAGTTACCTAAACTGGGCAAAGCGGATTCAAATGAAAATGCTCAAGTAGATGATAACTTTGTTGATTTAGGTAGTGTTTGGCAATATCGCCATCTTATTTTTGGTGCTTTAGGTATTTTTGTTTATGTTGGTGCTGAAGTAGCAATTGGTAGCTTTCTGGTAGGCTTTTTAACTCTTGACCACATTGCAGCGTTAAGCGAGCAACAAGCAGCTCATTATATTAGTTATTACTTTGCAGGCGCAATGATAGGCCGCTTTGCTGGTGCCGTCATTATGCAAAAAATTAACGCTCATACAGTACTAGCTTGCCATGCTGTTTTAGCCGTAGTGCTCATTTTAGTTGCTATGACAGGGCAAGGCACACTAGCCATGTGGGCCATTTTATTAGTGGGCTTATGTAACTCAATTATGTTCCCAACTATTTTTAGTTTAGCACTACAAGGGTTAGGTAAATACACGTCACAAGGTTCTGGTATCTTATGCTTAGCTATTGTAGGTGGTGCAATTATTCCACTTTTACAAGGTGTTCTGGCTGATAGTATTGGTGTGCAACTAGCGTTGTTACTTCCTATCGGTTGTTATATTTATATCACTTACTTTGCGCTATTTGGCTCAAAAGTATCCTCTTCTCGTCATTCATAATTAGGTGGAACTCATGACATTAAAAAAACCTTTCACACTTTCGGCACTGATGGTTTCTACAATAGCGATGAGCGGCTGCACTGGGTCAGATCATATGCAAACTAAAG
This sequence comes from Pseudoalteromonas mucoides, assembly GCF_049257175.1. Taxonomy (NCBI): domain Bacteria; kingdom Pseudomonadati; phylum Pseudomonadota; class Gammaproteobacteria; order Alteromonadales; family Pseudoalteromonadaceae; genus Pseudoalteromonas; species Pseudoalteromonas mucoides. The sequence goes on from NZ_JBMMUC010000020.1 coordinate 64,205, forward strand.
AAGCGGTTGAGCAACAAATTTGGCCAATGATCACTACAGGCATAAAAGATGATGCTGACATGGAAGCTAAAATAGCCAAGTTATTATCTGAAATGACTCTTGAGCAAAAAATTGCCCAAATGATCCAACCAGAGATACGCGATATAACAGTTGAAGATATGCGTAAGTATGGCTTTGGTTCGTATTTGAACGGTGGTGGTGCTTTCCCTAACGATAATAAACATGCAACAGCCGATGATTGGATAGCACTTGCAGAGAAAATGTATCAAGCATCTGTAGATGATTCACTTGATGGCAGCCGCATTCCTACTATGTGGGGTACTGATGCTGTGCATGGTCATAACAATGTAATTGGTGCAACGTTATTCCCACATAATATTGGTTTAGGTGCAACAAATAACCCTGCGTTAATTGAGAAAATTGCCGCTGCAACTGCGCAAGAAGTGATGGTGACAGGTATTGACTGGGTATTTGCTCCTACAGTTGCTGTAGTGCGAGACGACCGTTGGGGTCGAACATACGAAGGTTACTCAGAAGATCCCCAGATAGTAAAAGATTACTCCGCAGCGATAGTAAAAGGCTTACAGGGTTCGGTAGATAAAGACTTTTTATCTGATGAGCGAGTGATCAGTACAGTTAAACACTTCTTAGGTGACGGTGGTACTCAAGGTGGTGACGATCAAGGTAATAATATTGATAGTGAAGCTGACTTGTTTAACATTCATGCTCAAGGTTATGTTGGTGGTTTAGGTGCTGGTGCGCAAACTGTGATGGCCTCTTTTAATAGTTGGAATGGTGAGAAAATTCATGGTAGTAAATACCTACTTACTGACGTACTAAAAGGTAAGATGGGTTTTGATGGATTTGTTGTTGGTGACTGGAACGGTCATGGGCAAATACCAGGTTGTACTAATGGTAATTGTGCTCAAGCGGCAAATGCCGGGCTAGATGTATATATGGTGCCAACAGACGCGTGGAAACCTTTGTATGAAAACTTAATTGCCCAAGTACATGAAGGTGCAATTGCACAGTCTCGCATTGATGATGCGGTAACACGTATTTTACGTGTAAAAATGCGCGCAGGATTATTTGAAAAACCAAGCCCTGCACAGCGTCCTCTTTCAGGTAAAACAGAAGTGATAGGGAGCGCAGAACATCGTGCTATTGCAAAACAAGCTGTGCGTGAGTCGTTGGTTTTACTTAAAAATAAAGAGCAGTTGTTACCGCTTTCACCTAAAGCAAACGTATTGGTTGCAGGTTTAGGTGCCGATAACATAGGTATGCAATCGGGCGGTTGGAGCATCACATGGCAAGGAACTGGTAACGAAAATAGTGACTTCCCTGGTGGTACATCGATTTTGGATGGTATTGAACACACTGTTAAGCAAGCGGGCGGGCAAGTTCAGTATGACTTAAATGGTGAGTTCAATACTCGTCCAGATATTGCAATTGTTGTTTTTGGTGAACAACCATACGCAGAAGGTAATGGTGATCTAGATAACCTTGAATACCAACGTGGTAATAAAACAGACTTAGCCTTATTACGTAAGTTGAAAGAGGCTGGTATCCCTGTTGTGTCATTATTTATTAGTGGCCGCCCAATGTGGGTAAATGCTGAGCTAAATGCCAGTGATGCATTCGTTGCGACCTGGTTACCAGGTACGGAAGGGGATGCAATCAGTGATGTGCTATTTACTGATGCTGATGGCTCTGTAAATCATGATTTTAAAGGTAAGTTATCATTTTCTTGGCCTAATAACCCTATTGATAACGAAAACCGAGGTGATGCAGATTATGCGCCACTACTACCTTATGGTTTTGGTTTAAGCTATAACGATAAAAACACGCTGGGTGATGATTTAGCTGAGACAAGTAATGTAACACAACAGCTTGAAGATTTAGTGTTATTTGACCGAGCAGTGAAAGCACCATGGAGCTTGGTGTTACAAAGTGGTGAGCAACAAAAAACCATGGCAAGTAGCCGTGAATCTGTTGGCGCTGTAAGTGTTAAAACTTTTGATAAAGAGGTTCAAGAAGATGCGCGAGCTATAACCTTTACTGGTGAAGAGCTTGCAGCAGTACGTTTGATGGGATCATTTCCGTCTGATTTACGCTCATACGTTGAAAAAGCAGGCCAGCTACAAATGCAAGTTAAAGTAGAACAAAGTGCAGATGCCGCGCTTTGGCTTGGTATGCAGTGTGGTGAAGGTTGCCAAGGTAAATTTGATATTGCTAAACAACTGCAAAGTACAAATCAGTGGCAAACAGTCAATATAGACTTGGCTTGCTTTACTGAGCAAGGTGTCAATTTATCGCAGGTATTTTCTCCTTGGCAGTTATCTACATCTGCATCATGGCAGGTATCAATTGCACAGCTGAGTATTACTAGTGAGCATGCAAGCGAAAACGTGATCTCATGTCAGTAAAGGCATGTGCTCTCTTAATGTTGGCAGGCGCATTAAGCGCCTGCCAACATACGCAGCAGCCGGTTGAGGCCAGTATTGGTCACGGCTGGCAGCTTGTATGGCAGGATGAGTTTAACGCAACAAATATTGATTTAAATAAATGGCAGCACGAGGTTAATTGTCGTGGCGGTGGTAACGATGAGCAACAATGTTATACCGCACGTTCAAAGAACAGTTATTTACAAGATGGTCTATTACACATAGTTGCTATAAAAGAAGATTACACAGGGCCTTTGTATAACGCTGATGAAGTAACCAGTGCCGCACAAGCTAAATTACAAGGTACGCAACCCTTTACCTCTGCACGGTTGCGAACGAAAGAACACGGTGATTGGCGCTATGGCCGCTTTGAGATTCGAGCAAAGTTACCAGCAGGGCAGGGAACATGGCCTGCAATTTGGATGTTACCCACCGATTGGGAGTATGGAACATGGGCATCATCGGGCGAAATTGACATCATGGAAGCGGTAAATTTAAAAACCGTCACTGATGATAAAAAAGCACCTAAAGGCACACTTGAAAGCCGCATTCATGGCACTTTGCATTATGGTGGCGCTGCACCTGAAAATGTTTACAGTGGTTTAGCGTATTCATTTGCAGTTGATCAAAACCCTGCTGATGTATTTCATACTTATGCTATGGAGTGGCAGCAAGATGAAATTCGTTGGTACGTTGATAATATTCATTTTGCTACTTTTAACAGTGAGCAATGGTATTCAAAATCAAAGCAAGTCGATGGAACATTTGTCGAGAATACGGGCTTTGCCCCCTTTGATAAGCGTTTTCACCTGTTACTTAATTTTGCTATTGGCGGTAATTGGCCGGCTAATGTCAATGACAAAGGGGTGGATGAAAGTGGTTTTGATAAGCAAATGCTGGTGGATTATGTTCGCGTTTTTCAATGCTCTGTTAACCCTGAAACAGGTAAAGGCTGCGCAACGGTTCAGCCTAGCGCAAAGTCGATTATAGGTATGCGCAAGTAACAAGCTTTGAGTCTTGAGCCAGTTTTTGTATCGCCGAACTCGTTACATTTACTGGCTTTTGACTCAACTTTATGATCTATTTAAGTATTAACGATTTAATTTTTGCAGCAGTAATTGGCGAACTCTACGGGCTGTTTGCTCATCTATATCTCCCAAAATCCCCTTAACATGCGGTACTATTTGGGCGTCTAACTTTTTATCTTCACTAAATACATAATGTTCAAAAAATTTTTGCCAATGGGTTTTTTGTGACTGCGGTAAGTCTTTTATTGCCAACATGCTGTGCAACATGGCATCGAATGGGTTAGCTAAGTAATCAGGCGCTTGACGCCACCAATAATTAACGAGCACGTTAAATTGGCTATGAGCACTGACGTGGTGCCACCAAAGTGCAGGGATGAATATACCGTCGCCAGGTTCAAGCTTTGCTATTTGTGCGTTATCTAGGGCATTTTTAAAACGTGGGAAACGATTGAAGTCGGGGGCCATAAAATCAACCAAGCTAATAGCTTGTCCAGCAGGGGTGAATTCTAATGGACCAATGTATAAGTTATCGACTTGCTCAGGTGAAAATAAAATAAATTCACGGCTACCAGCTCCTACACAGGCTAAGTTATCAGCATTATCGTAATGAGCTGCAATGCGACTGTGATTTCCCACCCATAAACTTGTTAAACAGTGATGACTTGTTACATTTAATGGGTTTTGAGTCGTAAATTCAGGCGCACAATAATCACTCGCAGTTGACCCCATATAATATGAATCAGGTGCTTGCGTATTTAATGTTTGCTTCAGTGTAGTGATTAACTCAACTAAATTACTCGCGTATTGAGTAAAGTTTAGGTCAGTCATATCGGTGTTATAAAAGTATCGGCCTTGCTCTTTTGCTTTTGCTGTAAAAGCGCGTACAGGCGAGTTACTGGCAATATTAGCTAAGTACTTTAGTGCGTCAGTGTCACTGCGATATGCGCTTTGAACCATCGGCCAATGTGCGCATACTCCTTTGATTACGATAGGGGTTGTTTGCTCAGCTAAAAAAGCAGGTAGATCGGAAATATTATCAATATGATATTGCTTTACTTGTTGCTGAATTTGATGAGCTAAACTTTGCATTACTGCGTTGCCCACTTTTTATTGAGTAGCGTAGGTATTTGCTCCAATGACGCAATAGCCATATAAATAGCGTGTAGATAACCACTTTGTTGAAGCGTTTTTAATTGCTCTGCATTGAGTGTATTTAACACTTGTTGGTTGAGTGTGTAAAAACCACCTACAGTAACCTTTTCACCATTTTTTTGCTGGTATTCAATCGAAAAAGCTTCTAGTAGATTATATGCTAATAGTTGTTCAAAAAAAACAGGTTGCGCTTGGTTTTCAATATGAAGAGTATTGAGCACTTGAGCTATATGATTTAAGTAATCGCTATTACCACCGTGCTCCAAAAATATAGTTTCGCCTTGCTCTTGATTAATACGAGGGCTGTCTAAGTCTAAATGAACCACTAAAGACTGCTCAGGTATCCCTTGATTATATTGTGTTTGCTGGCCTATAAGAAATGGTTGGCGTTGCATACTAAGTGGCAGATAATTCAGCATTAATTTACCATGTTCATCGAGTAGCAAGTTTTCACCATTTTCAAAACCAAATAATGCAAGGGCTTCAAATTGACCGGTATGAGGGTGTTTACGAAATACGATAGGTTGTTGTGCTTGAACTTTCACAAACTCACTGGGGAAAATTGTGCAGCAACTAATTGAGTCACCCCATTTAGCACCACGTTCAGTGATCACTTTTAAGTTTTTGTGGCTAATGTTATCAAGTAAAACGTGATTGGCCATATGGCCTCCTGCATGTTAAATCGGTTGTAAGCCAAATTTTTTAATATGATTAAGTAAATGACGGTTAGTGGGCAGTTTTGTCAATCCCTGTTTAGCCTCTTGTTGGCTATTGGTAAAATGCTCTATTACGGCTGCGGGCATTTTCATCTGAGGGAACTGCGGTAGCTGCTTCATACCATATAAAATGTATTGGTAACTCGCTGCTGAAAACACTTCTTGCGCACGGTCAAAATCATTCACCCATGGACTTTGGTATTGCCACAGAGCAAGGTTATCCATCAACGCACTCGGTATTGAGGTTGGCACTTTGTGTGCTTGCCAATATTCAGAAGTACGTTTTGATAAAATATAATGTAATTTTAAAAATTCAATAATACGTTGCCAACGATAATGAGTTTGTTGATTGAAGCGTTTTGTAAGTTGCGGCATTGCTTTTCTATTCGTTGGAAAATTAGCTAACAGGTTATTTAAGCTTAGTTCAACCATCACTAAAGCCGAGGCTTCAAGCGGCTCAATAAAGCCGGCTGACATGCCGATTGCAATACAATTCTTATACCAGAATTGCTCACGATAACCAGGAGTAAACTTAAGTTCGCGAATCGTTAATTCATTTAATACCAACTCATCTTGCGTGGTTTTTAAATAGCTAATTAACTTATCTTTAGCACCATCAGTCGATTCAAATTTACTTGAATACACCATGCCGACACCACGGCGACTTTGCAACCCAATATCCCACACCCAACCAGTATCTTGAGCTGTAGCTTTAGTATAAGACAGTATTTCTTGCTCATCATTTGCATAAGGAACCTGAACTGCAACGGCACGATCATTAAATAAAATATGATCTTGGGTTTGCAAAGGAATTTTGTAGTGCTGATCAATTAAGCGGCCGTGGTGGCCTGAGCAATCAATAAATAAATCGCCCGTTATAAGGCCATGGTCTCTGGTTTGCACTGCATTGATATAGTCATCTTCATCGTTAATTACTTCATCAACATGACTAATAATGTGCTGAACGTTGAGTTTATCAATACAATGATGCTGTAACATCAGTGCAAACTTACCAGCATCTAAGTGATAGCCGTAATTAGCAAGTGCTTGGTAGTCACTGTGTAAATGGGTTTTTGGGGCTTTATTATGATCGCAAAGATAAGTTTGGCTCGATACAGCGTGACTAAAGCTTACTGCGTTATGCTGAGCAAACCAATACGGTGCAATGTTCAGACTTTGATAGGCTACAGGTAAGCTGAATGGGTGGTAATAATGTTCATTAGAGTCGTCATTACTATCGTTATGACACCAACCATCGAAGCGTGATCCTTGTTTAAAAGATGCGTCACACTGACGGATAAACTCTGTTTCACTGATCCCTATGGTTTTTAAAGTTTGGCGCATAGTAGGCCATGTGCCTTCTCCAACACCAAGAGTTGGGACATTGGGAGATTCAATTAAAGTGACTTTTGCGTTATGAGTTAAATGTGGTTGAGCTGCAATTAAACCTGCACTTAGCCAACCAGCACTTCCGCCGCCAATAATAACAATGTGGTTTATAGTGGATGTCGCCATTAATAATTACCAAGATTAAGATATAAATATCGTAGCAAAAAAAAGCCGCATTAAGCGGCTTTTTGACAACAAAATGCTAGAAAGCGTAACGGAAGCCGATATTATATCGGGCGCCATACTGGTTAGCACGTAGTAACTGCTCAGAGTAACGAACGTATGTACGTTGTGTTTCGTCGGTTAAATTTAAACCTTCAATAAACACTGTAAATTGCTCGTTAACTGCGTAGTTTACATTCACATCCCACTGGCCATAGGCTTCAGTGAAGATGGGGGCAGAATGTTGGTCAAAACCTGTTAAAAACTCATCTCGCCAGTTATAAGAAACTCGTGCTGATAAGCCATCTAAATCATAGATAGCAGAGAAGTTAGCAGAGTCACTCAAACCAGGTAACGCAAACTGATAACCAATGGTATCACGGTCAGCTTCAACATCACCGAACACAAATGTTGCATTAGCTGCAATACCAAAACCAGAATCACCAAACATATGTTGTGAAGCTAATTCCCAACCCCATAGATTTGCTGTTTCAACATTTGTATCACGTGATACATAGAATGTAGCAAGAGGATCAGTACTATCACCTAGGATTGGTGTGCCTGCTTCATTTCCTAAGTTCGCGTTGATTTGGTCATGTATTGCTTGGTCTGTTGGTTGAATGCCTGCTTCAGCTAAGTCTGCTCGCGCTTGTTCGGCACGTTCACCAATAAACGCATCAGTAATATCACTTATCGTTTCTTCAGTCGTTACGTTGACTAAAAAGTTTTCAACTTGTTTACGGTAATAACCAGCAGATACATAGCTTCCTTGGCCGTAGTAATATTCAAGTGATAAGTCAACATTGTCAGCGGTGTAAGGCTTTAATGCAGGGTTACCTACAGTAACTTTACGTTGACCCACTTTAGGATTACCTAAAAATGATGTAGTTGAACGAAGTGCACTAACTGGAGGTCGAGCTAAACTTCTGCTGTAAGAAAAACGTGCAATAACATCTTCAACTACTTCAACGTTCATATCAAAGCTAGGTAAAAACTCTTTAGTCGTGCCTTCACCTGTAGAGAAAGAGCGTTCATCTGCATAGATATATGACCACTCACTGCCATTTACCCATTCCATATTTATAGCTGGACGCTCAAGGCTGCTTGATGAAACATCGGTTTGTTCATAACGTAGGCCTGTAGTGATATTCACAGGCATGCCATTAAATTCAGTTTCAAAGTTAGCTTGCATGTAAAATGCTAAGGTTTTTTCACTTACTCGATGATCGTCATCAATTGGGCCTGATTGAACTTGGCCATTAACATCCGCAGGCCAAGTGCATGCACCTAAGCCAGCATCAGGGTGATCACAGTCGATACTCTCTGCAATTGAGACAATTTTGTCAAAGTCAGCATCGTAGTAGTAGTTTAATAATTTGTCGCTACCACCACCTGAAAAACCATCAAGTAAACCAGTGCTGTCTACACGGGAAAATAAGCCATCATCATACCAATCAGCTGACTTAGTCCACCAACCAGCAGCTAATTGACCTGAATAAGCTGACGTTGTACGAAAATCAATTTTAGTATGTGAAACACCAAAGTTGATACTGGCTAATGCGCCGCTATCTTCATTATACCAAGTACCTTTAAGTTGATATTGGTCTAAGTCATTTGTGTTGACATCTTTATTTACACCGGCAAATAGGGTGCCCATGTCACTAGGTAAGATCTCTGCTTGACCATTAGTTAAAGTCATATCAATTAGAGGGATTTCGCCTTGGCTAAAGTCCGCCATTTTCTCATCGATATTAACTGTTGGGTTTTCACACCAGTCGCATGAGGTATTACCGATAATCATGAATGCATCTTGGCCAATGCCAACGCCTGCACTTGTAGCTGATGAGCTGTGCGCATCAAATTCTATATTTAGCGTGTCTGTTACTTGCCAATCAATATTAAAACCGAGTGATTTATTTTCGTTTTCGGTTTTACCTTGGTTTAAGTTAGTCGAGTAGTCTCCACCGACTTCAGTTACTTGTGTGTAAGTACCATTTTCATTAATTGTAGCTGCATTTACGCTACCACCATTATTAAACCATAGGCCAAAGCTGCGGCCATCTTTTTCGAACTCAAGCTTTGAGTAAGTGTAATCAACGGTAGCTGTAATATTATCTGTTGGCGCATATTGAAGAACCAATTGGCCGTTGGTACGTTTACGGCTGTTATCAGAAAATGCATAACCTGCATTTTGTGGATACCACGTTGACCCGTCAGCACGTTGATTGTTATCAGTTAGGGCAAGGTTTGGGGAAGTTGACAAATCGACATCTGGGATCCAGTTATCAACCGCCATAGATTGTTCACGGTTATCACGCTCTTGAACAGAGCCTGAAATTAAAATACCAAATTTGTCATCATTAAATGTATTGCTATAAATACCAGAAAGTTCAGGAGTTACATCACTACCAGTTTCATTTGAGGTATCCATTACTGCTTTTGCACCTATTGATGCATGCATACCTGGATTTGATAGTGGCTTTGCGGTTGTGATATTTACAGTTGCACCAATACCGCCACTAGAAGCGTCAGCGCGAGCTGTTTTATAAACTTCAACACCACTTACACTTTCTGTTGCTATATTACCAAAATCAAATGAACGTCCACCGGTTGTAGGCATTTGGCGGTCGTTGAGTGTTACTAGGTTAAACTCAGGGCCAAAACCACGGACAGTGATTTTACTACCTTCACCATTACTGCGATCAATTGATACACCAGTGATTCGTTGCAGCGACTCAGCAAGGTTAGTATCAGGGAATTTACCAATATCTTCAGAAGTAATAGCATCTACAACACCAGCTGACTGACGCTTGATGTCCATTGATTTAACCAAGCTACCGCGAATACCTGAAACTTGTATTACTTCCATTTCATTTGTTGTTGCGGGCTCTTCTTCGGCGATAGCGTTATGAGATGACAGTGCACTTAAGCCCATCGCCATTGATAGGCTAACGGCAAGCTGTTTTTTCTTAAAGAATGTGTGGTTCATGCAAATCTCCAGATTTGTTTTATCTTTTATGATTGTTGTCTTGTAAGCGCTTACATAGATGTCAAAAAAAATCGCCGAACCCGACTTTTGTTAATGTAAGCGCTTACAATAAGTTAGTAGAAAGTAAAACTCACGTCAATAGAATTTAGTTTTTGTTTTGGGTATCTCAGACTATCTTTATGTATTTATGAGAGTTATTAGTAGTAATTTTTTTACGGAAGTATACCAAAACACTAAAATATGCGCTTTAAAGCTAAATTAATGACTAATCTATGCTGTAAATAAAAGTAGTTAAATGTATGTTTTTATCTTTATATGTAAGGAAAGCATCAATGCTTTTGATATACTCAAGATCACTTTTAACTGTTTATTTCTGATTAAGTCTAAATGTTAAATAATTACCAGAATAACTCAAGCACACTACCTACTAAAATCGTATGCATAGGCCGCAATTACGTGGCACATATCAAAGAACTTGGTAACCAAGTAGCAGAGCAAATGGTTATATTTCTTAAGCCAAGCAGTGCTATAAATAATGAACTTTTAAGCGTGCACGGCGACGAAGCTTTGCATTTTGAAACTGAGATTTGTTTTAAAGTGAAGGCGGGTAATTTAGCTGAAGTTGGTGTGGGTTTAGATTTAACAAAGCGAGAGCTACAAACGCAATTAAAAAGTAAAGGCTTACCGTGGGAGCGCGCTAAAGCATTTGATGGTTCAGCTTTATTTAGCGAGTTTGTGGCGATAGAGCAAGCTGATATTGCAAAATTAGAGGTTTCACTGCGCATCAATGGCAGACTACAACAACAAGGTAATGTAGAGCTAATGCTTTATAAACCTGATGTTATTTTAGATCAAATAAATGAATTTATGACCCTAAATGATGGCGATATCATTATGACAGGCACGCCGGCAGGGGTGGGTAAAATAAGCCCTGGTGATACATTTAGTGCTCAGATCCATTTGGCTGATCACCTTCTAGTTGAGCAGAGTTGGGTCGCAAAATAGGTTGTAATATTTGTTGCTGGTAATGAATGTCAAAATCTTCGAATGTGCCTTCTAGCCATTGGCGCTGAGTGGCTTGGTATTTTTCTGAAGGTAATATACTGTTTTTAAGCCTTTCATTTATAAGTTTGAGCGCTTTTTCAGCAAAGTTATTAGGGGCTGTTGCAGAGCAACCAATAGCTCCTAGCACTATTTTTTCTTCCTGATTATCAATAGATAACACTTTCATATTATCTTGCTGAGTAAAACGGTTATAGTAATCGGCCACAAAAGGGTAATCAATCGAGTAGTCAATATAACCGTGATTTAACCTTGAAATTACCGCATAACTTTCATTATCACTGCCCCAACTTAAAGAGCCTTTTTCCTTAGCTCCAGTGTTTTTTGCAATGACATTTATTTCATTTGTAAACTGGCGAGCAGCCGTTTGACCAAAAACAAAGCTATTGTCTGTAAGCAAATTGATTAACCGCACTGGTGATCCATGTTGTTGGCTTATTGTCTTTGCGTTATTTTTTGTCGTGATAATACTAAATGGCGGGTAAACAGTTGTCGGAACAGAGTACATGGCTCTGAGTGTGCTTTTATCTCTATGGATCATACAAGGGTGACAAGCCGCGCGGCCCTCAGTGAGGTATTTTGTGATGCGTTGGTTGGGTAATTGCATACGAGAGTGTTTTATTTGTGGTAACTCTTTTATCAATTGCTTTGTTAAATAATCGCATAGTCCTCCATCCGGAGATTGCTCGTGCTTAGATAAGTGAAAAGGAGCCGTGTCACTATATAGCCATGTAATTTCATCAATATCTTTCGATAAGCTGGTGCTTGATTGTAGGGTGATAAAAGTTCCGAATATTAGTTTTAGGGTATATTGCCGTTTAATCATTTTTTGCAGGAAGTCTCCTCAGCTCTTATTATTAAAGTATAGATGGCTTTTTATATTTTTTTAAAGTAATAAATGCCCTTCAGTGAGGGCATTTATTAAAAAAGGGCTTAAAAAGGTACGGGAAATTGTTGGTAAACTTGTGCGATATCACTGATAGCCTGTTCACTCAACTGTATATTAAACGCGTCAATGTTTTCTTTTAATTGTGTCATATTAGTGGCACCAATAATGGTAGATGAAACACCATCCACTTGATTACACCAGGCTAAAGCAAGTTGCGCTGGCGTGATCCTCAATTGGTTGGCTACTTCCATATATTGGCTAATAGCTTGCATTGATGCGGGTGTATTACGAAATAAGCCATTGCGTTGTGTTAATGTCCAGCGGCTGCCTTCAGGGCGAGCTCCATTTTGGTATTTACCACTTAACATACCCCCAGCAAGAGGTGACCAAGGCAGATAGGCAATGTCTTCATGAATACATTGCTCTATAAGGTATGGCCAGTCTTTACCATGAATAAGGCTAAACTCATTCTGAATCGACACCATGCGTGGTAAATTGTGCTCTTCACTTAAACGTAAAAATTGACTAATGCCCCAAGGGGTATCATCTGATAAACCACAGTGTTTGATTTTTCCGGCTTTTACACAATCATTTAAGCCTTCTAATATATCGAGCATACTTGCAGTATGTTGCTGTGTATCGGCTTCACTAAAGCGCACATTACCAGGGAAGTGCTTGCCAAAATGCGGCGTAGTACGATTGGGCCAATGTAATTGGTATAAATCTATAACATCAGTTTGCAAGCGTTTTAGTGAGCTCTCGACTGCATCAATCACAGCTTGGCGAGTTATATCTTCACCATTTCTTACCCAAGGTAATCCGTTACCCGCAATTTTAGTAGCCAGTACTATATCATCACGCTTCTGTTTATTGCGTGATAGCCAATCACCAATAATAGCTTCTGTTTTGCCGTAGGTATCTGCTGTAGGCGGTACTGCGTACATTTCAGCAGTATCAATAAAGTTAACACCGTTTGCTAAGGCATAGGCTATTTGCTCATCAGCATCAGCTTGAGTGTTTTGCAAACCCCAAGTCATGCTTCCTAAGCAGATGCGGGAAACATCGATTCCACTTTTGCCTAACTGGCTGTATAACATGGTTATTCCTTTTAATCTTGTGAATAGGTTTTAAGGGCTGCTAAAAGAGGCTCGCTTAGGTTGGCTTTTTTACCCGTTTTGAAATTAAACATCACCACTTGAGATGAGCCAATTGTTGTAAGCGCATTTTGTTGTTGGCTAAACACGTTGTAATGCATCATGAAGCGGTCAGCTTGAATATCGCTAATGGTCACACCAACCAATACAGTGTCAGGAAAGGTGACAGGGCGCTTGTAACGTGCGTTGTTTTCACTGATCACCGGACCGATACCTGTTGTTTGTAAATCTTCGAGTAAATTTATTTGATTAAAAAAGTCGATGCGAGCCGTTTCAAAGTAACGAAAATACACCACGTTATTAACGTGTTGAAGGGCATCCATTTCACCCCAAGCGACATTTATTTTTGTGTGGATAGGGTGTTGTTCTATAAACGATTGCATATCAAAGCTCGGTTAATCTAAAGAATACTCAGGTTAGCAATAAGGCGCTGTTAGCTCAAGAAAATTAGAGTAATCATAGAAACATGCTATATTTTTAGGTTCCAGTTTACGTAAGTGACAACTTTAGTCTGATACTTTAATGATTATAAGGAGCAAATTATGAATCCGGTTGCAGCAAAAGTCATCAAATGGTTAGCCTTGCTTGTAGTGATATGTTTAGCATTTACTTGCTATGCAATGGGAAATGCCTCGGGAGCAATCGCTTTAGTTATCCTTGGTTTTGTATTTGAAGGTGCATTTTGGTTATTTGGCCACAAATTATTTAGCCGTAAAAAATCAGATAGTTCTCAATCACAAACTTCCTAACTTGCTAATCACTCAAACATAATTAATAATAGCTGTTCATATATACAGTTGTTTGGTTTTGGGAATGAAAAAGTTTATTCATATCGACATGGATTGCTTTTATGCGGCAGTAGAAATGCGTGATAACCCCTCGCTTGTGAGTGTGCCGTTAGCGATTGGTGGCAACAGCCGAAGAGGCGTGTTATCGACTGCTAACTATATTGCTAGGCAATATGGCGTACGTTCTGCAATGTCCAATTACCATGCAAAAAAACTGTGCCCTGATTTAGTTATCGTGCCTGGACGTATGCAGGTCTATAAAGAAATCTCAACACAAATTCGCGCTATTTTTAAACGTTATACCGATTTAATAGAACCCCTTTCGTTAGATGAAGCCTACCTTGATGTAACCGATAGTACGATTTGTAAAGGCAGTGCTACCTTAATGGCTGAGCAGATCAGAGCTGATATTTATAATGTCACAGGACTAACTGCTTCAGCAGGCATTGCACCGATCAAATTTATTGCCAAAATTGCTAGTGATGAGAACAAGCCCAATGGCCAATGTGTGGTGTTACCAGAGCAGGTTGATGACTTTTTGGCGCAATTGCCGTTAGGGAAAATACCCGGTGTAGGTAAAGTAACCCTTGAGAAACTCAACCTTAAAGGGCTTTATACAGGCGCAGATGTCTGTGCTAAAGGGGTTAATTGGATGCAGCAACATGTTGGTAATTTTGGTGTGTCGCTCTATCAAAAGTGTGCGGGGCTGCATATTGGCCAAGTATCAACAGAGCGAGTGCGTAAATCACTCAGTGTTGAGCATACTTATGAGTACAATAAAACCAGCTTACAAGAATGCTTAGATCAATTGCCATTACTACTTGAAGAGTTGACCCGCCGATTACAAAAACAACAATTAGAACAGCGAATAAACAAGCTCAGCGTCAAAGTTAAATTTGCTAATTTTGTGGTGACATCCGCAGATCAGTCCTATCATCAAATTGACACAGCAATTTTTGCAGAACTGTTGAGCAAAGCCTATCAGCGTGGTAACCAACAACCCGTTAGGCTTTTGGGCATTGGTATTGGCGTTAAAAACGAGCCGCAACAGCATCTTCAGTTAAGTATATTAGACTAATTATATAGTGTGATATTTAAAGCAATAACTGCTTGTAGACAACATAAAACCACACAATTAACTATAAGAGAGAACGCTATGCAATCAGTTGTAATTGTACTACTGGGTATGGTTGGAATGCTTTTTGGCTGGTTTGTTTATTCTAAATTTATCGCCGAAAAGATTTTCAAAATGGATGACAGTTTTGTCACCCCAGCCCATGAGCTTGAAGATGGAGTTGATTTTGTTCCGACCAATAAAGTAGTGCTTTGGGGGCATCACTTTACTTCTGTCGCAGGTGCTGCGCCAATCGTTGGCCCGGCAATTGCCGTTTATTGGGGCTGGGTGCCCGCAGTGTTATGGGTTGTATTTGGTACCATCTTTTTTGCTGGTGTACATGATATGGGAGCATTGTGGGCCAGTGCGCGTAACAAAGGTAAATCCATGGGGGCATTGTCTGAAACTGTGATAGGCAAGCGTACCCGAGCTTTGTTTATGATCGTCGTTTTTTTAGTGCTATTAATGGTAAATGCAGTATTTGGTGTGGTGATCGCGAAATCATTTATCAGTAGCCCGAATGCAGTTTTCCCCGCATGGGCAGCAATTGTGGTGGCTTTAGTTATTGGGCAGCTATTACGTAAAAAAGTGTCGCTTATTCCGCTGTGTTTTATTGGCGTTGGGATTTTATACTACACCATTTATTTAGGTAGCAGTATGCCAATTAGCCTACCTGATGAACTATTTGGTTTGAGTGCAAATGCTAATTGGATCATTATTTTATTTGTATATGCAGCGATAGCGTCGTTGTTACCTGTTTGGATGCTATTGCAACCCCGCGATTTTATTAATGGCATGCAATTGCTGGTGGGATTAGTGCTGTTATATGGCGCAGTGTTTGTTTCTATGCCTGACATCACAGCGCCGGCATTCAATACCCAAACTGCTATTGATACTCCTAGTATTATTCCGCTGCTATTTGTGACCATTGCCTGCGGTGCAGTATCTGGGTTTCATGGCATTGTGTCATCGGGTACCAGTTCTAAACAACTTAACAAAGAAACCGACGGTCGATTTGTTGGCTACTTAGGGGCTGTAGGTGAAGGCATGCTTGCACTTATCACGTTAGTTGCCGTTAGTGGCGTTGCACTGGCTATGTCTCCAGAAGAATGGCATGAAATATATAGCCATCTAGGAGCTGGTAGTGTTGGGGCGTTTGTAAATGGTGGCGCAAACTTAATAGAAAGTGGCTGGGGGATTTCAAATGAAATAGCCTCTACATTGCTTGCGGTGATGGTGGTGTTATTTGCTGGCACTACGATGGACTCAGGTGTGCGCTTGCAGCGCTATATTATCCAAGAATGGGGTGATATTTATAATATTAAAGTCATTAAAAATGGCATTGTTGCCACCCTGATTGCAGTGCTAAGTTGCCTGCTATTAGCCTTTGGGGCTGGTGGTGCCAGTGGTAGTGGAGGAATGATTATTTGGCCATTGTTTGGCTCAACTAATCAGATTCTCGCTAGTTTAACTTTACTGGTTATTTCAGTGATGTTGATAAAGGCTAATCGGCCAGCGAAATACACTTTAATCCCGATGAGCTTTGTATTAGTTATGGCATTTTTTGCTGGTGTTATTAAGTTAGGTGAATATTACCAACAAGGTAATTGGTTACTAGTTACACTAGATGTTGTAGTGCTTGTGATTAGTGTACTGGTGATGCTTGAAGCATGGTCTGTGATAGCGAAGCACCGACGCGAGAATAACCCGCCAAAAAGCGAATAGTAATGTGGCATTACACTGTAATGCCAAGTTGCCAGTGGTGTTTTATCTCATCGCACTGAGCTGGCAATAGGTAGTCAAATAAATGATAATAAGGTCCTGAGCTTTTTTGACAACAGGACCTTTTTTTATGGCATATCCGCATGCAGTTGCAGCCCCGCAATTAGATAACGCAAAACATGATGCGCTTATTATTATTGCAGATGACTTTTCACAGCTAGACGATCCTAATTTGAGCAAGGCAATTAACGCTCAAATGGCTGTTGATGCACGTATCGGTAAGCAAGTTACACTGCTTGTTGTCGACTCTAAACGTGTAATTTTAGCGCCTACAGGTCCGTTAAACCGTGATTATGATGACGTACGTCGTTATTTTGATGCGGCTAAATTAGCAATTAACGAAGCCAAAGCCTCGGGAAGTAAAAAACCAGCGATCTTTTTGCCGCAAGCAAGCCAAGATAGCCGTTACCAATACGCTTTAGAAGTGGCGTATTTAGGAGCTTGCCAAGCATTATGGCAGCCACTTGAAGCTCGCGAGTTTCATGGTGAGGGCATTGAACCTATCACACAAATTGCTTTATTTGGTGCCGATGAGAACACTATCAAAGCTGTTAATGCTATTGCTGCAGGGCAGTATGCAGCGCGTGACTTATGTGGTACTGAGCCTGAGCGCATGGCACCACCACGTTTTGCAGATTACTGCGTAGACTTATTTAAAGACTCTAACGTATCCGTTGAAGTGATTTCAGATATTAAGGCAATCGATAAAGATTACCCAATGATGAGTACTGTTGCGCGCGCATCATATGCGGTTGAGCGTCACCACCCACGCGTAGTCAAATTAGAGTATGTCCCGCAAGGCGATGTAAAGCGCACTTTGATGTTTGTAGGTAAAGGTCTCGTTTATGATACCGGCGGCGCTGATTTAAAAGTAGGCGGCTTTATGGCGGGTATGAGCCGTGATAAAGGCGGTGCTGCATCTGTAGCAGGCTTTATGAAGTCAGTGGCTGATTTCCAACCGACAGGTGTAAAAGTGGTCGCTTATTTAGCCGTTGTTCGTAACTCAATTGGTTCTGATTGCTTTGTGCCAGATGAAATAATTACTAGCCGTGAAGGCGTTCGTGTTCGAATTGGTAATACGGATGCGGAAGGCCGTCTAGCGATGGGTGATTTACTAAGCGAAATGAAAGATCGCGCCAAAAACGAGATTAATCCTGAGCTTTTCACCGTAGCCACCTTAACAGGTCATGCGGCTCGAGCAATGGGACCTTACAGTGCATATGTTGAAAATGGTCCTGCTCGTGCAGCTAATGTCTCTCGAAAACTAGCTGACATTGGCGATGTATGGGCTGATGGTGCTGAAGTATCGCGTAGTCGCCGTGAAGATTACGACTTTATTAAACCACGCACCTTAGCTGATGATGTGCTTTCAAGTAATAATGCAGCCTCTGCGGTTACAGCACGTGGGCACCAGTTCCCAATGGCATTCTTAGCTGTTGTAGGTGGTTTAGATAAGCATGGTTTAGATTCAGAACAGCCATTACCATATGTGCATATGGATATTGCTGGTAGTGGCGTTGAAGGCGGCGATTGGCAACATGGTAAGCCAACAGCAGCGGGCTTAAGTAGTTTATTTGCGCGCTACTGTTTGTAATATTAATGGTAAATAAAAAGCCCCGCCAATTTAATTGGCGGGGCTTTTTCTTGTTTAAGATGTGGTTAATCTAATTTGAAACGGTTTACTACATCGGTTAATTCTTGGCTACTTTGTTTTAAGTTGTCGCTCGCATCAGACAGTTGCGCAGTATTTGATAGTGATTGTTCAGTTGATTGCGACAGTTCATTAATGCGTAAATTCACTTCATCTGCGGCGCTCGACTGTTGCTCAGTGGCTCTTGCTATTTGGCCGTTCATATCCGTGATAATAGTCACTAAACGCTCTATTTCAGTGAGTGAGCTATTTGCTGCACCAGCTTGCTCTACTGTGCTACTCGAAAGCTGTTGACTTGCAGTAACTGCATCAACCGCTGCTTGCGCGCCTTTTTGTAGCTTTGCAATCATGGTTTGAATTTCATCGGTACTTTTACCTGTGCGACTAGCAAGGGTGCGAACTTCATCTGCAACAACAGCAAACCCGCGGCCTTGTTCACCGGCTCTAGCTGCCTCAATTGCAGCATTCAAAGCAAGTAAGTTCGTTTGCTCGGCAATGCCTCTGATCACGTCAAGTACTGAGCCTATATTGTTACTTTCTTGGGCTAGATCGGCAGTGACCTGACTTACGGTTTCAATATTGTGAGACAAGGTTTCAATTGCGGTGATTGTTTGGGCCACTACATGTTTACCCTCAGATGCGTTACTTGCTGCATCTACCGCAGCATGCTCAGCAGCTTCTGCGTTACGGCTTACATCATGAATTTGATGGGTCATTTGCTCCATGGCAGTTGCAACTTGAGTTGAGCTATCATTTTGCAATTCAATAAATGAATGATTGGTTTTGCTAGCATCATCTACATTATGGGCATATTGGTTTACGTCATGGGCGTTTTGCGCAACGTGCTTAAGTGATTCACGCATTTTTTTTGTGTATAAATTAAAGTAGCGAGAAAGCCGAGATACTTCATCGTTTCCATCTTCATCTAAAGTTTGCGTTAAGTCTCCTTCACCTTGTGATATATCTTTCATCATGTCGGCTGCAAGTTGGGTTGGTAGTAAAATACTGCGTGCTATTAAATAGCTTAGGCCAATTAATATGGCAATAATTACGGCTGCATTTAGAATAACTAAATTACGTAGATGAGCAAATGCTTCATCTATGGTATCTATATAAACACCTGAACCTATAATCCACTGCCATTGTGAAAATCCTTTTACATAAGCGATTTTATCAACAGGTTCATCTTTTCCTGGCTTTGGCCATTTGTAAGGGATCATGCCTTCACCTTGTTTTTTGACGATGTTAACCATATCGACAAATAATAAAGTACCGTCAGGGTCTTTATTATTACTTAACGATTTACCATTAAGTTCAGGTTTAAAAGGATGCATGACCATTGCAGGTTGGTAATCGTTTATCCAAAAATAGTTATTGTTGTCGTAACGCAGTGCACCAATCGTGCTAAGTGCTTGTTGTTTAGCTTGCTGCAGGGTTAATTCGCCATTTTGCTGTAATTCGTAAAAGTGGGTAATAATGCTATGGGCTGATTCAACCAGGTTTTTAGTTTTTGTATGTTGCTCCTCTTTTAGTGAACTATATTGCTGAGTTAATGTTGTGATGCTTAAAAAAAGTAAGCCTATCACGACAACACAAACCAATAGGGCTAAGCGCTGAAAGATGGTAAAGCGACGAAGGTACGGCATTAAGTATTCCTCTATGTGTGCTGACGTTCTGAATATCTATTAAGCGTAGTAAAAAAAGACAATAAATCTAGGAACTTGCTAAACATAAATAATGAAAATTAATGACGTGATAAACATTTTAAATGGCCCAAAAAAAAGGCTGATTTTGCAATCAGCCTTTAGCCTAAAAATTATTCTAATACAGCAACTTATTTAACTTCAAAATGACGATTAAAGAAGTTAGTTATGGTTTGATGTAAATGAGTCTGTACTTGTTTACCACGTAAGCTGTGCTTTGAGCCTGGGTAAGTCATCATTTCGAACTGTTTTTCATTATCTTGCAGCTGCTTAAATAACTTAGTCGCGTGAGTAAATAATACGTTGTCATCAGCCATACCATGATAAATCATTAATGGGCTTTTTAAACCATCAGCATAAGGGAACACAGCACTGTCGGTGTAACCTTTTGCGTTAGTGTCTGGGTGCGATAAATAACGCTCTGTGTAATGGGTGTCATAAAGTGCCCAGTCAGTAACTGGCGCACCAGATACACCTGCTTGAAAGTAGTCGCCGGCTTTAAACATAGTCATTAATGCCATGTATCCACCATAACTGTGGCCATATATACCTATACGTTGTGGATCAACATAATCAAGGGTACGTAAAAATTCTACACCCTTGATTTGATCTGCTACTTCTACCACACCTAAATGTTTGTAGATTGCGTCTTCAAACTTTTTACCTCGGTTGTAAGAACCGCGGTTATCGAGTTGAAATACCACGTAACCTTGTTGGGCCATGTATTGAAAGTATAAGTTTTTACTACGCCAGCTGTTGGTAACACGTTGTGCGTGCGGGCCACCGTATACGTTAACAAGTACTGGGTGTTTTTTACCATTATTCACGGTTGCAGGCTTGAACAAACGGTAGTGCATGACTTGGCCGTCTTCTGCTGTCAATGTGCCGTATTCAGGTTTGGCTAAATCATCAAGGTAAGGAGTCAGTGGGTGGTTTTTATCTAACTTATTTTGTTCAAGCCAAGTAATAAATTCGCCATTTACTTTACGTAGGGCAGCTGAATTAGGTTTATTGACCGACGAGCTATTATCAATAAACGTTTTGCTGTCTTTGGCCATAACGACTTTATGATAAGCGCCTTGCTCAGTGATACGTTTGATATCGCCTTTTTTAAATAGTGGCGTGCTGTATAAATGACTTTCAAGTGGCGTATCTTTACGCCCTGCAAAGTATACAATGCCTTTTTTCTCATCAATACCTTTTAGGCTATCTACAACCCAATCGCCAGAGGTTATTTGGCGGATAAGTTTACCGTTGGTACGATATAAATAAAGGTGTTTGAAGCCATCGCGCTCAGACGCCCAGACAAAATGTTTTTTGTCTTTTAAAAACTGCAAATCAAAATGTAGATTAAGCCAAGTGTCACTCGTTTCAGTGAGTGCGACTTTTTGCTCTTTATTTTGGCTGTTATAAAAGCGCAGCTCTAATTTATGCTGTGAACGGTTTTGCCACTGGTAAGATAAGGTTTTATTATCTTCTAACCATTTAGCGCGGGCGATGTAAATATCTTCATCTTTACCTAAATCAACCCAATCAGTTTGCTGGTTATTGATTTTTACCACACCGAGTTGAATTTTAACGTTGTTAGTGCCAGTAAACGGGTAGCGTTGGTTAAACAGTTTTACTTCGTCAGCGTAAATTTCGTTACGAATAGCTTCTTTTACAGGGCTTTCGTCAATTCGGGTGAAGGCAATTTTAGACTCATCACCTGCCCACCAGTAGCCAGTCATACGGCCCATTTCTTCTTGCGCGACAAATTCAGCCATGCCGTTTTTAATTACGCCACCGCCATCTTTGCTAAGTTGAATTTCTTTACCCGATTCAAGGTTAAGCGCATATAAGTTTTGGTCACGAATAAATGAGACAAAATTACCTTTTGGTGAAAAGCGGGCATCTGTTTCAAATGCGTCGGTGTTTGTCAGTTTACGGCTTTTTGCTGATGCTAAATCGTAATAATAAAGGTCACCATTGAGTGGGAAAAGCAGGGCTTTACCGTCTTTTGACCATTTGTATTCTAAAATACCTTTACCAAAAATACGTTGGCGCTCACGGCGTGCTTTTTCTTCGTCAGAGAGGTTTTCTGGGCCAGAAAATAACTGTGCAGAATCCACTAAAATACGATTTTTGTTATCTTTTAAATTGTATTCCCATAAATCGTAACGGTTATAATCGTCGGTTTTACCTTGCAGGTAAGTAACACGGCTGCCATCAGGTGAAAATTTAAGTTGCACAGGTGCTTTACCTGCTAAGCTAGGATCGTCAAATATCCGTTCTAATGAGAGTGGTTTAGCTTGCACTGTTGCGGCAGAAGCCACAAGGGGCAGGGCCCATGAGAGGTGTTTAATTTTTTTTAACACGTATTTACCTTCGCTCGAATAAAAACTGTCATGATGGTAAAGCCAAGCGTGGGCAACTGCAACTAAATGCTTTAAAGTATCTCAACGCATTATGGACAACGAAGGAATTAACATGACTGCTGAATTTGTATTAGCCCCAGAGCTGACAAGAGATTGTATAGAAATTACTGATTGGCCGCTTTGTAAAGTGCTGCTAATGAATGACAGCCAATACCCGTGGTTTATTTTAGTGCCGCGCCAAGCGGGTTTAAAAGAAAGTATTGATTTAAGTGACGCTGATCAACTTATTTTAATGCAAGAGTCGGCTAAGTTATGCCGTTTGCTGCAAGATGTTTTCTCCCCTGATAAGCTTAATGTTGCAGCGCTGGGTAATATGGTGCCACAGTTGCATATTCATCATATTGCCCGTTATAAAACCGATGCTGCGTGGCCTGCACCTGTGTGGGGTAAAAGTCCAGCTAAGCCATATTCAAGCGAGCAGTTAGCACAATTGATGGCTGCTTTTAATCAATCTTAATAGCGTATCTGTGAGAATTATATGAAGCTTTTAAAATCATTTTTCACAAGTTTATTCTTATTATCATTATCTTATAGCACTTTAGCTGTCACTGAAGAACAAGCGAGTATTGGCTCGTCAGTGCACGGCGATTTTCAAGCGATTGACAATATTGGAGTCGCTAACTTAACACCTCATGCAGGGCAGGTGTATTCAGCCGGTCAACCAAGCATTGAGCAGTTTGAGGCGTTAGCGCATGAAGGTATTAAGCATGTAATTAACCTGCGTGGACAAAGCGAACAAGATTGGGATGAAAAAGCACTAGTTAACAGCTTAAATATGAATTATGTCGCTCTGCCTATTACAGGCGCCAAAGACATCAATGTGGAGAATGCGCGGTTATTAACTCAACTATTGATGCAAAAACAAGGAGAGGCTGTGTTAGTTCATTGCGCTAGTAGCAATCGAGTCGGTGCGTTAATGGCTATTGCTGCTTATGAAAGCGGCCAAAATTTAGAGGCCTCTATTGACGAGGGTAAAAGCTGGGGATTAAAAAGTCTTGAGCCAGTAGTACGTAATGTTATAAGTAATCAACATTAAAAAATGAGCGGAGTTGAACTCGCTCATTCTTTATGTATAAAAGAGTTACAGCGCAGGCTGTAACTCTTTTAAATTTATTAAAGCCCTAAAACGTCTTTACCTTGCTTAAAGGTAACATCGACTGGAATATTTGCTTGGCTTAGTTTTTCTAAGTCTTTAGCAAGTTCGGCTTTGATATCACCATGAGTAGCAATTAGTTGATCAACTTTTTCATAATCACCATCCCCTTGTAAGGTCAAAATAAGGTTAGATAGCTTAGCCATTGCCTGCCCCATTTTTTCCATGTTTACACGGTAAAGGCCTTGCTCATTTTTTGAGAATGCACCTTCTTGTGCAAAAAAGTTAAAGCGAATCATGTTTGCTTTACCATGAGCACTTGATGCGCCAAAACGAACTGAACGGAAAATACCCGCCATAAACGTGGTGTAGTAATCTTCAAGAGTACCTTGAGTGATCTCGCCTTTTTTAAGTAATTGCTCAACCATGTATAAGCCAAGGATATCCGCTTTACCTTCTTCAAGTGCGCTAGCATGCTCTTGTAAAGACTGGCGAACAGTTCCTTTGTCTGTGATGGTGTTTTTAATGCCTAAACCATGAGCAACTTCGTGGAACATGGTATTAGCAAAAAATGCATCAAAAGTAATGTGCTTACGTTGCTCTGGCACAATTAACTGCTCAGCAATAGGCACTAAAATTTTATCAAATTTAGCACGCATTGCGTTTTTTAGTTGTAAACGACGAGTGCCTTTTTCAAGCTGTACTTGTTCGTCATTTGGTAGGTTGATTGCAATGGTTTTACTACCCGCATTTGAGTGACCTGCGTAATAAACCACGTCATAAGCGTTTAAATCGGCGTCTGAGCCAGGCACTTCTTGTTTGTATTTTTCATCAACAGGTAGGCCTTTTTGTAATTCAGGTAAAAAGGCTGCAAACTTAGCTAAGCGCTCACTCCAGGCTAAGTCTTTAACAAGTACATAAGATTCAAATGCCGCACGTGAGCCAAATAATTGATCTTCATATGTCTCGATTGGGCCAATAACCACATCAATCGGGTTATTTTTCATATCCATCCACGCGAAGTCAGACGCTTGATATTCATCACTTAAAAGAGCATCAGCGCGCAAAGATAAGTAATTAGCAAACTCTTTATCGTCGGCTAGTTTACTCGCTTCACGTAGTAGGTTTGCTGTTTTTTCTAGTGCTTGTGCGTATTCTACAGAATACGAAACGGTATAAAGTTTGCCGTTTTCATCACGCTTAACAACTGAGTAAAGGCCATTTTTGTCTTCAACATCAGAGCTGTTTAATTCTTCTTTTGTAATATCAGCAGGGTAGAACTGCGCGCCAGGTGATTTTTCATCATAACCAGATAAAAAAGCTTGGTCGCCATTTAAACGATCCCAAGGTCCATAGTTAATGTCTGCAAACTTTTGCACTTGTGGGTCATTAATTTTTGCCAAAAAGCTGGCCTTGTCTTCACCAAATGCTTGACGCCAAAATAGCTCATCCATAACTTTTGATGCATCGATTAGCTTTGCAATCATGGCTTTTTGATTTTCGCTTAAGTGAGAAAGATCAGTCGTTAAACTAAAATCAGTGTAAATAGCTAAGCGATCGGTATCGGCATTAATTAGCTGTGGAGAATCGGCTGTGGCAGGGGCCTTTGCTACAACGGCTGCGTCTGTTTTAGGTGTAACGGCTTGTTCTGAACATGCACTAAGAAAAGCTGCACCGCAAAAAACCAGTGCTTGGCTTATTTTGTTAAGAGTCATTTTGTTGCCTGTTAAAAGTGAAGTTATAAATCAACAACCAATAGAAGATGGTTGTTCGCTCGCTTGTGCATGCATTAAAGCAAATCTTTCGCGCAAATAGCAAGTTTACTGCGTTTTACTCAATAAGGACTGAGTAGAGATCGCCACTAAAAAAATAAATCATAGATAATTTGTGTAATTTCCTTAACTTTAGCGGTAAGTTAGACAATACTGTAGCTATAATAAATATACATTCCATAGCTCTGCATAATAAGTAAAGCACTACAAAAGGATGGCACATCTATGTCAACAGAAAACGCACTTTTAACCATTTTGGTTGACCGAATAAATAACGACACTTTAGTGTTACCAACGCTGCCAGAAGTTGCAGTGCGTGTTCGTCAAGCCGCAGACGATCCTGACGTTAATTTAGCGCAAATGGCTGACGTGATCTCTCACGACCCAGCACTAGCGGCACGTATGATCAAAGTTGCCAATAGTGCGTTTATGGGACGCTCAGTTAAGGTAACTAATTTAAACCAAGCGGTTACGCGAATTGGCCTGAGGCAAATTAAAAATATTGCTACAGCCATGGCGATGGAACAGCTTTTTGTATCAAACAACGAGCTTATTAAAGGCTACATGGATAAAGCCTGGCAGAAAACACTTAAAGTGGCGTGCCATTCAATTTCACTGATGGAGTTCTTTTTAAAAGAGAACAAACAGACATCGCTGAATCGAGACACTATTACACTGGCATCATTAGTTTATAATATTGGTGTACTACCTATTTTAACTGAGGCTGAGCGCCATCCTGAAGTATTTGCAAACCCAAGCTTTTTAGCTCATGCGATTCAAAAGCTCAGTGGCAAAGTGGGTGGAGCCATTATGCGTGCGTGGGATTTTACTGACGAATTTGTAGAAGTTGCTGAAAGTTGGGCTAATCCGAACTATCGCCCTGAACATATTTGCTATGTTGATTTCATTCGTATTGGTGCAATTATGGAAGGGATTTTACAAGTATCAGATAAGTCGGCTGCGCTACAGATGTATATCGATAAAGGTGTTATTCCATCGTTAGAGATATTTGCCTCAGATGAATACAATGACATGCTTGATGATGTGAAATCTGTTTTTAGTTAAAGCCTGATTGC
Organism: Pseudoalteromonas mucoides; assembly: GCF_049257175.1. Classification (NCBI taxonomy): domain Bacteria; kingdom Pseudomonadati; phylum Pseudomonadota; class Gammaproteobacteria; order Alteromonadales; family Pseudoalteromonadaceae; genus Pseudoalteromonas; species Pseudoalteromonas mucoides. The sequence continues at coordinate 90,586 of NZ_JBMMUC010000020.1, forward strand.
AGGATAAGTAAAAAGCGCCAAACTTGGCGCTTTTTTGCTTTTTGGCTATTAAGCTAAATCTTCAGCATCACCTAAGCCAGATGTTAACTCTTCTAGCATTTGCTTGATTTCTTCTGAAGCAAGAATAAAGTCCGCATCGAGCTTAATTATCATGTCTTCTTTTGGAATATCAGCGTTTTCTTCTTTGAGTGTTTCAGAATAGCTTAAGCGTTTTATTGAGCCGTCATTCTGTAGCATAAACTTAAGGCGTTCTTGCCAATCAAGGGCCAGCTTGGTTACACGCTTTCCGCTCTCAAGGTGTGATTTAACTTCATCACACGCTAAGTCATGCCCTTTTAATTTTACTTGTGCGCCACTGTCATCAGCCTCTTCAAGCTCTGCATCAGAGCCTATAGCAAAGCCTTCAGGGGTACTGAAGTTAGTTAGCCAATCAGTTAAAAATACGTCTAAATCATAGTTAGCAAACGCAGGAACAACAGGTAGTGTGCCAAGTGATTTACGTAATAGTGCTAATAATTCTTCAGCTTTATTGAAACTACCACTGTTTACAACGACCCAGCCGTTTTCTTGGTCGATAAAGGCAAATTGTAAGCTCGATTTTTTGAAAGCTTGTGGTAATAAGGTGTGAAGAATGTTTTCTTTTAATTCGTCTTTTTCTTTTTTCTTAACAGGGCGGTTTTCTTCAGCTTCTATTTGCTCTATTTTTTCAGCAACCATTTCGTTTACGACTGCCGCAGGTAAAACCTTCTCTTCGCGCTTGGCGCACACTAAAATGCTTTTTTGTGAAAAATGAGACAGTGACTCGCCATGCTTACCAAAGGCCTTAGTCCAGCCAAAGGTACTTAAATCTTGGCTGCCACAAGGGCGAAACACATCTTGCTCTAGGGCGTTATCGAAATCTTCTTGCGTGTATGAAACGTCTTGTTTAAAGCGGTAACAAATAAGGTTACTAAACCACATAGGGGGATTGATCCATTTGGTAAATTTGCTCAATCATAGCAATAAAAACCGGATGCTGAAATGGCTGATTTAGTTAATGCTCAGCAATTAAGCCAAGCATTAACCTAAACTTAAAATGTCGTTAATTATTGAAGATAGAGAGTGGCTTTGGCATGTTCTTAGGAAAGCTAATATGGTAGTGCAAGCCGTTGCCAGGTGAACTTGAAGCTTCAATTTCACCGCTTAAAGTTTGCTTAACTAAGTTAAATGTAATGTGGGTGCCTAAACCACTGCCACCTTGATCACGTTTAGTGGTAAAAAATGGGTCAAATAATTTTTCGAGTTGTTGCTCGCTCACCCCATTGCCATTGTCTTTAAAGTCGATAATAACCTGGCTATCGTCATCTTTGATTAGAATATCAATAACGCCATTATTTACACCATCAAAGCCATGTATAAGTGAGTTCATGATCAAGTTAGTAAATATTTGACTGATCGCACCGGCAGGTAGGTTGAGAGTAAGATCTTCCGGGCAATCTAAATTGATATGGTGGCTGGTATTTTTAATTTTTGGGTGCAGTGAGCGAATCACTTCGCCCAAATATTCTTTAAAATTAATGGTTCTAACAGCTTCACTGGCTTGGTCCACCGCAATTTGTTTAAAGCTAGCAACAAGCTCTGAGGCTCTATCTAGGTTACTAGTCAATAAGCTGGTACTTTGTTTGGCGTCATTAATAAACTCTTCTAATGCTTTAGGCGACAAAGTTTTATCTTTATAAGCGGCCTCTATTTGCATTAAGCGCTCTTGCAAAAATGAGGTCGCCGTTACACCTATGCCAACAGGGGTATTAATATCGTGGGTAATACCAGCCACCAAACCGCCTAAAGCGGCCATTTTTTCAGAGCCAACTAACCGCTCTTGAGCAATGTTCAACTCATCCACATAACGCTGCATTTCTTTTTGTTTTGTTAGTAACTCTTGCTCAGTATGACGGCGTAAATCTACTTCTTCAGTGAGCGTTAGCTTTTGCTTTTCAAGCTCATATTTTTGTTGCTGTAGATCCATCATTGCTTGGCTAAGGTTCGAGGTTTTACGTGCGACTTCTTGCTCTAATTGCAGGTTGTGTTGATCGAGTTTTTCGTTACTAATTAATAACTCTTTTTGTGTGTGTTCGAGCTCTTTACGGTATTGCACTACTTTATCAATTAACTTGTTAAAAGACTGCTCCATCACTTTAAGCTCGTTATGCTCAGTGGTTTCGATGTTGATGTGTTGGCCTTCGAGATCATTAAGTTCAAGATCTTCAATTTGCTCTGTTAATTGATCTAGAGGCTCAGTTAGTAACTTTCTAAATGCCATTAAAAATAAAATAATTAAGAACGTGGTTTTGATCATCGCATTACCAATTAAAAAGTAAATTGAGATCATAATGCGGCTAAAAACAACTTCTCGGCTGGAAAATAATGTCACATCACCCACTTGAGTTGCGCGGCCAGAAAATTCAAAAATAAGCGGAAAGGTATAACCAAATAAACCTGACGGTGTGTCTTCAATGATAGCTTCTTCTTGCACAAGTTGTTGGCTGTATAGTTCGCGAATATCTAATGAACGACCAAGTTGAGAAATTATTTCACCGCTGTCATCGCGTACTATAATGCCTTCAATCATTGGAATGGCGAGTAGACCTTCAGCGGTGGTAATTGTTTGCTTTGTGTTTAGCTCCCATATTGCACGGGTTAAGCTGCGACTAAAGGTTTTTTGTAGTGTTGTAAGCTCGTCACGAATATAATCTTTTGTGTTTACGTATTCTGCAATAACTTGGCCACAAGTGACTACAAATGTAAGTAAAAAGTAGACTGATAATACGCTGGTCAATAGCTTTTTAGAGAGGCTTGTTTGTAGCATGGACTGTCCATAGCTCCTTGATGGCAATTACAATAAGTTATGCTTGCTTCTAAAGTTAGCTAATAAAGATATAAAAATAAATAAAAGAATCACTTTTTAGTCAATAAACATAGCAAATATTCTTTTTTAGCAAAAACTTAAGCTTATCTAGCTTGATTATTTGTGTTATAAAATCACTGTCGTTTAGTAAATTAACCTGAACTCTGGTTAAATTAAAATGAGTAGCAAACTCACTCATTAACTTTTTTATTCTTAATCTAGTTGTTAATGGTATGAATTTTTCAATATTAGTATGTGATGACTCAACTGTAGCACGTAAGCAGGTTGTTCGCTGTTTAAATGAGTGTATTGAAGCAGATATTATGCAGGCAAAGAACGGCAAAGAGGCATTAATGTTGTTACAAGAGCATTGTTTCGACTTGGTTTGCCTTGATTTAACTATGCCTGAGGTAGATGGTGTACAGGTGCTAGAAGCAATCAAGATGCAAAAAATAGAGTGCTTTGTATTAGTGATTTCTGCTGATATCCAAACACAAATGAAGCAGCGTGTGGCAAAGTTAGGGGCAATTGACTTTATCAATAAGCCGATAGAAAAATCAAAGTTAAATAAAATTTTGCATAAATTTGGCATCCACTAGATTGCTAAATAACCAACAAGCATAATTTATCTTTTAATTTAGGGTTGACAGAATAGCCATCTTTAAGGCAGTCTTAAGGCTATGAAAACAAATAATCAAGTACTGACCATTATTATTACAACCACCATTCTTACTGGATAGTGGCATAGGTCGGTGCAACAAATTTAAAGGCCTGTGTTCACTAAGAACACAGGCCTTTTTTCGTTTTATGGGATGAGGAAACATAAAAATGCGAGTATTAAAATTTGGCGGGTCATCACTTGCCGACTTTGCGTGTTTACAACAGGTAGCTCAGTTGGTCAAAGCACAACTAAAAGATGAAATGTTATTGGTACTATCCGCACCTGGTGGTATGACTGATTCACTTGTCGCACTAGCAAGTAGTGCAGAGCAAGGACTTGATTACAGTGAGCAGTGGCAAGCATTAACAGCACGCTGTGAAAGCTTAAAAAGCGCTGTAGAAGCAGATTTTGGCCAAGTCGAAAACTGGCCTGATTTAAGCGAATTAGCGAACAAGCTTGCCGGCGTAAAACTTATAAAATGTTGCCCCGATGAAGTGCGTGCCTATGTAATTAGTTTTGGCGAGCGTGTCAGTGTGTCATTAATGCAGTGTTTACTCAGTTCACATAATGCGCGTTATTTAGAAGCAACAGCATGTATTGCATCTACGGGTGGTCATATTGATGCTGAAGCTGACTTAGCTGCGAGCAAAGTACGTTTTCAAGCTGCATTAAAAGAAAGCCCAGCCAGTATTTATATCATGCCAGGCTTTACTGCAAGTAATGATCAAGGTGAGCTTACAACACTTGGCCGTAATGGCTCTGATTATTCAGCAGCAATAGCCGCTGCATGCCTTGAAGCTGATGTGTGTCAAATCTGGACCGATGTAGATGGCGTTTATAATGCCGATCCTCGTTATATCAAAAAAGCCACTAAAGTTGACTATCTTTCTTATAAAGAAGCGATGGAGTTGTCTTATTTTGGTGCCAAAGTACTTCACCCTAAAACAATTTTACCATGCGCTAAAGCGGGTGTTCCGTGTGAGATTAAAAATACTCATAACCCTGATGCGCAAGGCTCATTGATTGGTAACGATTACTCATCAGATGAACCAGTAAAAGCACTGTCTAGTTTACAAGAACTTGCGATGTTAACGGTGTCTGGCCCAGGTATGAAAGGCAAGGTTGGCATGGCATCAAAGGTATTTAATGCCCTTGCTCATGATAACGTGTCTATTGTATTAATCACGCAATCATCGTGTGAATTTAGTATCAGTTTCTGCGTTCATGAATCAGATTTATCCCTTGCACTTGAAGCTTTACAAACGGCCTTTGAGCTAGAGTCACAAGCGGGCTTAATCGAACCAGTACAAGTACAGCGCAATTTAGCGATTGTTACCCTTGTAGGTGACAATATGCGAGCGCACAAAGGCTTAGCAGCTAAGTTTTTTGCCTCTTTAGCGCAAGCACAAGTAAACATTGTTGCCATTGCACAAGACTCAACAGAAAGTGCTATCTCAGCGGTTATCGACGGTGAGTTGTGTAACGATGCAGTTAAAGTGTGTCACGAAAACTTCTTTACTCATATCCCATCAATTGATGTATTTTTACTTGGCTGCGGCTTAGTTGGTCAAGAGCTAATTCAACAACTTGAGCGTCAACAAGCATGGCTTGAAAAACGTAACATTAAACTTAATTTGTACGGTGTAGCGAACTCTCGTCAACTTCATTTAGATAGTGAAGGGGTGCAATTTGGAGATTGGCAACAAAAGCTTGCGGCATCAGAACAAGCGTTTGATCTAAAACTGGTTGAGCAATTTGTAAAGCAAAATCATTTAATCAACCCAGTGTTGGTTGACTGTACATCTTCGGATGCTTTAGCTGCGCAGTATGTCGACTTTTTAAATGCTGGCTTCCACGTGGTTGCGGCTAATAAAAAAGCGACTACCAGTTCATATACATATTACCAAGACTTAATCAGCGCAACACAAAAAAATAACCGTAAATTTTTATATGAGACAAACGTAGGTGCAGGCCTTCCGGTTATTGATAATTTGCAGTCACTATTTGGTGCTGGAGATGAGCTTCTTGAATTTAGTGGTATTTTATCTGGTTCTCTGTCGTACATGTTTGGTGCGTTAGAAGACGGCTTATCACTATCAGCAGCAACGGTAAAAGCGAAAGAAAACGGCTTTACTGAGCCAGATCCACGTGATGACTTATCAGGCACTGATGTTGCGCGAAAACTATTAATCATTGCCCGAGAAGCAGGGTTAAAACTAGAGCTAAGCGATATCGAAGTGGAATCTGTGCTACCTGAAGGGTTTGCACAAGGTGACAGTGTTGATGACTTTATGGCTAAACTGCCGAGTTTAGATGCCGCCTTTAATGATCGTATTCAAAGTGCAGCAAGCGAAGGCAAAGTACTACGTTATGTTGGCACAATTAAACAAGGTCACTGCAAAGTTGGTATTGAGGCTGTAGATTCAAGCCACGCATTGAGTGTTATTCGTGACGGTGAAAACGCATTAGCAATTTTGAGTGAGTACTACCAGCCACGTCCATTTGTAATTCGTGGTTATGGTGCGGGCTCTGCTGTAACAGCCGCAGGCGTATTTGCAGATATCTTAAAAACATTGTCTCGATAGGAGAGGGCTATGATTGAAGTATACGCGCCGGCTTCTATCGGTAACTTTGCGGTAGGGTTTGATGCTTTAGGTGCTGCGCTTGCACCGATTGATGGGACTTTATTGGGGGATGTAGTTGCTGTTAGCTCAGCGCCAGCTGATGAGTTTATTTGCTCTGGTGACTATGCCCATAAGCTACCAAGTGATGCCAGTGAAAATTTAGCGTATCAATGCTTGGTGCATTTTCGTGAGCATGTTGCACCTAATATGCCTACAGTTAAGCTTGAACTTAAAAAGAACTTACCAATTGGCTCAGGGTTAGGATCAAGTGCATGTTCTGTGGTTGCCACATTTGCAGCGCTTGATAAGTTTGCTGATACAAAGCTTAGTCAAGTTCAGCTAATTGAATTAATGGCTGATTTTGAAGCCATTGTCAGTGGCGGTCGTCACTATGACAACATTACCCCATGCTACTTAGGTGGCTTGCAGCTAACGGGCGATCTAATCCCTGATAAATCGATTAGTTTACCTGTCGATGATAACTGGTATTACGTGGCGGCTTTCCCTGGTTTTTCACTCAATACAGCCAAGGCACGTTCGGTGTTACCCACACAGTTAAGCATGCATGCGAGCGTAGAATTTGCGCAGCGTTTATCGGCGTTTAGCACGCTACTGCTAACTAACCGTTTTGATGATGCTTTATCAATTATGAGTGATGAAATAGCTGAGCCACACCGTGTGCCGCTGATCACTGGGTTTAGCGAAGCGAAAGCAGCGCTGCCTGAGCTAGGTGCTGAAATAGTCAGTATTTCAGGAGCTGGCCCCACGTTATTTATTGTGTGTAAAACGCTTGAAGCTGCAAAACAGTGCGAGCAATGGCTACAAAGCAATTATATAAACGAACAAGGCTTTTGCCATATCTGTAAGCTTGATAATGCCGGCACGCGTCAGTTATAAGAATTTAAGGAACTAATAATGCAATTACATAATTTAAAAGACGACACGCAAAAAGTGTCGTTTGTTGAAGCCGTTAAAACAGGTCTTGGCCGTAATCAAGGTGTGTTTTTTCCTGAATCACTAGCGCCCATGGCAGATATTGATGCCTTGCTTGAGATGGATTTTGTCAGCCGTAGCTCAGCGATTTTATCGCACCTGATTGGCGATGAACTTCCAGCAGATACTGTTGCACAAATGGTGCAAAATGCGTTTAACTTTCCGGTTAAATTGGTCCAAGTAGAAGAAAATGTATATTGTCTAGAGCTGTTTCATGGTCCAACCCTTGCGTTTAAAGACTTTGGCGGGCGTTTTATGGCGGAGTGTTTAGCGCAGTTCAGCCAAGGTGAAAAAACCACTATTTTGACCGCGACCTCAGGCGATACTGGTGCAGCTGTGGCACATGCTTTTTATAATAAGCCTAATATCGACGTAGTCATTTTATACCCTAAAGGCAAAATTTCACTGGCTCAGCAAAAGCTATTTACTACCCTTGGCAACAACATTCATTGCTATGCGGTAGAGGGCAGCTTTGATGATTGTCAAAGCATGGTAAAAAATGCTTTTTTAGATGACGAAGTAAAAACACGTCTTGGCTTGAACTCAGCTAACTCAATCAATATTAGTCGTTTAGTGGCACAAGTATGTTATTACTTTGAGGCTATCGCACAGCTACCAAAAGAAAAACGTGCGACTGCGCATGTTTCTGTACCAAGTGGTAACTTTGGTAACGTATGTGCTGCGATGATCGGTGCCGTAATTGGCTTACCCGTTGCTAAACTAAGCGCCACAACCAATCAAAATGACACAGTGCCGCGTTTTATTGCAGATAAAAACTGGGCACCTAATACAACAGTCGAGTCACTGTCAAACGCAATGGACGTGAGCAAGCCTAATAACTGGCCGCGCGTGCAAACCATGCTTGATAACAACTGGTTCAGCTATGATAATTTTTATTCAACCAGTGTTGATGAAAACGACACCCAAGCAGTAATGAAAGCAATTCAAAAAACAGGGTATATTGCTGAGCCACATACAGCTATTGCCTATCAAGGTTTGAAAGCCGATTTAGTCCCAGGTAGTGCCGGAATATTCTTAGCAACTGCACACCCTGCTAAATTTAAAGAAAGTGTTGAAGACATTTTAGATATTGAACTTGATATGCCAAAACCGCTTGCAGATGCACTTGCTAAGCCATGTTTAGCACAAGATATTGATAACGACTATGACGCACTTAGAGATATTATCTTAGCTAAGTTAGGCTAATTAAACTTACCTAAGCGACAGAGAAAACGGCATCGACTGTAAAGTGATGCCGTTTTTTTGTGGACTCAAAATTAACCGCTCGCGTGAGCCTTAACTCAATCGCAGGCTGATAAACTCAGCGAGTTTAGCTACCGCATGTTCGGGGTGTTCTACACGGTTTATTAAGCTAATACCAATGCGACCAAGCTCGGGTAAATGTTTAGTATGAAGCTGATAATTTAACTCATGTGGCACGGTACTTTTGGCAAGCACGGTAATGCCTAAGCCTTCTTTGAGTGCTGCGGTGAGGCCAGTTAAATCAGCGTTGCTATAACTTATGCGGTATTTTATCCCTGCCATTTGCAGCGCCTCTATAGCACGGCGGCGGTAAATACAGCCTTCTGGTGCGGTAACCAGCGTAACTACTTCGTTTTGCGCTAATGATAAATCACCGACCCAGACAAGTTGATCTTGCATAAAAACAGGAAACTTCTCAGAATTTAAATCCTCATTTAATGCCAATACTAAATCAAATTGATCTTCACGCGACACAGAGAGTAAATGTTTACTCAAACGTGATTTAACTTCTAAAGAAACATCAGGATATAGCGCTATAAAATCGCCAATGATAGAGGGCAATATTCGCGCGGCAAATTCGCTGGGAATACCTAACCTTACTTTGCCTGTAACGTTCTCTTTGGTAAACAACTGTAAAATACTGTCGTTTTGCAACAGCATGTGTTTTGCCATTGGCAATAATAATTCACCATACTGGTTAAGCACTTGGCGCTGGCCTTGTTTTTTAAATAGCTTATGGCCGAGCATGTCTTCGAGGCGCTTAATTTGTAAGCTCACAGCAGGTTGAGAAAGGCCTAATAATTCGCCCGCTTTGGCGAATCCACCTACCTCGACCACGGTAATTAAGGTGCGTAATCCATCTGTTGAAATATTCTTCATATAAAAAAATTCAATTTATCAGGTTAAATACATAATTATTATTTATCAATTGATAAGAAATTACAATTTGTTGTTGCACGCCACCCGCAATATACTTTTGTGACTATAGATTGATAGGTGTCAACGATGACTTTTACTCCAATAATGTTTGCTCGTCACAGCCAACTAGATGCGCCACAAAGCAATATGCTACAGGCCGATAATAATAGTGTGGTCATTGATTTTAGCGGCACTGAAGCAATCCCATTTTTAACGACTATTTTAGGGTTAGATTTAAATAAATTAACCGCCAGTGGTTTGGGCCTCAAAGGTACGTTAGACGGTGACTTAAATAGCACCTATAGTTTTGCTTTGTATTTCTTTAGTGAGACCGCATTTAGATTTGTTTTACATAGCGATGCCAGCGTCCAACTACAGTCACTTATTTGTGAGCAACAACTACGTTACGATATTGAATTTGTTGTACGCAGCGATTTATCGGTATTAACTTTATGTGGTGAGCAAGCTTTCGATACTTTGATTGATGCTTTTAAGCTTACCCCTGGTTTGCGCTTATCAAACGCAGCGAGCTGCTACGGTGCACAAAGTGGCGAGGTATTTATTACCGCCATTGATAAACAATCTCAGCAGTATTTTCAGCTGGTGGCTAAAACCCCAGCGCTTGCAAAATGCCAAGCAACATTACAGCAACGCGGGTTTGATTTAACTCTGCCTGAGGTTGCTTAAATAGTTTTTAAAACACGGTATTAAAACCGTGTTTGTAGTAACAAATCGCAATTTGGGTGTCAGTGCAGTACAACTTATGTATAATCGCCGCCCATGTTATTCCCCCTCATTAAATTGAGGCCACGCCCAATATTGGGTTAATTATAAAGTGAAGGAATATTATGACTTCTAAAACAGTTTTACATGCAAAGCACCTTGAAGCTAACGCTAAAATGGTTGATTTTCACGGCTGGGAAATGCCAATCAACTATGGTTCGCAAATCGAAGAGCACAATGCAGTGCGCACCGATGCTGGCATGTTTGACGTATCGCACATGACGATTGTGGATGTTAAAGGCGAGCAAGCACAAGCATTCTTACGCAAATTAGTTGCTAACGACGTGGCTAAGTTAACTGTTCCAGGTAAAGCCTTATACACAGGTATGCTTAACGAACAAGGCGGCGTAATCGACGACCTTATCATCTACTTCTTCTCTGAAACTGATTACCGTTTAGTGGTTAACTCAGCAACGCGCGAAAAAGATTTAGCGCATATGGCTAAAGTATCAGCTGATTTTGCCGTTGCAGTTACTGAGCGCCCAGAGTTTGCCATGATTGCAGTACAAGGTCCTAACGCTAAAGCAAAAACAGCGACTCTTTTAACAGCGGATCAACAAGCTGCCGTTGAAGGTATGAAGCCATTTTTTGGTGTGCAAGTTGGTGATTTATTTATTGCGACAACAGGCTATACTGGCGAAGACGGTTACGAAATTGTAGTACCGAGCGAGCAAGCTGCTGATCTATGGCTACAACTGCTAGATGCAGGCGTTAAACCAGCAGGTCTTGGCGCACGTGACACACTACGTTTAGAAGCAGGCATGAACCTTTACGGCCTAGATATGGACGAAAGCGTTTCACCACTTGCAGCTAACATGGCGTGGACTATTGCGTGGGAACCTGAAGATCGTGACTTTATCGGTCGTGATGTATTAGTTAAGCAACGCGCAGAAAAAAGCACTGACAAACTAGTTGGCCTAGTGCTTGAAGAAAAAGGCGTATTGCGTAGCGGTTCTAAAGTAATCGTTGAAGGTGGCGAAGGGGTTATAACCTCTGGTACTTTCTCACCTACACTTGGTTTTAGTGTTGCCCTTGCACGTGTACCACGTTCAACAGGCGAGACAGCCCAAGTAGAAATGCGTAAAAAATTAGTTAACGTAAAAGTAGTTAAACCAAGCTTTGTACGTAACGGTAAGTCAGTACTTTAAAGTATTAATTAAAATTTGGTGTTATCACCCAATATAGAACCAAAGGAACAAACACATGAGCAATATCCCTAGCGATTTAAAGTATGCCTCTTCACACGAGTGGGTTCGCAACGAAGGTGACGGTACTTTCACTGTAGGTATCTCTGAGCATGCACAAGAGCTTCTTGGCGACATGGTTTTCGTTGAATTACCAGAAGTTGGTGACGAAGTAGACGCTGGCGAAGATTGTGCAGTTGCAGAGTCTGTTAAAGCAGCATCAGATATCTACGCACCAATCGGTGGCGAAATCATTGCAATCAATGAAGAGCTTGAAGATGCACCAGAAACTGTAAACAACGACGCTTACGGCGATGGTTGGTTATTCCGCATTAAAGCATCTGATGAGTCTGAGCTTGGAAACTTGCTTGACGCTGAAGGCTATGCAAACACCATCGACGAAGACTAATAATTAGTTATCGCCGTACTAAAAGCCCCGTCATACACAGTACTAACGGGGCTTTTATGATTTTACCGCTTACCTTTCCATACATTGTAAGTCACTAAATCAAAAAGCTTTTAAGTTATTGCTAGTTACCCATTAGTGATAACCATTTATTTTTTGGATCATAGGAATCTGGACAAATGTCAAACGCCAAATCTCTTGAACAATTAGAGCAAACGCAAGATTTTATTCGCCGTCATATTGGGCCAAGCCCAGCACAAGTAAGCGATATGCTAAGTGCTCTTGGAGTATCGAGTGTTGAAGATCTGATCGGTCAAACTGTACCTGCAAGCATCCGCTTAGAGCAAGGCCTAACAGTGGGCGAAAGCCGCACTGAAGTTGAAACACTAAGCTACTTAAAATCAGTAGCCAATAAAAATAAAGTGTTCAAATCTTATATTGGTCAAGGCTACCACCCAACTCACGTACCACACGTAATTTTACGTAACGTACTTGAGAACCCAGGTTGGTACACAGCGTACACTCCATACCAACCAGAGATTGCTCAAGGGCGTTTAGAGTCATTACTTAACTTCCAAACTATGACCCTAGACCTAACTGGTCTTGATTTAGCAAGTGCATCATTACTTGACGAATCAACCGCCGCTGCTGAGGCAATGGGCCTTGCAAAGCGTGTATCTAAAGCTAAAAAAGCCAATATCTTCTTTATTGCTGATGACGTACACACACAAACAATCGACGTAGTTGCAACGCGTGCCGACCAGTTTGGTTTTGAAGTGGTCGTTGGTCCTGCGGCTGATGCCGTAAATCACGAGATTTTTGGTGCGTTATTCCAATACCCGTCAACATCAGGTGAAGTGGTAGACATCACAGATTTAATCGCTGGCGTACAAAGCAAAAAAGCGATTGCCTGTGTTGCAGCCGACATCATGAGCTTATTACTATTAAAAGCTCCGGGTAAACTAGGCGCTGACGTAGTACTTGGTTCTGCCCAGCGTTTTGGTGTACCAATGGGTTACGGTGGTCCTCACGCTGCATTCTTTGCAACACGTGATTCGTACAAGCGCTCATTACCAGGTCGTATCATTGGTGTATCTAAAGACCGTTTAGGTAACGATGCATTACGTATGGCAATGCAAACGCGTGAACAACACATTCGCCGAGACAAAGCCAATTCAAACATTTGTACAGCGCAAGTATTACTTGCCAACATGGCAGCATTTTACGCGGTGTACCATGGTCCACAAGGCTTAAAAACAATCGCACAGCGTATTCATCGTTTTGCTGATATTTTAGCTGCTGGCCTACAAGCTAAAGGCGTAGCACTTAAGCACAGCACATGGTTTGATACTCTAACTGTTGTTAGCGATAACAAAGATGACGTAGTAGCTCGTGCAGTTGCAAACGGCGTTAACTTTGCAACTAACCATGACGGCGAATACTCAATTGCAGTATCAGAAACCACAACCCGCGCAGACGTAGCTGAACTTTTCGATATCGTATTAGGCGAAGGCCATGGTTTAAGTGTTGATGCAATCGCAGCAGACATTGAAGCAAACGGAAGCGAGTCTATTCCTGCAAGCCTAGTACGTGATGATGAAGTGTTAACGCACCCGAACTTCAACTCGTATCACAGCGAAACTGAGATGCTTCGTTATATCAAGCGCCTTGAAAACAAAGATTTAGCGCTTAACCACTCAATGATCTCGTTAGGTTCATGTACTATGAAGCTAAACGCGACTGCTGAGATGATCCCAATTACGTGGCCTGAGTTCGCTAACCTTCACCCATTCTGCCCGCTAGACCAAGCAGAAGGTTACCAAATCATGATTAACGAACTACATGATTGGTTGGTTAACATTACCGGTTACGATGCCGTATCACTACAGCCTAACTCTGGCGCACAAGGTGAATACGCTGGCTTAATCGCGATCCGTAAATACCATGAGTCACGTGGCGATGCACACCGTAATGTATGTTTGATCCCAAGTTCAGCGCACGGTACAAACCCTGCATCTGCACAAATGGCGAGCATGAAAATCGTGGTTGTTGATTGCGACAAAAACGGTAACGTTGATATGGCTGATCTTAAAGCAAAAGCTGAAGAAGTATCAGAAAACCTATCATGTATCATGATCACATACCCGTCTACGCATGGCGTATACGAAGAAACAATCCGTGAAATTTGCGACATCGTGCACCAGCACGGCGGCCAAGTTTACATGGATGGCGCAAACATGAACGCCCAAGTAGGTGTTACTAGCCCAGGTTCTATCGGCTCAGACGTATCGCACTTAAACCTGCATAAAACGTTCTGTATTCCACACGGTGGCGGTGGCCCAGGTGTTGGCCCAATCGGTGTTAAATCACACCTAGCGCCATTTATGCCTAACCACAGCGTAATTAACGTACCTGGCACTAATGTAGGCAACGGCGCAGTATCAGCAGCACCTTATGGCTCAGCAGCTATTTTACCTATCTCATGGGCTTACATCACCATGATGGGCAGCGAAGGCCTTAAACAAGCCACTGAAATGGCTATTGTGAATGCTAACTACTTAACGCACGAGTTAAGCCAGCACTTCCCTATTTTATACCGTGGTCGCAACAATCGTGTTGCTCACGAATGTATTGTTGACTTACGCCCACTTAAAGAAGCGTCAGGCATCACTGAAATGGACGTGGCTAAGCGCCTACAAGATTACGGTTTCCATTCACCAACTATGTCGTTCCCAGTAGCTGGCACATTAATGGTTGAGCCAACTGAATCTGAGTCTAAAGTTGAGATCGACCGTTTCATCGAAGCAATGGTGTCAATCAAAGGCGAAATCGACAAAGTAATCTCTGGCGAATGGTCTATCGAAAACAACCCGCTAGTGTTTGCACCGCATACACAAGCTGACGTACTTGGTAACGAGTGGGACAGAGCATACGACCGCTTCTACGCTGCATTCCCAGTACCTGCAGTGGCTAAAAACAAATTCTGGCCTACAGTAACGCGTATCGATGACGTATACGGCGACCGTAACCTAGTTTGTTCATGCCCAGCGGTAGAGACATATCGTGATTAAATTTTGATGTGATCAGAGTTATTATAGTTTGGGAATGATAATTATAGATTGGGAATCCAATCGCGATTCCCAAACGATAATTATTGAAAAGGGTGAGCTTCGTGGCTCACCCTTTTTTATTTCTAGTACAATGGTTAGTTATTTTTCAACTTTTGCAACTGGTTCAAGTGATGTGATTTTTAGGTAAGTCATACTGTCCATATCTAGCTTATCAAAAGGGTATTGACCTCGAATATTATCATTAAAAACCTTCCCCATTGATGTTGAGTAATACAGCTTATCCCATAATAAGATGGGTATATTGTAATAACGATAAACACTTCCTGCTTCAAACTTCAGATCAAGGATTTTATTGATCGTTGAATAGCCTATGTGTGAAAAAGCATCTGAATTTACAGGGTGTTGTTCAAACAAGGGGAAAGGGGATTGGTTTAAAATAGAAGCTTTAACTCCTTCGCTGATCTTTGTTGCCACATTATCATTACGTATATAAGAACCGATCAAACCATGTCCTGTATTATCAAATAAAGAAGACATTGAAAAGTTTGATGGTAAGCTCCCGAATAAAACTCTCACAGCTCGCATTATTTCATCTTGATCTAATGTGAGGTGTGAAATCAGGTGTGCGTACTCTTCTCCTAAATTACCGCCTAGAGAGCTGGTTGGCGTTGCAATAGAAGCTAAACCAACTAAGGAGTAATCTGACGCGTAATAGCCATCTGTGTATTGATAATTCGAAATAATGTCTTCAAAAAGTGTATTGGTATAGAAGTTACCTTGTGAGTGGCCAATAAGAATAATACGGTTACAAGAATGCATTTGAAACAGCAGCTTTTGATAGGCATTCCTATAATCAGTATCATTTAACTTTGAATAAGTTACATCTGAAAATACTTCTTCAATTACAGATTCAACATGGGCTATATTTTCCTGAGAAAGAGAGTCGACGGTACCACCGACTATTGCAGTAATGAGGTGGTACTTGTTTGAAAAAGGGGATAAATCGCCATATTTTTGTTTTGCCACTTCATATATTTGCATATGAAGGTCTTCATCTTTGTTATAGCTGCCTGTTGGTTTCCTACCTTTAAGGTATTTACCTAATTTAGTATCTTGAAAATTATCTAACCAAGCTAAATTTTTTCGAAAGTCATCCGAGCTAGTAAACATACCATTAACGTAGAACAAGCGCAGCTGGTCTATTTGTTTTGAGCAATATCTATCAAGACTATTGAATTCGGCCTGTGCTTTTGGCATAAAAAATATTAGGGTGATTAATAAGCAAATTTTCATTTCATTACTTCCTCTAATATTGTGCAAGACATATCAGCATCTAGATGAAAGTCGTCATCCCAAGGAATTAGATCATGAGCTTTATTTTGTGCTTTACGATTAGCATAGGCCCTATCTATAGTATTAAAGTACATCAGTTTAGGGTTGCGATAAGAAGGAAACGTATTCTGTATCATTTCAGTGCAGAAGCTAATATTTATAAAATCCAAAATAATCTGCTTACCAATCTCAGTATCTAAATTTGGTATGCGCCCTTGCTCAATATCAATAACCAGTTGCAATGTTGAAGCAGCACCTAAACTGAAGGTGATAAGCTGTGGGGAATCAAATTTTTCATACACATAGCGCTCATAATCATCGCGGATACCGTTGTCATTTTGATCAATCCCGTCTAACGTTTTATAGTCGTCAGGGTGTTCAGGTGGTAGTTCTGGGGTTAGATAAAATAAATCTTTAATACGTTGCCAGCTACTGTGTGGGGCGGGTTCGTTATTCTCATTCCAATAGCGAGCAAGGTAATAGTCGGTTCCGTGTTTTACAAGGTTGCCACCTTGGTACACTTTGTTTGCTTGCCACTTTTCGATCACCGTGTTTTGCAGCCAAATCCAACCATCCCAATGGGGCTGGTTTTCTATCGGTTCAATGCCTTTTACCCAAAAAGCGGCAATAAATAAGCTGTTGTTATGAGTCACAACATCACCTGCTACATAAATTGAGCTGGCATTCCATTGTGGGTGGTTTGGTTGAATATCGGTTAAATCTGTATTTTTAGATTGTGAGTTCAGCTGAAAAATATTTGTCGCGTAAGTGTGCGAACAAAAAAGTAACCAAGCAATAATAACGATGAGTTTAGTCATTTCAAAATCCTTTTAATTGTCGTTTCATTACTTTTTAAATTAAGTCCACTTTTTAGGTAAATGCAAGGTAGGAGGATTAAATATTTCAAAATCATTGATGAGTTTGAAAAGTAGCAACACTTGGTTTTGCAAACAAAGGTCAAGAAACCTGGTGTGGCTTAAATTGTATGTCGTCCTTTAGGGAGATAAGTGAGTTTCATCACAGATAATTCAGAGGCGCTTCGCGCTGCACAGAGGTTAAATATTGCTTGTTGGTTTTTATAATACCTCGTCTGTAATTTAAATAATATTGTGCAAATGTAGCCTTTGGGCTACATTTGGTTTATGAAATACCATGTCAAGAAAACCGACGAGTTCGACAAGTGGCTTAAAAAGCTAAAAGATCGGCAAGCATTTATGGTGATTGCTAAACGTATAATGCGCGCTATTAATTTTTTAATTTTAAGGGGTCAAATCTTGACTTCGTACATTGATGGTCTAGATTTAAAGGGTCATATAAAGGGTCATATAAAGGGTCATATAAAGGGTCATATAAAGGGTCAAGGGTCATAAGGGGTCAAATCTTGACTTCGTACATTGATGGTCTAGATTTATAGTTTACAGCTTATTAAGTGAATTGCTATGTCTAGGCCGTTGCGAATAGAGTATGAGAATGCGTTTTATCATGTCATGAATCGTGGAAGAGGGCGTGAAAATACCTTTTTGAGCGATGACGACTTTACGTATTTTTTATATTGCATTGAGCAAGCAAGCCTTCGCTTTAATATTGAAGTGCATTCTTATTGTTTAATGACCAATCATTACCACCTGCTAATCAAAACCCCCGATGCTAATTTAGGCCGAGCCATGAAGCATATTAATGGCCTTTATACTCAATACTTTAACAGAGTACACAATACAGATGGTGCGCTGTTTAGAGGGCGATACAAAGCGGTGTTGGTGGATGCTGATAACTACTTATTACATGTTAGTCGGTATATTCATCGTAACCCAATTGAAACGAGCACCCCGTTGGTAGATGACCTAGCTAAGTATAAATGGTCTAGCTATTCAGCGTTCATTAAAAGGGGAGCGACGCCTAAATGGCTCGTTCGAGATTTTGTATTTTCGCTGCAAGATAAAAAGCGTAAATATGCAGCTTATAAGCAGTTTGTGGAATTTGAAAACAGTAAAGAAATAAGCGCTTTTTATAATGCTAAAAAGTTATTGTCGGTTCTGGGCTGTGAGGACTTTATTGAAAACATAAAAGACTATATTGCAACATCAAATAGTGAAAGTAAGCTTGTTATTAAAAATTACTCAGCAGATGATGTAATTGCTTACGTAGCTAAACACTTTAGTATTGAGATAGGTGGTATCGTAACGGTTAAAAAGGGGCGAAAAGAGAAAAACTTACCCCGTTGGTTTGCTATTAAATTATGCCAAGATTTAACAGGATTAAATTTACAGGCATTAGCAGATATTTTTAATGTTAAACATTATTCGGCGATATCAAAAACTGTCGGTAGGTTGAACGCATTAATGATTGAAGATAAGAAAGTTAAATTACAATACGAAAAACTTCGAGATTGTTTGATGTGTGAAGTCAAGATTTGACCCTTTCCTTCCTTTCAAATTATGCCAAGATTTAACAGGATTAAATTTACAGGCATTAGCAGATATTTTTAATGTTAAACATTATTCGGCGATATCAAAAACTGTCGGTAGGTTGAACGCATTAATGATTGAAGATAAGAAAGTTAAATTACAATAGAGGACGTTCAAAATTCTGTGTCAGCTTAAATTCTTAAATATCGAGTACGCTGTCTAAGCGTCCTTCAAAATAAATGGCCAACTGAGATAAACACAAGCTCCAATTGTGGATTGGCATGGTCC
>NZ_JBMMUC010000021.1:0-99807 GCF_049257175.1 Pseudoalteromonas mucoides
AAACTCGCAAACTCGCAAACTCGCAAACTCGCAAACTCGCAAACTCGCAAACTCGCAAACTCGCAAACTCGCAAACTCGCAAACTCGCAAACTCGCAAACTCGCAAACTCGCAAACTCGCATTTTTTATAAGTAACCAGCAAACTCATATCAAATTTGCGCCTAATAATTAACCTGCTTAGGCCTTTACTGCGTATAACTTTAAAAAAAGTTCAATAATAATCATAATAAGTGTAAATCCATCAGTTAATTGGTGGATTTTTTTGCTACAATTGTCTGGCAAGTAATGTGAGTGAGTTCAACAGCACCATCTGCAGTTTATCTGCTTCCGCTTAGTGGGGTTGATCTCGGTCAGTATATTGTTTTTGTAAAAGTAATATCATAAAAACGGCTGTATGCTCGAGCTGACTTAGTCAACGGGGTTGATAAAGTCGGGAATATTCGAGCATGAAGCTGTTAATAACCTTGTTTTAATCAGGGGTTTTAATTATGATCGCTTCTATTTTAAAATTTCTAAAAATTAAATTGCTGTAACTGATGTTCTCAATATAGCAAGTGTTGGGAATCATAGTGGAGATAAGTGGATGAGCAATGCGCCTGTAGACAATGGCCGACGTCGCTTTTTAACCATAGCTACCTCTGTTGTTGGTGGTGTTGGTGCGGCTGGGGCTGCTGTTCCTTTTATTGCGTCTTGGAATCCAAGTGAGCGAGCTAAATCTGCGGGTGCGCCTGTAGAAGTAGATATCAGCAAACTTGAGCCAGGGCAATTAATACGTGTCGAGTGGCGTGGTAAACCTGTATGGGTTGTATCACGGACCCCAAAAATGCTTGAGCAGATGAAAGCTCATGAAGGTCAACTTCGTGATCCGCAATCGCAAGAGCCACAACAATTAGAATCGTCAACTAATGACTACCGTTCAATACGTCCAGAGATTTTTGTCGCTGTAGGTATTTGTACTCATTTAGGGTGTTCGCCTGGTTTCCTTAACGGTGGCTTTGGTGAAAAAGTAGAAGGCACGGATGATGGTTTCTACTGTCCATGTCATGGTTCTAAATTTGATATGGCTGGCCGTGTATTCCAAGCGGTACCTGCACCATTAAATTTAGAAATACCACCTTATACTTTTCTTGATGAGACCACTATTTTAGTGGGCGAAGAAAAAGGGGTAGCCTAATGTTTGGTAAGATTATTGGTTGGATCGACGACCGTATCCCAATGACTCGTGTTTGGAACATGCATATTGCACAGTATCCAGCACCTAAAAACTTTAACTTCTGGTACTTTTTTGGCTCGTTAGCCATGTTAGTGCTAGTAAACCAAATCCTAACCGGTATTTGGTTAACGATGAACTTTGTGCCTTCAGCAGAAGGTGCGTTTGCATCTGTTGAATACATCATGCGTGATGTTGAATACGGCTGGTTGTTACGTTATTTGCACTCAACGGGTGCGTCAGCGTTTTTCATCGTTGTATATCTACATATGTTCCGTGGCATGATCTACGGTTCTTATCAAAAACCACGTGAATTACTGTGGTTGTTTGGTATGTTTATCTTCCTAGCATTAATGGCTGAAGCGTTCATGGGTTATTTATTACCATGGGGTCAAATGTCATTTTGGGGTGCACAGGTAATTATTTCATTATTCGGTGCTATACCGGTAATTGGTGATGACTTAACACTGTGGATCCGTGGTGACTACGTAATATCTGGTGCAACGCTTAACCGCTTCTTTGCATTGCATGTTATTGCCTTACCATTAGTTATTGTTATCTTAGTATTCTTACACATTGTTGCACTTCACGAAGTGGGTTCAAATAACCCTGACGGTGTTGAAATTAAGCGTAAGAAAGGCTCTGTAGCTGAAGAAGATAAGCCTAAGTTTAAATTCCACGAGTATTACACTGACAAGAAAGATATTGTTGATGCAATACCGTTCCACCCATACTACACAGTAAAAGATATTATGGGCGTGGTTGGTTTCTTAATTTTGTTCTGTTGGGTAGTGTTCTTTATGCCGGCGATGAATGGTTTCTTCCTAGAAGCGCCAAACTTTGAAGCGGCAAACCCGCTGAAAACGCCTGAGCATATTTTCCCTGTTTGGTACTTTACGCCGTTTTATGCAATCTTGCGTGCAATCCCTGATAAGTTAATCGGTGTTGCAGCTATGGGTGCATCAATCGTTGTTCTCGCATTATTACCTTGGATTGACCGTGGTACAGTGAAATCGGTTCGTTACCGTTGTGGTTTCCATAAATGGAATATTGCAGGCTTTGTGGTTACTTTCGTGCTATTAGGTTGGGTGGGTGCAACTCCTCAAACTGATTTGAAAACGATTATCTCACAAGTGTGTACTGTGACTTACTTTATGTTCTTCGTACTGTTATTTGTATACAGTAAGAATGAAAAAACTAAGCCATTGCCAGAGAGGTTAACGAAATGATGAAAAAGCTAATTATCGGTTTATTTGCTTTATCAATAAACGTATTACCGGCAATGGCGGCTGGACCGTCAGTTCCATTATTGGAAGCGGGTAATGACTTAACTGATCAGCCTTCGTTGCAACGTGGTGCTAAGTTGTTCATGAACTACTGTCTTGGTTGTCACCAAATGCAGTATCAACGTTATGAGCGTACTTTCCGCGATATTGGTATTCCGACTGAAGTAGGGCAAGAGCAACTTATTTTTGATGGTTCAAAAGTAGGTAGCCATATTACCAATGCAATGGCTAAAGATGATGCTGCAAAATGGTTTGGTGCGGCTCCGCCGGATCTAACAAATGTTGCGCGAGTGCGTGGCAGTGATTGGATTTACACCTATTTAAAATCGTTTTATAAAGATGAATCTCGCCCGTTCGGTGTAAATAATACGTTATTTCCATCGGTAGGTATGCCGCATGTTCTGCAAGAGCTGCAAGGTTTACCGACACCTATCATTGAAGAAGTACAAGAACATGGTCACACTGTGACTAAAGTTGTTGGCACTAAAACTGATGGTACTGGCGAATTAAGTGTAGATGAGTATGACCAAGCTGTTCGTGATTTAACGAATTTCCTCGAGTATGTAGGTGAACCTACACGTCTTGAATCGGAAGCGCTTGGCCTTAAGGTAATCGGATTTTTAATCATCCTATTTATCTTGTCATTTATGCTGAAGAAAGAATACTGGAGAGATGTTCATTAATTTTGAACGTTTTTAAAGGTAATTTTGCAATAGGGGCTTAAGCCCCTATTGCTGTTTTTGTTATTTAATGGAGGTAGGCATGGCCGTAGCTGCCAATAAGCGCCCTGTAATGACCCTTTTTTCTGGTGCTAACTGTATGTATAGCCACCAAGTACGTATTGTACTTGCTGAAAAAGGCGTAAGTGTAGACATTCATCTGGCTGAAAAGGATAACTTACCAGAAGCACTTCATGAAATTAATCCTTACGGTACAGTGCCAACACTGATCGACCGTGAGCTTGGTTTATATCAGGCAAACATCATCATGGAATACCTTGATGAGCGTTTTCCTCATCCTCCACTAATGCCAGTATATCCGGTAATGCGTGGTCGTAGCCGTTTGATGATGCATCGTATCGATACAGACTGGTATAGTTTAGCTGCAAAGATTTACGCAAACGGTGCCGAATCAGCACAAGCACGTAAAGAACTAACAGAAGCGTTACTTGCTGTATCTGCAATCTTCACTGAAGCGCCATATTTTATGAGCGAAGAGTTCAGTCTAGTTGATTGTTACTTAGCGCCGCTATTATGGCGTTTACCAGAGCTTGGTATTGAGCTTAATGGTGCAGGTTCTAAAGAGATGAAAGAATACATGATCCGTTTATTTGAACGTGAATCTTTCCAAGCATCTCTAACTGAAGCAGAACGTGAGATCCGTTTGTAATGACGCCTAATCGTCCTTATTTACTTCGCGCATTTTTTGATTGGATTGTCGATAATCAATGTACACCTCATTTAGTGGTGAATGCTGATTTTCCTGCTGTGCAAATACCAACGCAATTTGTCCAAGATGGCCAAATTGTATTGAATATTAGTCCTTCAGCCGTCACGCAGTTTTCGATGGATAAACAACAATTAAGTTTTAATGCCCGGTTTGGTGGTCAGCCAATGCAGGTATACGTACCATTAGGTGCTGTACTTGCTATCTATGCCCGCGAAAACGGAGAAGGCACAGTATTTACCGCAGATGAGTTTTTAGAGGACGAAGACGAGTTTGCTACTGAGCTTGAAAGTGTTGATTTAGACGAAGAGTTTATCGCTGATGATGAACCAACACCGCCTAAACCAGACAAGAAAAAAGGCTCACATTTACGCGTTATAAAATAACCTGTAATTGATAAAAAAAACCGCTTTTTAGCGGTTTTTTTATATCTTAAATTTGGGTCAACAAAATTAGCTGACACGACTTGATAGATTTTGTTACATATTAAAGACAGTCGTTTTAACTTGTTGGTTTATTGTTATCACTAACAGGTTTAAGATAGGTCAGCGAATCGCTTTTTGAAGTATTTTACTTCTGAATATTTTAATAATATCTAACAATCGAGACTCTCATGAAAAAAGTAACTCTTAGCGCTGCAAGTATTGCGCTTGCATTAGGGCTGGTTGGCTGTGGTGATAAACAAGAACAAGTAAAAACACCTGAGCCCACGGCACAAACAGCACCAGTTGAGCAATTAAATTCAGGTATTGAATTGACGAATATGGATAAATCAGTTCGTGCCCAAGATGATTTTTACTATCATGTTAATGGCCAGTGGTTAGAAACGACACAAATTCCGGGCGACAAATCTAACTATGGTTCATTTACTCAGCTTTACGATGACTCACAAGAAGCGATGAAAAAAGTGCTTGAAAAAGCAGCTGCAAATAAAAATGTTAAGCCAGGCAGTGATGAGTCTAAATTGGCCGCTTTTTATAATAGTTACATGAATGAAGCGCAGCGCGAAGAACTGGGCATTAAGCCGTTATCACCAATTTTAACAAATATTGATGCAGTTAATGCTAAGTCGGATTTAGTGTCTTTAATGGCGCAATTGCGTATCCAAGGCGGCAGCGTACCATTTGGTTGGTATGTTAATAACGATGCTAAAAATTCAAGTGAAAATGCTTTATATGCGTATCAATCAGGATTGGGTTTACCAGATCGTGATTACTACATAAAAGACGATGAAAAGTTTAGCAAGATTCGTGAGCAGTACCTCACTTATGTTACACAAGTATTAGAGCGTGCAAACGTTGAAAATGCCCAACAAGCTGCAAGCAATATTCTTGCTCTTGAAAAGAGTATCGCCGAGGCGCAATGGAGCCGCGTGCAAAGACGTGATGCAACTAAAACGTATAATAAAATGTCGGTTGCTGATGCAAGTAAGCTAACCGGGGATTTTGATTTAGTCGAGTACTTTAAAGCATCAGGTGTTGATACCGCAGATATAATTGTGGGTCAACCAAGCTATTTTGAAAAATTTGCAGATATTTATAAAGATACCGACTTAGCAACTTGGCAGAATTACCTTAAATTCCATTTTGTAAGTAACTATGCCAATTTATTAAATAAAGACTTAGTAGATCTTAACTTCGACTTTTATAGTACCACTTTGCGTGGGGTAAAAGAGCAAGCGCCACTGTGGAAGAAAACAGTTGATGCATCTAATAGTGTATTAGGTGAGATCCTAGGTAAAGTCTATGTTAAAGAAAACTTCCCACCAGAAGCAAAAGCGCGCATGGAAGAGCTCGTTGATAACGTAATTAGAGGTTATGCCGTTGCCATTGAAAACCTAGAATGGATGAGCCCTGAGACTAAAGTTGCAGCAAAAGAAAAACTGGATAAATTCACGCCAAAAATTGGTTACCCTGATAAATGGAAAGACTATTCAGAACTTGAAATTAAAGCGGATGATCTTGTCGGTAACTATATTCGTCATAGCCAGTGGTCGTATGCAGATATGACTGCAAAATTAGGTAAGCCAGTTGATCGTTCAGAATGGCATATGACGCCACAAACAGTGAACGCTTATTATAACCCTGTAAATAATGAAATTGTATTTCCAGCAGCGATTCTACAGCCACCATTTTTTAACTTAGAAGCGGATGATGCCGTGAACTATGGCGCGATAGGCGCTGTGATCGGCCACGAGCTTGGTCATGGTTTTGACGACCAGGGAGCTAAATACGATGGTGACGGCAATCTTCGCAATTGGTGGAGTGAGTCAGATCTTAAGCAGTTTGAAGAGCGTACAGGTCAATTAGTTGCTCAATATAACGAATATAAACCATTTGAAGACGCCAATGTTAATGGCGAGCTCACTTTGGGTGAGAATATCGGTGATCTGGGTGGCTTAACGGTAGCTTATACAGCTTACCAGTTATCACTAGGGCAAACCAAAGCGCCAGTGATTAATGGCTATACAGGCGATCAACGCTTCTTTATGGGCTGGTCTCAAATTTGGCGCCGTAAATACCGTGATGAAGAACTACGTAACCGTTTAATGACGGATCCACATTCACCGAGCCATTATCGTGTAATTGGTATTTTGTCTAATATGCCTGAGTTTTATCAAGCGTTTGATGTAAAAGAGGGTGATAAAATGTACATTAAACCAGAGGATCGGGTAAAGATCTGGTGATCATAAATCTATATCAAGCATAAATTAATGTACGCGAATTCTTAATTCATGCCTATTTTAGATTAGCTTTAAAACGGTGACTTAGTACTAAGTCGCCGTTTTTGTTGGAGTAATATATCCAACTCCCTCACAGGCTAGATTTGATAAGTAAAGCTGGTACAATTATTTACAATAGAGCAATATTAGGTAAGACATGGAAAGTACAAAACATGCATTAAGTTTAGTGGTTCTAGCAGGTGGTCTAGGCAGTCGCTTTGGTGGTAATAAGCAAATAGCAGAAATCGCAGGCTTAGGTTGCACGATTATGGAGCTGAGTATTCAAGATGCTTACGCTGCAGGCATTACACAAGTTGTGCTTGTTATTAATCAAGCCGTAAGAGCTGAAATTGAGAACACAATCCTACCTCGATTACCAGCGCAACTAGAAGTAATATTAGTAGAGCAGCGTATTGATTTAATACCAAAACAATTTGCTGAAATAGCTAAGCATCGCACAAAACCGTGGGGCACTGGACATGCGTTATTGTGTGCTAAAGACTATATTCATAACCCTGCGATTGTGATCACCGCTGATGATTATTATGGCGCAACGTCATTCAAATTAATCAGTGAGCATTTTAAAAATCAATCAAATTGGGCAATGGTCGGCTATCCTATTGCTGATACTTTATCCGCTGAAGGGGGGGTGAACCGCGGTGTTTGCCAAGTTCAAAGTGAGTGCCTTCAGGGAGTGGTTGAGTATTTAAATATAAAAGATGAAAATGGAGATTTGATGGGAGATACACCCACTGGCATTCGGGAGAAAATAGCTGATAATGCTTTGAGCTCGATGAGCTTTTGGGGTATTACACCGACTTTATTTGATAGTTTAGAGCGTGGATTTGCTGAGTTCTTGCAAAAACATGACAGCGGTGTCAGAAAAGAGTATTATTTACCTGATCAAATACAAAAATTAATTTTAACAAAAAAACAAAAAGTGTCTGTATATATTGCACAAGAGCCTTGGTATGGCGTGACATATAAATCAGAATTACAGGAAGTTGCAGAAAAGTTATATGAGCTACGCCATGGATGAGTTATCCCCGATATTGCCCTGTTCTGGGCGAAATAATAGTGAAATAAGTATGAAGTCAAACCCCGTTGCGGTTTACTTGTCTGAGCGTTTTGGCTTGGGCAATGAACTTGTTAGTATGAAGCCAATCGGCAATGGTCATATAAATAGTACCATGCTGTTAACTGCTGAAAATAAATCGTTGGTTGTGCAAAAGCTAAATACTGAGGTGTTTCCTGAGCCTGAAATGTTGGTTAAGAACGCACGTTTAATTGAAGGTCATTTATCGCAAAAACATCAACTAGGTGACTATGACTTAGACATTATTCGTCATGTACCGACTCAGGCGAGCGATTTCTTAGTCGATTGTGATAATGGTGTGTGGCGCGCACTCGAATTTATTGGCGGCAGTTATAGTGAAGATGTAGTAGCGAATACTTCGCAAGCAGAAATTGCCGCCAATGCATTTGGTCAATTTGCCGTGGCATTAGAAGATTTTGATGCCGAGCAGTTGCACCATGTTATCCCTGATTTTCATAATCTAGCAATGCGGGCTGAGAAGTTAAAATCTGTGATTGCGAGAGACCCTGTTAATCGTTTGACGAGTTGCCAAGCTGAGGTCGATTTTTGTTTATCGCAACTTGGTTTAGTTGATGAGCTAAAAAAATTGCGTGGTGTAGTTCCAGTAAGGCCTTGCCATAACGACACTAAAATCAATAACATGCTTTTTTGTAATAAATCTCATACTGCAAAAGCGGTGATTGATTTAGATACCTGCATGCCGGGTTATTGGCTGTATGATTTTGGCGACATGGTACGCACTTTTTGCTCTCCAGAAGAAGAAGATTCAACTAATCTTGATAACGTACGCGTACGTGAAGAAATCTTTGCAGCAGTAGTAAAAGGCTATGTTGAACCATTAAAGGGTTTGATAACCGAGCAAGAAAAGCAAAGTTTTTGGTTAGGCACAAAAGTAATGACCTTCATGATAGGTTTACGTTTTCTAACCGATTATATTGATGGTGATAATTACTTTGCAATTAAACATGAAAACCACAACCTTGAGCGAGCGCAAAACCAGTTTGCTCTGTACCGTGATATTTTAGCAAAAAAGCAAACGCTTAAAGCAATCTTAAGTGATGTTTGAAACGCTTAAAAGTAACTTTTATAGGGGCTGGTGATTACCGGCCTCATTGCTTTTAGCGCCTACCTTTTATACTTCTTACCTAATTTAATCTGACTTGTCTGTTGTTTAGCCCATTTACTTTACCTTGAACCCTATTTTAGGTAAGTTGCAATGAGGTTAATCAAGGATAAAAAAATGAAGCAGTTTAATCGTAGAGACTTTCTCAAAGCCGCCAGTGCCGCGGCCGCTGCAAGTGTGGTTACAGGCTGTGCTAGTAGTAACACATCTAATGGTGTGCCCGCACCCGCTCAGCAAGGCCAGTCTGTTATCGGCTTAGTAGCGCCCAAAATGGATGTTGTCAGAGTCGCCTTTATTGGTGTGGGTCAACGCGGTTTTGGTCACGTAAAGCGAATGAGCCATATTGATGGTACACAAATCGTCGCAATTTGTGACACCCATGATGAAGTATTACAACGTTCAGCCAATTATTTAACCCAGAATGGGCTAGCAAAACCAGCCCTGTACTCAGGTACTGATAAAGCTTATCAACAAATGCTAAACCGTGATGATATCGATATTGTCATTATTTCAACCCCGTGGGCGTGGCATGCGCCAATGGCCATTGATACTATGAACAGTGGTAAACATGCATTTGTCGAGGTGCCACTGGCGTTAACGGTCGATGAAATGTGGCAAATTGTTGATACAGCTGAACGCACGCAAAAGAACTGCATGATGATGGAAAACGTCAACTATGGTCGTGATGAGTTGATGGTACTTAACATGGTTCGTCAAGGCGTATTTGGTGAGTTGCTTCATGGTGAAGCAGCTTACATTCATGAGCTGCGTTGGCAAATGAAAGAACTTGATCATAAAACAGGGTCGTGGCGAACCGCTTGGCATGCTAAGCGTGATGGAAACCTATACCCAACTCACGGCTTAGGGCCAGTATCTCAATATATGAATATTAACCGTGGTGACCGTTTTGACTTTTTAACTTCAATGAGCTCACCGGCACTGGGTCGTCAAGCTTACGCCAAACGAGAGTTTCCCGAGGGACATCAGCGCAATCAGCTTAAATATATAGCTGGTGATATGAACACAACACTGATTAAAACAGTGAAAGGACGCAGTATCATGGTACAGCATGATACAACTACGCCAAGGCCTTATTCTCGTCATAACTTAATTCAAGGCACCAATGGTGTATTCGCCGGCTTCCCTAACCGAATTGCACTTGAAGAGGGGAGCTCTAAAAGCTTTCATGAGTGGGATTATGAAATGGCTGATTGGTATAAACAATACGACCATCCACTATGGACTAAAATGGGCGAAGAAGCGCAACGCAATGGTGGCCATGGAGGCATGGATTTCTTAATGTTTTGGCGCATGATTTATTGTTTACGTAATGGCGAACCTTTAGATCAAGATGTATACGATGGTGCTGCTTGGTCAGTTATATCTCCGCTATCAGCACAATCTGTAGGTAATCGTAGTGCATCGATTGATATTCCTGACTTTACCCGTGGAGCATGGCAAACAGCACAACCACTTGGGATTGTGAGTTAACACACTTTTGAAACTAGCTAGAGCAAATGTGTTCTAGCTAGTTTTTCTTGCATAAAATTGGTTTTTTGTTAACCTAGCCGCCTTCCATTTTTTGTCTTTTTGAGGTGTTTATGGCGTTTTTATCTCGGTCGATATTGGCGTTGTCTATAGCACTTTCAAGCCCATTCGCTTTTTCTCAAGCTCAATGTGAAGTTGAACTTAGCCACGGTCTTATCATCACAGATGACGTCATTCGCATTGTCGATAAAGGCCAAACACGAGTTCAAATAAATAATAATAACCAACTTTTTATTCGCGGTTATTGGATAGATTTAAGTAATGAAGAAAGCCAAGTATTGGAGCAGTTCAGTAAAGGAATACGCGATACCGTCCCTGAGCTGGTAGAGCTCGCTACAGATGGTGTTAACCTCGGTTTAAGCGCCATTGAGCAAGTTGTTGAAGGTATGTCAGATAAAGAGCCTGAAGTGCTGAAAACACAATTACAATACGTTGAGCGCGCATTAATGGATAAGTTTAAACGTGGCGATGATTTCTTTTTTATTGCGCCACAATCACTATCTAAAATTGATGATTTTTTTACCGAAGAGATAAGTAAAAAAATTCACTCTGCAGTTCATGGCTCATTAGGTGCTATTTTAGTATCGCTGGGTGATGCATTTAAATCTCGCGAAGGTAACATCGAGGATCGTATTAATGACATGGGTCAGCGTATGGATATTATCTCGAAAGAAATTGATAAGTCGTTGCAAAAAAAAGCGCATCAGCTTGAGCTTAAAGCCTCTGAGTATTGTGAGTGTTTAAACTCATTAGATGTAACAGAATCACGCTTACAAATGATCGTGCCAGACCTTGCTGACTACGACCTAGTACAAATAAAATCGTAAATAAACCCGCTTAGATATGGCGGGTTTTGTTAGGGAAGTTGTTTGTTTAAGAACTAACTAAGAGCTAAACTTATCTGTCTCAGCCTCTAAATCATTGGTTAGCCCTTTAATTAAATCTGTTGCTGCATGCGCTTGATTTGATACGTCAGCAGTCTGTGAGGCCGTATCTGAAATAGTCACAATTCGTTTTGCAGTATCTTCACCAGCATCAAGTTGCTCTTTTGCTGCAATCGCTATTTGATGACTCATTTGTGCTATGGCACTTAATGACGAAGCGACTCGTTGCAGCTCCTCACTAGCATGTTTTGACTTAGCAACGGTTTGCTCACTAGTGGTAATGCTTAGATGAACAGAAGTCTTAGCATCTTGAGTCGCGGCTTGCAGTTTACCAATCATGTTACGTATTTCTTCAGTACTGGTTTGAGTACGTTGTGCAAGCCCTCTAACTTCATCGGCTACAACAGCAAAGCCTCTGCCTTGCTCTCCTGCTCGTGCGGCTTCTATCGCTGCATTGAGCGCAAGTAGGTTGGTTTGCTCTGCTATACTTTGAATAACGCTTAGCACATTTGCGATATTATTTACTTCATCATCAAGAAGTTGGATGTTATTACCAGCGCTATCAATTTGTTGCTCTAAAAGAACTATAGTATCAGCAGCCTCTGTGGTTAAGTGATTTGCGTTTTGACCTTGGTTTTCAGCTTCTTGCACCGAGTGGGCAGCTTGCTCGGCATGTTCAACCACTGTTTGCGCTGATGCAGTAAGCTCGGTGATTGCTGAGGCAACCATGTGGGTTTCTTCATTGAGACTACGGGTTAGCTTATCAAGCTCAGTAGAGCGCGATTCGTTATCTACGCTTTGACTTTTAAGGCTGTCAGTTACATCTTTAATACTACCAACGACACCTCGTAAGCCCTGTTGCATATAATGCATCGCAGCTATGATACTCTCAGGTGGGGCATCTGTTCTAATATGAGAATTTAAATTGCCGCGCGAGACTTGCTTAACAATATTAATAACTTCATTAACTTCACCGCCCAGTGCATTACTTAACGAAATACCAAAGCGAGCTATTGCAATGGTCAGTGCAACCGCAATAACTAATGATAAGCCAAGCAACCATTTTGCAGTATTCCAGTAACGCTCATTAACTTCTTTTTCACTGATACCAGTGCCAATATACCAGCCAAATAATGGGGTCTTTTGTACAACTGAGGTTAAATTAACCGTGTCTCCGTCTCTGACAGAGTCCCAGTGATACGTAATAATTGTGTTTGTTTTATTACCAACTAATCGTTCAACCATTCGTCCAATACTGTTGCCTTTGGCATCTTTAAAGTCATTAAAGCTGGTATGATGAAGCTGTGGATCATGAGGGGCGGCTATAAAGTTTAATTTTTCATCAACAACATAAACATATTCAGAGTCATGGTATTTGTTTTCTTGCAACACTTGCATTGCTAATTGCTGAGCCTGTTGATTACTTAATTGGCCTTTTTCTACCATCTCTTCAAATTGCAACACGATGTTACTGGTGCTTTTCATAAGTTGGTTTATTCGCGCGATATTATCGCTTTGGCTTGCATGACTTAATGATTGTAACCCTAATGTTGCGATTGCTATTAATGCAATAAAAATTGCAATTGCGAAGATCGTTATTTTTGTTTTTAGTGGTAGACCTGAGTGCACAATGTAACCCCTTATCATGTATGCCTAAGTAATTTCTACCACGTTTTTCGTCGATTTGTTAGTTTTTATTAATAAAAAATGACAACGCTATCATGAAATATATTCAAGATTATATTAAAGTTGTTGCTCTTGTTCTGTAAGGGGTCGATATTCTCCTTGAGCAAGAGAATGGTCAAGTTCAATGTTTGCTATTTTTTCTCTATGTAATTCAACTACTTTATTATTTACAGCGGCAAGCATTCGTTTAACTTGATGGTATTTACCTTCACTGATCGACAAGCGTAAACTGTAGCTGGCCAAGGCCTCTGCTTTAGCTGGCCGAGTAAGATCTTTTTCATTGTGTAATTGCACCCCTTGGCGAAGCTGCGCAAGTGCATCATCAGTTAGTGGCTCTTGAGTTTCAACCAAGTAAGTCTTGAATTTATTGTGTTTAGGTGAAGTGATTTTGTGCGACCAATCGCCGTCATTGGTAATTAAAACCAGCCCTGTGGTATCTATATCAAGGCGGCCTGCAACATGAAAATCACTCATGATAGGTTCGTCAAGTAAATCAAAGACTGTTGGGTGCATATCGTCTGAATTTGCACAGACATACCCAGCAGGTTTGTACAACATTAAATATCGTTTACCAAGGAATTTCAACGGATTACCATGCCATGTTATATCATCTGTGGCATTGATTGAATAATCAAAAGCAGTGACTATTTCGCCGTTAACGGTTGCTAATTTGCTTTTTATTCCTGCTTTTGCTTTTGAGCGGGGCAGCTCAGCAAGATGGCTAATAAATTTATCTAAACGACATGGAAATTTCATTGGGGTCGGTCTTTTTCTCGGCTACAATGGCGCCGAGTATAGCTTATCGTGGAATTTCATGACAGACAAAAGCGGGCAAATCCTACAACATTATGAGCAGTTAGTCGCCTCTAAACAGTTATCTGTAGATGTTGCACAACAGCGCGCTATCGTTGCATTAGATAGATTATTTTTACGCCTTCAGACTCCGACACCTTGGTGGCGAAAACAACCAAATATTTGTGGTGTATACTTATATGGCCCCGTAGGAAGGGGTAAGTCGATGATGATGGATTTATTTTATCGTCAGCTAAACGATGATAAAAAAGTACGACTGCACTTTCATCATTTTATGGCACAAATTCATCAACGGTTAGGGCAGTTGCAAGGCAGTAAAAACCCGTTAGAGATTATTGCTAAAGAATGGCGTAGCAATGTTAACGTTTTGTGCTTTGATGAATTTTTTGTCAGTGATATTGGTGATGCTATGTTGATGGCAGGGTTATTTAAAGCACTCTTCAAGCAGGGACTTATCCTAATTGCAACCTCAAACTGCCATCCCGACGAATTATATAGGAACGGCTTACAACGAGCGCGCTTTTTACCAACTATAAATTTACTCAAAGAGCACTGTAAAGTGATTAGCGTAGAAGGGGAGTGCGATCATCGTTTTCGGTTTGGCCATCAATTTAAGTATTATTTTATTAATGATGATGTTGCACTTACGACATTCTTTGAGCAGCGTGAAATTAAACTCAATTCGCACTCTAATTTAAATGTATGTCACCGACCTATTCACTTTATACATCTAGCAAAGGAAGCTATTCTTTTTGATTTCATGGCGTTATGTTCAGGGCCGAGAAGTACCACTGATTATATTTTTTTAGCGGAGCATTTTGAGCGAGTGTATATTGCGAATGTTCCCGTCATGGGAAGTAGGGCAACAGGCAAGCAAATAGTGCATGGTATTGAAGACAGCTACCAACGAGAAAAGCAAAATTTACAAGAGCATACTTTAGATGATGAAGCACGACGCTTTATAGCCTTAGTTGATGAGTTTTATGACCGAGGTAAATTGTTGGTTATAAGCACCCAAGCTGACATGGCTAACCTATATTGCGGTAAAAAGTTAGCCTTTGAATATGCACGAACAGAATCCAGATTAGTTGAAATGCAAAGCTGGTGATAGAGAATAATCATTCGCCATAGGTATACCTAAACTTTAAACACACAAAGAGCTTAACACTTTCGGTATGTGTCGCTGTTATTCTCATAAATATTAACACTCAAGCTGTAGGATTCTCTGCAATAGGTGCGCAGGCAATTAAGTAATCGCTCACTGAGATCTTGTTTTTCTGTTGTTGTTCGACCTGCCATTATATAAGCCGCGATATAGATAAAGCCGTCTTTACCTTCGCCTAATTGATAATGTTGGTAGGCGATGGCGCGGGTTTTAATGGTTGATAATTCAAATAAACCACTCTCAAAGGTAGTTTGATGTACTTTATCAACTAAAACTTGTGGTAAAAGTGGTAAGTCTTCAGAATGTTCGATCACAACATGGGGCATTGAGGGCTCCTAAAAGCGGTAAGTAAAACCTAAACTTGTTTGAAATTGGCTTAGTACGTCGCCATCGAAATGCCATAAACATTGATCATCTTCGTCGGTGGGCAAAGTGCAGTTAACCGTGCTTTCGTTGTTAACTATAGTTGCCAACCAGCGGGTTTCAAATAAAACTCGGGTTTTATCACTAAACAAATATTCAACGCCGCCATATAAGCCGCTGGCAAAGAATACGTCATTATTTGTAAAATTAGTTTGTACATAATTGGCGCCTACTTGAGCACCTACATAACTATTTATATGATTACTTAACGCGACTTCAACCGCACTTTGGAATAAAAAGTATTTCATGGTTACTTCTTTATCCTCAGTGTTTTCTAGCTCGTTGTTACTTTGTGCAAAGTAAAAGCCATAGCGGGCGCGGTCAATATTACGGTCAATACTAAAAGCAAAGTGGTTGCCGTCATTAACTTCAACTTCAAGTGCTTCTTTGGTTTCTAATGTTTGGTTAAAGTTTTTACCAGCATAGAGGCTTACAGAGTAATCATCTTGGGCGTAAGCCGTGGTAGTTAAAAAACACAGCGGGATGAGTATTTTTTTCATTGTATTGCAGCTCGTTGTTGAAGAATTTTTCAGTTACTATTGAAGCATAGCTACTATAACAATGTAACCATGCAGCGCACTATTGTAGTGGGTTTGTTGACACATTGAATAAAAGGAATGGTATGAAATCATTAAAAGTAATTAGTCTATTAGGGTTATTGGCTTTACAAGCAGGGTGCTCAGACGATGCTGCATCAGTAAGTTTAGGGTTATTTACCACTAAAGATATTAAGGTCGTGTCTCAGCAAGATCCGTTGGTTACAGGGGTGACTTGTCACATTAGTCATATTGAAGCTAACTTAGATTTCTCAGACCCTTCGGATATGTCAATCGCGTGTCGCCAAACTGGCCCTATTACTGCTGAGCAACTTCAAGGTATCGACCGCAGTAAATCGGGTGAAGTGGTTTTTAAATCATCGAAAAGTATTTTATTTAAATCCCTAAAAGTACGCCGAATCTATGATGCACAAACACGTAGTCTATTGTATTTATCGTATTCAACAAAAGAGTCTACAGGTAGTCATCATCATGCATTATCGACGGTACCTTTGTATAACACGCAAGCTTGGCAATGGGCACAAGAGCAAGAATAAGAGCATTTTATGTTAGCGTTATTTAAACCTAAACCATTGTTAGAAGAGCAAGAGCAACAATGGCTTATCGACACATTTATTTGGACCGTGGAAAACTTTGATAGTGATTTTTTTCACAATCATACGCAGCTTATTTTACCTAACCATAAGTTTTTTCCGGACTCTGTATCGAGTATTGAAGAAATGGCGAGTAAGGTATTTGAACGCGTTTCGGGTTATGCTGGTATGCAGGCATGGCCTATTCAACTTGTAGGGCCTGCGCAATTACAACCGCAAGTATTTCCGCATTTTGTATTTAATGAATACTTACGTGGCGAAGCGAGTCAGTTAATAGTGCCTCCTCCACATAAAGTTAATGTGTCGTTTAACCCAAATCAAATAAACCAACCACAAGATTTAGTAGCGAGTTTTGCAGGCACATTAGCAACCATTATGATTCACCATGTGGGTGTATTACCCCCCGGTGGTAAAGAGTTTTTGCCACAAGCCAGTGATGCATTAGCGTGCTTTTTAGGCTTTGGTGTAATGATGAGCAATACCGTCTACCAATTTAAAGGTGGATGTGGTTCTTGTTATAACCCGTATGCTAATAGGCAAGCGGCATTAACCGAATCACAAACATTATTTATGCATGCACTTGTGTGTCACTTTAAAGGGCATAGAGATTCTAAAAAGTATTTAAAGCCTCATTTACGCAGTCAATTTAAAAAGGCGCAAAAAGAAATTAAAGCGTTAATTAATGACACTGCAAACCCTTTGCTTTTAGCGCTCGATGATAAAAAAGCAGGATGAAGTTTTGAATTATTTAGATGAATTTTTACTGATCGCATTAGCTCATTTTTTTGCTGTAGCCAGCCCTGGGCCAGATTTTGCAATTGTGCTCAAGCAAAGCGTTCAACATGGTCGGCGTAATGCACTATGGACGAGCTTTGGCGTAGGCTTAGCGATATTGCTGCATGTGGGTTATTGCTTATTGGGGGTCGCGGTATTATTAGCTCAATCACCCACTGTATTTATGGCATTGAAATACTTAGCCGGCGCTTATTTAGCGTATATTGGGTTTCAAGCGTTACGCAGTGCTAAACCTGAAGAAAGTACTCGCGAAGAAGTATCACAAACGCAAAGTGAAGAATCAGTTTGGGTTGCGTTTCGTCGTGGCTTTTTAACGAATGCACTGAACCCTAAAGCTACATTATTCTTTATGTCGTTATTTACCTTGGTGATCAGTCAAACAACACCGCTTTTGGTGCAAGCAGGTTATGGACTGTACATGGCAGTCGCAACCTGGCTTTGGTTTTCATTTTTATCACTGGTGTTATCTAAATCTAATGTACGTGGTTTTTTTCAAAAAAGTGGTTATTGGTTCGACCGTGGTATCGGTGTGGTTTTAATCGCATTAGCAATACGCGTCGTTTTATAGGAGTAAACAAGCATGGCACTTTATAATTTTTCGTTTGGCTCAAATATGTCGTCAAATCGCTTATTAGCACGCCTTCCTGAAGTTAAACGCGTAGGTACTGCACGCTTAATGGGGTATGAGTTAACGTTTGATATGGTTAGTCTTGATGGGTCTGGTAAGTGCAGTGTAAGAAAAAGCACAGCCCAAGACGCACAAGTGTATGGCGTGGTATATCAAGTAACTGCTGATGAAAAAGAGATTCTCGATGCGATTGAAGGACCGCGTTACGATTGTGTTGATGTTGAAGTTATTTTACTTGATGGCAAAAAAATAGCCGCACATTGTTATATTGCAAATACCACAGATGCAACAATTCTACCTTATGACTGGTACATAGAGCACGTTCATCGCGGTGCGCTTGAAGCCGGGTTACCAAATGAGTACAGTGAAAACATAAAATCTCGGCCCACCCGCCAAGATAGCGATAAAGTACGTGCAGCTGTTGAGTTTGCCGTACATCAACAATAAAAAAATACGCCAAGGAATGTTATG
Organism: Pseudoalteromonas mucoides; assembly: GCF_049257175.1. Lineage (NCBI taxonomy): Bacteria > Pseudomonadati > Pseudomonadota > Gammaproteobacteria > Alteromonadales > Pseudoalteromonadaceae > Pseudoalteromonas > Pseudoalteromonas mucoides. Next base: position 18,447 of record NZ_JBMMUC010000021.1, read on the forward strand.
AAATTAACAAAACTCGCCATTGCAGCCTCGTTATTCACGGGCTTTGCATTTAACAGCCACGCAGAAATAAACACCACGGAGCTTAATCACGTAATCGAAAATTCCATGGCACGTTTTGATGTCCCTGGGATGGCTGTCGCTGTTGTTGAAAATGATAAAGTCGTATTTGCTAAGGGCTTTGGTGTAAGCCATTTAGACACAGGAAAAAAAGTTAATAAAAATACTTTATTTGGCATAGCTTCAAATACTAAAGCTTTTACTGCAGCTGCGTTGGCTAAATTAGTCGATGAAGACAAAATTAGCTGGGATGACAAAGTGATTGATCATCTACCTGAGTTTCGTTTATACGACTCTTATGTCACCCGAGAAATGACTATTCGTGATTTATTAAGCCATCGCAGTGGTTTAGGTTTAGGTCAAGGCGACTTAATGATTTGGCCTGATACGGATAAATCAATAGAAGAAATTTTAGCTGGCTTAAAATACTTAAAACCGGCGAGTAGCTTTCGTAGTAAATATGCTTATAACAACTTAATGTTTGTCACTGCAGGCGAAGTGGTTGCTCGTGTATCAGGTATGAGCTGGAATGACTACATTGAAAAAAACATTTTACAGCCGCTAAAAATGGAAAACTCACGCGCTGGTTTTTCACGTATCCCAAGTAGCAATAAAAACTGGGCGACGGGTCACATACCTATGGATGGGAAGTTAAATCCATTTTTTGTTAATTACTTAGAAGACTTTCGTGGTGCTGGAGCAATTGCATCAAGTGTCAGTGATATGAGTCAGTGGCTTCGTACGCAACTTGCTGGTGGCAAAATGCCAAATGGCGAACAACTTTTTAGTGAAAAACAGCAAGCACAAATGTGGCATCCACATATTACCTCTATGGCGTCAGAAAAAGCATATGAAGCGTATCACCAACAGTTTAGAGGATATGGTTTAGGCTGGAGTATTGAAGATTTCCACGGGGTTAAAAAGCTTGCGCACGGCGGTGGGATTTTAGGCATGGTTTCGCAGGTAACCTTGGTACCCGAGAAAAATCTAGGTATTGTTATCCTGAGTAATCAACAAGCATTTAGTGCATTATCTGCGATTACTTACGAAGTGCTAGAGGATGCATTTGACCTTGAAGATAAAGATTGGGTTGAAGACTTAGCAAAAAAACACTTTGAGGGTAAACAAAAAGCCTACGCAAATGCAAAGCCTGAAGCCCCAGCAGATTATCAACCTCAGTTACCAAATATCAGCTATACAGGCACGTTACATGATGATTGGTATGGTGATGTGATCATAGAAGAATTAGATGGCAAGTTACGGATCGACTTTACTCATACTAAGCGTTTAAAAGGGCAACTTGAGCACTACACAGGTAATACCTTTATCGTGAAATGGGATGAGAAGTTATTAGAAGCTGATGCATTTATTCAGTTTCAAATGAGCCCTAAGAATCGTGTAAAAAGTGCAGATATGCGCGCAGTATCAACGTCGGTTACAGACTTTAGCTTTGATTTTAGAAACTTAAATTTACAAGCAAAGTAAACCAAAGTCGCAGAGCCACCATTAGGTGGCTTTGTTATTATGGCTCGATTAACTCATTTGGAGCTTGGTATGCGTACCGCGATTATTTCTCATCCACATTGTCGTAAACATAAAATGATTGACGATCACCCAGAGTGCCCAGAGCGCTTAGATGCTATAGCAGATCGTTTATTGGCAAGTGGACTCGATATCGCAATACAACAAAAGCAGGCGCCAAAAGCACTGCGTGAACATTACTTATTGGCCCATGAAGAATCACTGGTAAAACACGTAGAAAACACCTTACCAACCGAAGGACTTGTATCGCTTGATGGTGATACTTGGTTATGCCCAGACTCTCAAAAGGCGGTTGAGCGTGCAGTAGGCGCTGGGTTGCTTGCTGTTGATGAAATTTTAGCTGATAACCTCGATGCCGCTTTTTGTTCGGTTAGACCGCCAGGTCATCATGCAACACGCGCTACATCTGCGGGCTTTTGTGTTTATAACAATTTAGCAATTGCAGTAAAGTATGCGCAAAGTAAAGGGGTTAAGCGCATTGCCATTGTTGATTTTGATGTTCACCATGGTAATGGCACGCAAGATATTTTTATCAATGATGACTCTGTTTTATTTTGCTCGTTGTTCCAATACCCGTTTTACCCAAATACGGCAGTTGAAAATAATGCGACTTTGGTTAATTCACCGTTGCCCATTGCCAGTGATGGCACTGATCTAAAAGCATTATATGAGCAACAATGGTTACCAAAACTAAATAACTTTAAGCCTGAGCTTATTTTTATAAGCGCAGGTTTTGATGCTCATCTTGAAGATGATATGGCAAGTTTAAAATTTGTAGAAGATGATTATGCTTGGCTTACAGAACAATTAGCTTCATTGAGCAAAGAGCTGAATTGTAAAGGGATTATCTCTTACCTCGAAGGCGGGTATGCGCTTTCAGCTCTTGGTAGAAGCGCAATCGCTCATGTAAAAGCGTTAGTCGATAGCTAGTAATGTAAATGCTTGAGCAGGTGTAAGGGTATCTATTTTTCCGAGACAACACTGCCCCTCTTTAACTAAATAGTTTTTCACAAGCTCAGCGAGCTCCTCGCTTGAGCGTTCTTTTGCCTGTCTCCCCGCGAGTGTTAGATAGCCTCTTTTCTTATCTAATAACACAACGGTTTCTTTTTGTTTATCATCCACGCTATAAAGCAAATCATTGATATCGCTTTCATGTTCTATGATGTCTATTTCATCATTATAAATTAGTAATTGAGGCTGAAAATCACTCATTTTTTGTCCTAAATCAAATAGTAGCCTGTTGCTTAATTTATACTCATAGGTTCTATTGTGCAAAAGAATTTGAAGATGCCAAAAAGTAGTCGTTATCAAAAAGTCTGTGATGTGTTTACTAATAAGGTCATTGCTTGCCATAAAGACACTTACCTTAGCGACGCTGTGAAACTCATGCGAGCACATAATGTAAGTGCCATTTTCATTAAAGAGCAGCAAGACGTTATAGGTGTTTGGACTGAATCCGATTGCATGAAGCTTGATTTCACTAATCATACTATTAATGGGTTAACACTTGAAAGCGTGATGACATGCCCTGTGTTAACTATTTCAAGTCAACGTTTGTTAAGCGATGCTGCACTTATTTTTCATCAAAATGGAGTACGCCATTTATTGGTAACAAATAAGAGTGGCTTTGCGTGCGGTGTAATTAGCGTCAGTGATATTGTGCGTAACCAAGGGTTGGATCATTACTTACAATTTAGAGCGATTAACGAGCAATATAACAAAGATGTACTTATCGTATCGAGTGAAATGGTTGTTACCGATGCTATCAAGCTCATGCGAGAACGCAATGATAAAGCTATCTTAGTATTCAATGAGCAGCTGAAAGAGCACGGTATTATTACTCAGCGAGATCTTTTAAGTCTTATACTTGAGCATCAAGGTGATGGTATATGCTGGGACTTTGCTTGTAGAGCTATCTATCAAATTAGTTCCACTGGAAGTTTATTTGATGCTTACCGATTGATGTCTAATAATAATGTACGCCATCTAGTTGTTATTGATAACAAACAAATTATGGGAGTGCTATCTTTAGATCATTTGGTCAATGAAATTGAAAGCGCCTACTGCTGTGAACTTGAAAAAGTGCTGGAACAACGAGATGTCGCATTACAACATTCTCAGCGCAATCTTTATCTAGCAAATAAAATTATAGACTCCTCTCTTGATGGCATCATGATTACTTCGCAAGAAGGGGTCATTGTGCAAGTAAATCCAGCCTTTACTCAATTAACGGGTTATAAAGAATTTGAGGTTATTGGTAAGGGGCCAAATATCCTTAGCTCAGGGCGCCATGATAAACAGTTTTATATTGATATGTGGCATGAGATTACTACTAAGGGCGTTTGGCAAGGGGAGATATGCAACTGTAAAAAAAACGGTGATCTTTATGTTGAATGGTTAACTATTATTGAAATAAAAGAACCACATAACGAAGAGCTACTTTATGCTGCCATTTTTAGTGACATCACAGAGCGCAAAAATGCAGAAGAAAAAATAGTTCAATTAGCTTATTTTGACGAGCTCACAGGCTTACCGAATAGACGTTTGTTTAACGATAGGTTACAAATGGCGCTGGCAACAGCCCACCGTGATAGTACTATGTTGGCGGTGATGTTTATTGACTTAGATCGCTTTAAAGAAATTAATGATACGTTAGGTCATAGTGCTGGTGATTGCTTATTACAGCTTGTGGCAAAACGTATTCAATGTATTTTAAATGAAGGTGATACGCTTGCACGCTTAGGTGGCGATGAATTTGTAGTATTGTTTGATGTGGATAGCTTTGAGTATGTTAGTGAAGTCGCAGAAACAATTCTGAATAAACTCAATGCGCCATTTTTACTCGATAGTGCACAAGTTGGCGTAACAGCTTCAATTGGTGCTGCTATTTACCCTGAAGATGGCCAGGACAGTGAAACGCTTTTAAAGCATGCTGATATAGCAATGTACCGCTCTAAAGAGCAAGGGCGCAACTCCTTTCAATTATTTAAATCATCAATGAATGCTCGCTCTTTAGAGCGCCTAGCGATGATGAGCCGATTTCAGTATGCACTTGAAAATGATGAGTTTGAGTTATACTTTCAACCTAAATTAAACTTAAAAACTAAACGGATCCAAGGTGTTGAGGCTCTATTGCGTTGGCAAGATCCTACATTGGGTATGATTTCACCGGCGCATTTTATCCCATTAGCTGAAGAGCTAGGCTTGATCGTGCGTTTAGATTTATGGGTCATTGAGCAAGCAGGAAAAGAGTTAGCTAAGTGGCAAACCCTAGGTATAGATGCAGGGCGTTTAGCAATTAATATTTCAGCATGTCATTTAAGTCAGGGAAAGCTCGTATCTAATATAGAGCAGATGCTTAATCGCTACCAACTACCTGGTAAACTGTTGGAAATAGAGTTGACCGAAAGCAGCTTTATAAGCTCATTTTCTCAAGCAAAAAAACAATTACAACAAATAAAGTCACTGGGTGTAAACGTTGCTTTGGATGATTTTGGAACGGGTTATTCGGCTCTTAGCTATTTAACAAAATTACCTTTTGATACGTTAAAAATAGATGCGAGTTTTATTGCTAAAGTCCCTGATGAATATGGTAATAGTGAAATTGTCGCGGCTATTATTGCGTTAGCAAATAACTTAAATTTGCTCGTTGTTGCAGAAGGGGTGGAGAAAGCTTCACAACAAGCATATTTGCAGAGTTTAAGTTGTGATGTAATACAAGGGTATTATTATTGCCGCCCGCTAACACAGCGGCAATGGATTAAGTTTTATACGCAGTTTAGCCAACAGTTACTTCATAAGAAGTAAACTTACGGATATTTATTACACCGCTATCAAAAATCAAATATTGACCTTTTATACCTTGTAAAATGCCACTGACTACTGGTTCTTTATCAAAATTAAACGAGCTAATTTTGGTTGGGTAGGCCGTTACAGGGAACTCTAAATTAACAACGTCTTCATCAAGTTGTTCAATCGCTGTTGCGCCAAATAACTCAGCGAGCTCATTAAGCTTATCTGCAATTTGTGGAATTAACTCAGCTGCAGCAGCTTTTAGGTCAAGCACTTCACTTTGTCCTTTAAGCATATTACGCCAGTTGGTTTTATCAGCAATAAACTGCGCTAATGCAACTTCAACTAAGCCTGATTGTAACCGAGTTTGCACTTTAAATATTGGTAATGCTTGAGTCGCACCTTGATCAATCCAGCGAGTCGGAATTTGCGTGTGGCGTGTAATCCCTACTTTAAGCCCTGAGGTGTTAGCCAAGTACACGTAATGTGGGATCATGCAGTTTTCTTCACCCCACTGTGGTTCACGGCATGTGCCTTGGTCATAGTGGCAGGTTTCGGGCTTCATAATGCACATATCGCAGCTGGCTAGCTTACGCATGCAGACAAAACAGTGTCCTTGCGAGTAACTTTTTTTGGTTTTTTTACCACAGTTTGAGCATAAAATAGTGCCACTAAAAGTGAGTGTTAGTTGTTTGCCAATATAAGCATTCAAATCAACCAGCTCTTCACCTACAGGTAGGTGATATTGGATTGGTTGAGTAAGAGAAGATTTTAACTTCTTAATAGTACCTTGCATCTTTACGCCCCTAAAGATGTTTAAAAAGAGGATTTTATCAGTAATCTGTAAAGTTGTGGCACTTTAACTGCAATTGGCTTATTTATTTTTACTTAACCAGTCTAGGTAACTATCAAATGGTAGCGCTTTTGAATAGTAATAACCTTGGCTAAAGTCTGCGCCCATTGATTTTAACAAATGGTGAGTTTGTTCATCTTCAACCCCTTCAGCGGTGACACTTAAGCCTAGGTTATGGGCCATATCAATGGCCGTTTTTACGACCACCTTATTGCTGGGGTTTGCTTCCATATCAATTACAAATGACTTATCAATTTTTAAATTAGTAAAGGTGTAATGCAGTAAATAGGTCAAAGAAGCATAACCAGTTCCAAAGTCGTCAAGTACTACCGTAACGCCAACTTTGTCTAATTGCTTTATGAGCGCCTGCATTTGTTGTTGATCGCCAATTAGTGCGGTTTCAGTGAGCTCTAATTTGAGTTGCTTTGCAGGTGCATTATATTTTAATAAGGTGTTTTCAATTTTTTCAGCTAACTGCGCTATGGTTATATTTTTAGCACTTAAGTTAACGCTGACGCAGTGCCCATTGTAACCTTGCTTATTGAGCTGGGCAATGTCTTGGCAAGCTTTGTCTATTACCCATAAGGTGAGCTCGTTAATAAGTCCTGTGCGTTCGGCTAATTGAATAAGCTGCTCTATATTTATGTGCTGATACTTACCTATTGGCCAACGTAACAAAGACTCACTGCCTACTACTTGGTTGTTGGCGAGGTTAATTTGCGGTTGGTGATATAATGCCAGTTCATTGGCTCTTATTGCTTCTTGTAGTTTAGCTGCGAGCTCAATGTCCATGGCTTGGTTAGGTTGTTGTTGTGAGTTACTAATGCGACTCATTGTGGTCTTTGCTTGTTTTAATGCCACATAACCACGTTGTAGGCTCGCTTCAAAGTTATTGGCTGTATCGGGAAAACTGATCCCCACACTGTACTCTAGCTGTAAGTTTAAGCCTTGTATTTGGTAGTTTTTTGGTAAGCCTTTAATGATCTTTGTTAAACTTAAAGATAACTCTGCAGCGGTTTGTGCTTTAGTTGAAATACAGGCAAATACCCCCGTGCCTAAATCGGCAAGTTTAGAGTTGCTATCTAAGGTTGAATCTAAAAAGTAAAACTGACGTTCACCAACTAGCTGCAGCTCTAATGATTTTGCTACCTTGATGATTAATTCATTGCTTTTTGTCGGTGTTAAAATAGTATTTAATGAGTTGAAATAACGAATTTTAATTAGGCAGAGAGTATTTTGTCTATGTTGCTGCTCAAGTGCCATATAAGCTTGCTTTAACATTGCGCTATTAAGAAGTTTGGTTTGCTGGGTGTGAGTGGCATGATAAAGCGCTCGCTCTCTTTGATAGCGAACTCTATCAGCCAAGGCCATGGCCATGAGCACCACTTCGCACAATATAGCAGCTAAAAAAGTATGGCGAATTGCAAAGCTATACGGCAATACTCCCGTTAACTCAAGTGGCTGTATAGCTGCACCTATAATTAAGGGTATCCATGAAATAACATAAAACTTTGCCCAACGAAATCCACTGCGCAGTTTGTTATAAATCATGATGATACAAATTACATAAAGCAGTGCTAAAATAGTAAAAAATATCGGCGCAGCGATGTTTTCAGGAGTGATAAAACAGCTTAAGCCTAAAACAAACATGAGCCCCATAAAGTAAACGCTGAGTTTATAACGCCAGCATTGCTCTTTATGGTAGCGTAAAAACATAGTACAAAATGCAAGGGTGAATATTGCAATCGCATAGTTACTAAAAATAATGTACTTTTGAAAAAACAGTTGCCAACTAACAGGCCATAAGTAAAAACCAAAGCCGAGTACGCAGCCCATTAGAATAATCGCGCTAATAATATAACCGATATAAATTAAGTAAACGCGATCCTTTATGCCAAAAAAGAGCACTAAGTTATACAGTGCCGCCATGATCAGCACGCCAACAAAAATTCCCCAAATGGCTGTTTGTGAACGGGTTAAATCTTGAAACTCAGTTTCACCATAAAGATTGATCGGCGTTTTACTAATTCCGGTTGTATCAATTTTTATTAATAGTTTCTGTTTACTTTGCGGGGTAACTGTTAAGCGAATATGCGGTACACTGTACTCAAAACGAGTGAGCTCTGGGGTTAAGTCGCCAAGTTGCGTAGTCGTTATAATATGATTGCTTTTATCCAAGTGATAAATCGTTAAATGATCGACCATAGGGTTATCAAAATGAGCGACAATTTTTTCATTTTGTTGGCTTCGATTCTCCAGTTCTACTAACAACCAATAATTACGGGGTGTAAAGTTCCAGTTTATATCTGCAAATGACCCCACAGTGAAATCATCTAGATTATCGATAATTTGATGGATTGGTAGTTTTTTTGTTTCATCAATAAAGTAACTATGGGATAGGTAAATAGGAGTGGTTTTGTCAATAGTGTATTTTGTAGGGGTCGCTAAATGGCCTGCAAGCGTTGCTATTACATAAAACAACACAAGTAATATTAATACGGCAATAAAATGATAGCGTAAGTAATTATTTTTCAATTTTTAACGTTCTTTTTCAGTTCCTAGAAATGAGTGTAGCATTAAAAAGCGCAGATAAACTGCGCTTTTTATTAAATCTTAACTGGTTATACCAATTAATTATTTTTCACGAGCGATAGCGCGATAAGCTATATCAGTACGATATTCCATACCGTCCCAGCTGATTTCGTCTACAAGTTCATATGCACGTTGCTGTGCTTGCGTCACTGTATTACCAAGAGCCGTGGCACATAATACACGACCGCCAGCAGTGACTACATTATCGCCATCTTGCTTAGTACCTGCGTGAAACACTTTTTCACCTTCAGCGTAGCTAACTTTAAGGCCATTGATTGCATCGCCTTTCGGGTAGCTATCAGGGTAGCCTTTAGCAGCTAATACCACACCGACAGCTGCGCGTGAATCAAACTCAATGCTTGTTTTATCAAGTTCAACGCGGTTAGCAGCTTCAATCAGCTCAACTAAGTCTGATTGCAGGCGTAGCATCATAGGTTGCGTTTCTGGGTCACCAAAGCGGCAGTTATACTCGATAACTTTAGGTGTGCCATCGGTATCAATCATTAAACCAGCATATAAGAAACCAGTGTACGGGTGGCCTTCACGTGCCATACCCTCTACTGTTGGGTAGATAACTTCGTTCATAATACGCTGGTGGATTTCGTCAGTTACAACAGGTGCTGGTGAGTATGCGCCCATGCCGCCTGTGTTAGGACCTTTATCGCCATTGTAAGCACGTTTATGGTCTTGGCTAGTAGCAAACGGGAGTACGTTTTCGCCATCAACCATCACGATGAATGACGCTTCCTCGCCTTCTAAAAACTCTTCAATGACTACGCGGCTGCCTGCTTCACCAAAGGCGTTTCCAGCTAGCATATCGCGGATAGCAGCTTCAGCTTCGCGTTCGTCCATAGCAACAATAACGCCTTTACCTGCAGCTAGACCGTCAGCTTTGATGACAATCGGTGCGCCTTTTTCTTTTAAATAGGCAAGGGCAGGGTCGATTTGCTCAAACGTTTGATAATCCGCAGTTGGAATATTATGGCGTGCTAAAAAGTCTTTAGTAAACGATTTAGAGCCTTCTAACTGTGCGGCGCCGGCGGTTGGGCCAAAAATAGCTAAGCCGTGTTCACGGAACTTATCTACCACACCTAGTACCAGTGGTACTTCAGGACCTACGATAGTAAGACCAACATTGTTTTGCTTTGCAAAATTAAGTAGACCATCTAAGTCTTCAACATTAATCGCAACGTTTTCAAGTTTTGGCTCAAGTGCAGTACCTGCATTACCTGGAGCAACAAAAACGGTAGTAACTTTAGTATTTTGAGCAGCCTTAAACGCAAGTGCGTGTTCGCGGCCGCCGCTGCCAATGACTAATACATTCATGGCGAATATCCTATTTAAAGCGGTTTTTTAAATTTCAGCGTCATGCGGTCACTTTCACCAATGGCTTTATACTTAGCTGCGTCTTGCTCGCCAAGTCTTAGGCTAGGTGGTAGTGTCCATACCCCTTTAGGGTGATCGGCTGTATCAAGTGAATTTGCATTTATGTCACTGCTTGCTTCAAGTTCAAAACCTGCTTTTTTAGCAAGTTCAATCACAACACTTTGCTTCATATAACCAGATGATTTTTGCATTTCATCAGCGCGCTCTTCTGGCAAACGGTGTTCAACTACACCTAAGGTGCCGCCTGGTTTAAGTGCAGTGTAAAATGATTTAAAAGCGTTAGCTGCCGCTTCTTTATCTTTACTCATATACCAGTTATGAACATTACGAAAGGTCAAAACCATATCCGCACTGCCAGCTGGTGCAATATCTAAATGTGATGAAGGAGCGAATTCAGTGATTTTCACTTTGCTAAAACGCTCATCCTCAGCAACCTTCTTTTTAAAGCCAGCTAATGAACGTTGATAGTAACCAACCGATGAATCAGCAGGGAAGTGCGCAGCGTAATAGGTGCCGTGATCTTTCAATGCTGGTGCTAAAATTTCACTGTACCAACCACCGCCTGGGGCAATTTCAACCACTGTCATACTTGGTTTAAAGCCAAAAAATTCCAGTGTTTGGACTGGGTGACGGTATTGGTCGCGTTCAGCATTACGTTCGCTTGCTTTTACTGTGTGCTTTAGTGCTGAGTCATGGCCATGGTTATGGGCAACGGCGATAGTTGAGCTAACAGCCAAAGTGGCAACCAGTAACGTTTTTAGTGCAAATTTCATCGTCTGTTCCTTCACATTATAATTTTACGAGAGGTTATAGAATAAGCAGAATACGTGAATTTGATGCAAACAAAAAGAGCTAACTGATGCAGTTAGCTCTTTGCGTGATTAGTGGCGGAAGTGACGCATGCCAGTAAACACCATTGCCATGCCTGCTTCATCAGCTGCTGCGATAACTTCTTCATCGCGCATAGAGCCACCAGGTTGTATTACAGCAGTAATGCCAGCATCAGCTGCAGCATCAATACCATCACGGAATGGGAAGAATGCATCAGATGCCATGACTGAACCTTTTACTTCAAGGTTTTCATCAGCAGCTTTAATACCGGCAATTTTAGCTGAGTAAACGCGGCTCATTTGGCCTGCACCTACACCGATTGTCATGCCGTCACGGGCATACACAATAGCGTTTGATTTAACAAACTTAGCGACTTTCCAGCAGAATAATAAATCTTTAAGTTCTTGCTCAGTAGGCTTACGCTTAGAAACAACTTTTAAGTCGCCTTGTGTAACCATACCTAAATCACGGTCTTGAATTAATACACCGCCGTTAACACGTTTGATGTCATGACCGGTTGCTTTACCTGTCCATTGACCACATTCAAGTAAGCGAACATTCTGCTTAGCTGAAATGATTTTCGCTGCAGCTTCAGATACTTTAGGTGCAATGATTACTTCAACAAATTGACGTGCAACAATAGCTTCAGCGGTATCAGCATCAAGCTCTTGGTTAAATGCAATGATGCCACCAAATGCAGATGTAGGGTCTGTTTTAAATGCGCGGTCGTAGGCTTCAAGAATGTTTTCACCAATAGATACACCACACGGGTTTGCATGTTTCACGATAACACAGGCTGGCACATCAAACTCTTTAACACATTCAAGAGCAGCGTCAGTATCAGCAATGTTGTTAAACGATAAAGCTTTACCTTGTAACTGAGTTGCAGTTGCAACAGAGGCTTCTTGTACGTCGTTCTCAACATAGAAAGCGGCATCTTGGTGTGAGTTTTCACCGTAGCGCATATCTTGCTTTTTAGTGAACTGCATATTGATTGTACGTGGGAATTTAGTTTCCTCAGCCGCTTCATCAGTGTAGTCAGCAACCATTTTACCGAAGTAGTTAGCAATCATGCCATCGTACTGTGCGGTGTGCTCGTAAGCAGCAATGGCAAGATCAAAACGGGTTTTGTACGTTGTTGAGCCATTATTGCTTTGCATTTCGCTGATCACGCGATCGTAATCTTTTGCATTTACTACGATAGTCACGTCTTTGTGGTTCTTAGCCGCAGCGCGCACCATAGTTGGACCACCGATATCGATGTTTTCAATCGCATCTTCAAGGCTGCAGTTCTCTTGAGCGACTGTATTCGCAAAGGGGTATAAGTTAACTACAACAATATCGATAGCTGAGATGTTATTCTCGCTCATTACATCTTCATCTTGTCCACGACGCGCTAAGATGCCGCCATGAATTTTTGGATGAAGAGTTTTTACGCGACCATCCATGATCTCTGGGTGACCTGTGTGGTCAGATACTTCAGTGACTTTAATGCCGTTATCAGCAAGTAATTTACAAGTACCGCCAGTTGATAAAAGTTCGACACCTTGTGATTCAAGTGAACGAGCAAATTCAACGATACCGGTTTTATCTGACACACTTAGTAGTGCGCGACGAATTGGACGATGTGTATCCATTGTAGTTTGATTACCTCAGTGTTTGAGCTAGCTTAGAAAGGCGCTATTTTAACTGAATATCGCTTAAAAAACGATATTTAAAGGGTGAGGATTTTTAAAGATATAAAAAAAGCACCCGAAGGTGCTTTTTACTCAAAATACTTTATACCAGCTGTATTGGATTAGTAAGCAATTATAACGACAGAGAAATAAGTCAATAACAAGGCAAAAATTTTGCTGTGTAGTTATTCTACATAAAAAATTTTTAACGCAGTTAGGGGCTTATTTAACTCGTTAGAATGATTACGGTTTCAATATAGCTGGTATTAGTTCATGCCGTATTTCTTAAGCTTCTTACGTAAAGTACCACGGTTGATACCTAGTAAGATTGCTGCACGTGTTTGGTTACCACGTGTGTAAGTCATTACTTCTTCAAGTAATGGTGCTTCTAGCTCAGAAAGAACAAGGTCGTAAACGTCTTGCACATCTTGACCGTTAAGCTGTTTTAAGTAGTGATGAACAGCTTTTTTCACTGCATCGCGTAATGGCTGCGGTTTCTCGTGCGACTGAACATGAGGGTTAGTGATAAATGGAGAAGTCACGTTTTGTTCGAACATTGTTTATATCTCTTTCTTTCTTAGTTAGCTGCTAGTGTTTTAAAGTATTGCTCTAATGTCTCGATTTGTGCCTGTGGATTATCGAGAGCATTAAATACTCGCCTAAACTGACCGTCACTGTCATGGGTTTGCAAATACCAAGATACATGTTTGCGAGCTATTCGCGCTCCCATTGGTTCCCCGTAAAACGCATGAAGGTTCACTAAGTGTTCCATCAAAATACCACGCACTTCTGGAATTTCAGGTGTTGGTAAGTGTTTTCCAGTTCGCAAATAGTGGTCTATCTCCCTAAATATCCAAGGGCGACCTTGGGCGGCTCGACCAATCATAATGGCATCTGCACCCGTATAGTCTAAAACCTGTTTTGCTTTTTCTGGTGAGGTAATATCACCATTAGCAACCACAGGTATCGACACTGAACGTTTAATATCCCTAATCGTGGCGTATTCTGCTTCACCTTTATACATACATGCGCGAGTACGCCCATGTACGGCTAATGAAGCAATACCATAACGTTCAGCTATGCTCGCAATCTCTACACCATTGCGGTTTTCCTGATCCCATCCTGTGCGGATTTTTAGTGTCACAGGTACATCAACAGCATTTACAACTGCATCAATAATCTCTTCGACTAACTCAGGAAACTGCAATAACGCTGAGCCTGCGAGTTTCTTGTTCACTTTCTTAGCTGGGCACCCCATATTTATATCTATGATTTGTGCACCATTACTGACATTGAATTGTGCGGCCTGAGCCATAAGCTCAGGATCAGCTCCTGCGATCTGCACCGCGCGTATTCCTGATTCACCGCTGTGATCCATACGGTTCATCGATTTTTCGGTTTTCCATACTTTGGGATTTGACGATAGCATTTCAGACACGGCAAGCCCCGCACCTAAGCGTCGGCAAAGCTGTCTAAATGGTCTGTCTGTAATGCCTGCCATTGGCGCGACAATTACATTGTTCTCAAGTTGGTATGAACCGATACGCACTGTATTCAATAGGCCTCTTTTCAAGGGGCGCTAAGTTTACGGTGTTTTCACCAAAAATCAAAGGCTATAAATTGAACAAAAGTGACTTTTTTTTGCCTTTTTCGTATTGACTTTTGATAACAGTTTGACGGGCGGGTTGATTTGTTTGATATTTATACAAAACAAATTTAGTGGTAATAATTAGCACGGTGAATTAATGTGTGAATAATAGGTAAAGCCTGTTAACTACAGGCTTTACAAACGTATTTAGAGTTAATGCTTAAACAAAGGGAAGACGATTAGTTAGCGTGTTTTTTACCGCTGACTCGTGTCCATTCACCTTCAACAGCAATTTCATCAAGGGCAATAAACGGCGCATAAACATCAGCCACTGACTGTGCTTGCTCTTGTAAAATACCTGACATAGCAATTTTACCGCCTGGTTTTAACAAGCCTAAAATCACGCTGTGTAATTCACGAAGTGGTGCGGCTAAAATGTTTGCTACTACTATATCAGCTGTAAATTCAGGCTGATTTTCTGGTAGGTAAACTTCCAGTTTGTCGGCTACACCGTTACGCTGTGCATTATCTAAACTTGCCTCAAGTGCTTGTGGATCGATATCGATACCTATCATACGCTCGGCACCTAATTTGATAGCTGCAATGCCTAAAATGCCTGAGCCACAACCAAAGTCGACTACAGTTTTACCTGTTAAGTCTTGGCTTTCAAGCCATTTTAAACACAGTGCAGTAGTTGCATGAGTACCGGTGCCAAAAGCAAGGCCTGGGTCGAGTAATACATTTACTGCATCAGGGTCTGGAATATCGCGCCAGCTTGGGCAAATCCATAGTTTTTTGCCAAATTGAATTGGGTGGAAGTTATCCATCCATTCACGTTCCCAATCTTTATCTTCTAGTTGCTCTACTTTATAAACTAACGAGTCTCTTATTTCGTCATGGCGCTTTAAAAGTTCAATGACCGCGTTCATATCGTGATTAGCCTCGAACAGACCAATAACAGTGGTATCAGCCCAAAACTCGACAGTGCCAATTTTAGGCTCATAGATAGGTGTGTCTTTAGCATCAATGAAGGTAACAGATGCGCTGCCTGCTTCCATTAATAAGTCACTTACAGCATCAGCCGTTGCGGCATTCGCATTAATACGGATTTGGATCCAAGCCATGATATTTTCCTTGAAATAGAAAAAAGGCCGCTACAGCGGCCTTTTGATTATGTTTGTTAGCTGCTAATTATTTAGCGTCTAAGAAGCTCTTAAGTAAGTCAGAGCGAGAAGGGTGGCGTAGTTTACGCAGTGCCTTCGCTTCGATTTGACGAATACGCTCACGTGTTACGTCAAACTGCTTACCTACTTCTTCTAAAGTATGGTCGGTATTCATATCGATACCAAAACGCATACGTAATACTTTAGCTTCACGGGCTGTTAGGCCTGCAAGTACATCGTTGGTAGCACCACGAAGAGATTCCATTGTTGCTGAATCGATAGGCGAATCAATGGTTGTATCTTCGATAAAGTCACCTAAGTGCGAATCTTCATCATCACCGATTGGCGTTTCCATCGAAATAGGCTCTTTTGCAATCTTAAGTACCTTACGGATTTTGTCCTCAGGCATCATCATGCGTTCTGCTAATTCTTCAGGGTTTGGCTCACGACCCATTTCTTGTAGCATTTGACGTGAAATACGATTCAATTTATTGATCGTTTCAATCATATGCACAGGAATACGGATTGTTCGTGCTTGGTCGGCGATAGAGCGAGTGATTGCTTGGCGGATCCACCACGTAGCATAAGTTGAAAACTTATAACCACGGCGGTATTCAAACTTATCAACTGCTTTCATTAGACCAATGTTACCTTCTTGGATTAAGTCCAAGAACTGTAAACCACGGTTGGTGTATTTTTTCGCAATTGAGATAACAAGACGTAAGTTTGCTTCAACCATTTCTTTTTTCGCACGACGGGCTTTTGCCTCACCGATACTCATACGACGGTTGATGTCTTTAATACGCTCAATGCTTAAACCAGTGCTTTCTTCAATGACTGATAGTTTATTGATGCAACGAATGATTTCTGGCTTAACTTCTTCAAGTTTAGCTGAATGTTTTTCGTTAGCTGCGATTTCTAAATCGAGCCACGATGCATCTGTTTCGTTATTTGCAAAGTGTTTAACAAAGGTTTTCTTTGGTAATTTTGCAAATTGTACCGCTTGTTTCATGATCAGACGTTCTTGTACACGTACTCTGTCCATCATCTCACGCATGTTATTAACCATGCGATCAAACTGTTTTGGTACTAATTTAAATGTTCTGAATAACTCACCGATCTCAAAAATAGCGGCTTGAGAATCTGGGTGTGAACGACCTTTTTTATCAAAAGTGTCGCGCGCTTTGTTATAAAGATCACGAAGGTTTTCAAAGTGTACACGAGCCTCTTCAGGATCTGGGCCTGTATCTACTTCTTCTTCGTCATCATCATCGTCGCTATCAGCATCGTCTTCATCTTCTTCATCAAGTTCTTTTTCACTTAATTCAGAGCCAATGTGCGTTGCAGAAATTTGAGCTTCATCTTCGTTAGGATCAAAGAAACCAGAGATAATGTCGCTTAAGCGCATTTCTTCCGCTTCAAATTTATCCCATTGTTCAAGAAGGTAAGTAATTGCTTCAGGATATTCAGCAACCGAGATCTGTACTTGGTTGATGCCTTCTTCAATACGCTTAGCGATAACAATTTCGCCTTCACGGGTCAGTAGTTCAACCGTACCCATTTCACGCATATACATACGAACCGGGTCCGTTGTACGGCCGATTTCTTTATCTACAGTAGCAAGCGCAGCGGCTGCGGCTTCTGCTGCGTCTTCATCTGTCGTGGTTTCTTGCATCATCAATTCATCGGCATCAGGTGCGTTTTCGCTAACCTTGATACCCATATCATTGATCATACTAATGATATCTTCTACTTGATCTGAATCGATAATATCTTGTGGAAGGTGATCATTAACTTCTGCAAAAGTTAAATAACCTTGCTCTTTACCTTTTTGAATCAGAAGTTTTAATTGTGACTGAGGAGTTGGATCCATAGAGATTGTTTCTTCCACTCTGATAAGTTGATACAACAGGCGCCAGCTTGCTTACATATAAAGCCAAGCTAAGTATAATTCGACGCAGTGAATAGCACAGTATAACAGCATTTATCAATTTTGACTAGCCGTTAGTGCCTTTTAGCGCTTGAGTTAATAAATGACACTCAAGTCTTTCGTCGCTATTTAACCCTTGGGTCTTGTCCTTTATTAATAGGGTCTCGAGTCGATAATTTAAACACTGATCTTCAATAAACTTAAAAGTATTTTTAAATTCATCCTCTAACCGGTCGTCATTTATTTCATGACGCCACGTTGCAAGTTTTATAAGTGCTTCATATTCAGGGCTTTCTCTAAACGCCTCAAGTAGTTGGGCAGTAGTAGTTGTGCCTTTTTGTAATGCGTAGTGCTGTAATTTAATCAACAGAGCGATACCCGCGATATTCATTTGCGCGAGGTCGGGTAAATAAGGTACTGCGTTTGCTAAATTTGGGTGCTGAACTAATAAACCAATTGCGCGACGCATCGGCGTTATTTTAAACTTACGCTCAATAGAATGCTGTTGTTTCGGTGTTTTTAAACGGCTATTTAGCTGCTCTTTTGTACGCCCGATAAGGCGACCAAGTTGCTCTAGTAAGTTTTCTTGATAAAACTCACTAGGGATTTTTTCTACCAGAGGGAGTACCGCACTCAGTAACTTTGCTTTACCAGCATCTGTTGTTAAATCAATTTCTTGACTTAGTTTGTTAAACAACACTTGAGTGAAATCATCGGCTTGGGCTAAACGTTGTTCAAACGCATCTTTACCTTCTTGTTGCACGAGTGAATCAGGGTCTTCGCCATCAGGTAAAAATACAAATTGCAGTGCTTTACCATCAGTCAAATAAGGCAGCGCATTTTCTAGCGCACGCCAAGCGGCATCACGACCTGCGCGGTCACCATCATAACAACATATTACTTTGTCTGTGGTTCTAAATAAAGTGTGCATGTGCTCAGCTGTTGTCGCAGTGCCTAGAGCCGCTACCGCGTACTCTATATCTTGCTCACTGAGCGCGACCACGTCCATATAGCCTTCAACTATAAGGATATGATCGAGCTTTTTATGTGCTTGCTTTGCCTCGTAAAGTCCATAAAGCTCAAAACCTTTATGAAAAATACGAGTTTCAGGGGAGTTTAAATATTTAGGGCCTTGGTCAGCTTGCATAACACGACCACCAAACGCGATTACACGACCTCGTTTATCGCGGATGGGAAACATTAAGCGGTCGCGGAAAAAATCAAACTGCCTACCAGGGGTTTTCTCTGAAGCAAGTTTTAGCTCTACTAGTTGCTCTTTTTGTTCTTTGTTACGGCCTAGCTGTTGGCATAAGCCTTCCCATTCGCTTGGTGCATAGCCAATCATAAACTTTTTAACGGTTTCGCCACTTAAGCCACGGCCTTTTACATACTCAATCACATCAGCAGAATTTGCATGGTGTTTTAATTGATGCTGATAAAAGCGGGCGGCGTGCAACATTAAATCGTAATCAGAACGTTTTTGTTCAGCGGTTCTTTGTGGACCTGAGCTGGTGTTACCTTGTTCGCGTGGTACGTCGAGGTTTAATAAGCTGGCAAGTTCTTCAATTGCATCAACAAACTCAAGTTTATCGTACTCCATAACAAAGGAGATGGCGTTGCCGTTAGCGCCACAGCCAAAGCAATGATAAAACTGTTTATCTTGTGAAACAGTAAACGACGGAGACTTTTCGTTATGAAATGGGCAACACGCTTGGTAGTCTTTACCGGCTTTTTTAAGACCAACTTTAGAGTCAATGAGCTCGACAATATCTGTTCTGGCGAGTAAATCGTCAATAAAATTTCGTGGGATCTTTCCGGCCATTAGTAAAGTGTAGTCCTGAAATAAAGAGAAAAAGGAGTAAGAACTAGCTTTAGTTCTGCAAATTTAGATTTGAACACAAATGCTATTTTTATTAAAGCTAAAAACGAAGAAACCGAGCACATGGCTCGGTTTGCTTCAATCATACTTTATGTATGTGGGCGTATTAGGCAGTTAATCGTTGCTTAATTAAACCGGAGATCTTACCTAAATCGGCGCGACCTTCAGCTTTGCTTTTGATTATACCCATTACTTTACCCATGTCTTGCATACCTGCTGCATTAGTATCAGCAATAGCCGCATCAATGAGAGCAATGATTTCGTCTTCACTCAATTGTTGAGGTAAAAACTCTTCAAGTGCTTTAATTTCACTGGCTTCAACTTCAGCTAAATCATCACGCCCAGCATCTTTATACTGAGTGTAAGAATCGCGGCGTTGTTTAACAAGCTTCACTAAGACCGCGGTAATACCGTCATCATCAAGTGTTATTTGCTCGTCAATCTCACGCTGCTTGATTGCAGCAAGTACCATACGAATAGGGTTAAGACGTGTTTTGTCTTTCGCTCGCATCGCATCTTTTTGCGCATCTTTTAGCGTTATTAAAAGGCTCATTTATACAAGACCTAATACTATTAGTATAATTTAACGCGACGTGCGTTATCGCGAGAAAGCTTCTTCATGTGACGCTTAACCGCTGCAGCTTTTTTACGCTTACGCTCAGCTGTTGGCTTTTCATAGTGCTCGCGACGACGAACTTCTGAAAGGATACCTGCTTTTTCACATGAACGCTTGAAGCGACGAAGTGCTACGTCAAACGGTTCGTTCTCTCTTACTTTAATTACTGGCATTAAAAATTCACCTACCTAAATAATGAGCGTTGCTCAAGTTGATCAAACAATGATCAAGTGGTTCAAAAATGGTGCGGTATTGTAATCCGAAGCCACACCACATGTAAAGGATAAATATTGTCTGTTCCAATAGTAAACGAAAAATATCGCTATGTTGCTAATTTTACTGAGATTGATACAGGCGGCAAAGCACTTGTCCCGCGACTTTTTCTTTTAATAACAGCCAATTGCTAGGAAGAGCTAAATTGTTAAGTTCACTTTCAACTTCGACATAAATCAAAGCATTTTCACTTAACCAGTTATTTTCTATCAGTAAATCACAGCATGGTTTAGCTAAGTTTTGGCGAAAAGGCGGGTCAACAAACACTAAATCAAATTGTTGTTCGTTGGTGTTTTGACCTAAATAACGCAAACTATCGGTGCAATGAATGTCTGCATTATTCAACTTAAGCGTTTGCGCGTTTGTTTTTAATTGCGCACAGGCTGAATTGTCCATTTCTAAAAATGTGGCGCTGTGAGCAAACCGAGAGAGTGTTTCAAAGCCCAGCCCGCCTGAACCCGCAAAGCAATCGAGTACTTTAGCATCTCGAGTATCTTGCATTAACCAGTTAAAAACAGTTTCTTTTATACGATCGGTCGTTGGACGCAATCCTTGTACATCTTTAACAGGTAACTTACGATTGCGAAACTGCCCGCTGATGATTCGAATAAAGCCATCATTTGATTTGTTATTTGGCTGTTTTTGTGGTGATTTTTTTCTCATTTAACTCACTAAAAAATGGTATCTGTTACGCTGCTCAGATAATATTGTACTGATATCGTAGCGCGTCATTTTTCAACTGCGCTAAAAGTGTTACCATAAGCATCTTGGACAATAGTTTTATCAATGGCTTTAAAAGCGGTTTCAGATAAAACTATTTGCATTAGTTTATCAGATTTTTATAAGTGGTTATTAGCAACTATGGCAAAAAAAAGTAAATTCCTGTCTTGGCTAGGTTTTGGCAAATCAGAAAATAAACAACAAACAGAGCAGGCAGCAGAGGCTGATAACCAAAAGCAATTAGCAGAGCAAGCAGAAGCAGAACGTATAGAGCAAGAGCGTATTGCTGCAGAGCAAGCAGAAGCTGAACGTATAGAGCAAGAGCGTATTGCTGCAGAAAGAGCAGAAGCTGAACGCATAGAACAAGAGCGTATTGCTGCAGAGCAAGCAGAAGCAGAACGTGTAGAGCAAGAGCGTATTGCTGCAGAAAAAGCAGAAGCTGAACGTGTAGAGCAAGAGCGCATTGCTGCAGAAAAAGCAGAAGCTGAACGTGTAGAGCAAGAGCGCATTGCTGCAGAAAAAGCAGAAGCTGAACGTGTAGAGCAAGAGCGTAGTGCTGCAGAGCAAGCCGAAGCTGAACGTATAGAGCAATATCGCATTGCTGCAGAAAAAGCAGAAGCTGAACGTGTAGAGCAAGAGCGTATTGCCGCTGAAAAAGCGCATGAACAGCTACTCGCAACAGAGCAGGCTGAACAGCTTCGTCGTGAGCAAGAAGATCGTTTAGCACAGCAAGAAGAAGTAATGCGTTTGGAACTTGAACGCAAAGCTGCAGAGCAAGCGCAATATGACGCAGAGTTAGAGCAACAACGCATTGCACAAGAAAAACGCGATGCAGAACGTTTAGAGCAAGAGCGCATTGCGGCAGAAAAAGCGCATGAACAGCTACTTGCAGCAGAGCAGGCTGAACAGCTTCGTCGTGAGCAAGCAGATCGTTTAGCACAGCAAGAAGAAGCAATGCGTTTGGAACTTGAACGCAAAGCTGCAGAGCAAGCTCAGCGTGATGCAGAATTAGAGCAACAACGTATTGCCGCAGAAAAAGCAGAGGCTGAGCGTGTAGAGCAAGAGCGCATTGCAGCAGAGGCTGAGACAGAGCGCCTAGAACAAAAACGCATAGCAGCAGAGCAAGCTGAGGCTGAGCGTGTAGAGCAAGAACGCATAGCAGCAGAGCAAGCTGAGGCAGAACGTGTAGAACAACAACGTATTGCAGCAGAGCAAGCTGAGGCAGAACGTGTAGAACAAGAACGTATTGCAGCAGAGAGAGCTGAGGCTGAGCGTGTAGAGCAAGAGCGCATAGCAGCAGAAGCTGAGACAGAGCGCCTAGAACAAGAACGCATAGCAGCAGAGCAAGCTGAGGCAGAGCGTGTAGAACAAGAACGCATAGCAGCAGAGCAAGCAGAGGCTGAGCGTGTAGAACAAGAACGTATTGCAGCAGAGGCTGAGGCAGAACGCCTAGAACAAGAGCGCTTAACTGCAGAGCTTGCCAACGATGAAGCCAAAAAAGCTGAAAAACCTAAGAAAGAAGGCTTTTTCTCTCGCCTTAAAAAAGGCTTACTCAAAACAAAGCTAAATATAGGATCTGGTTTTGCGTCAATTTTTAGTGGTAAAAAGATTGACGATGAGCTGTTTGAAGAATTAGAGACACAATTGCTAACCGCTGATTTAGGTGTCGATACGACTATGAAGTTAATCGACAGTTTAACGGATGCAGCAGATCGAAAGCAGCTAAAAGACGGTGATGCACTTTACGAGCTGATGAAGCAAGAAATGGCGACAATGCTTAAAACAGCAGAGCAACCATTAGAAATCCCGAGTGACAAAAAGCCATTTGTTATTTTAATGGTAGGCGTTAATGGCGTGGGTAAAACTACCACAATCGGTAAGCTTGCTAAGCAATTTCAAAGCGAAGGTAAATCAGTGATGCTCGCAGCAGGTGATACTTTCCGTGCTGCGGCAGTTGAGCAGCTGCAAGTATGGGGTGAGCGTAATGAAATCCCCGTGATTGCGCAGCATACCGGTGCGGATAGTGCATCTGTGGTATTTGACGCTTTTCAAGCGGCCAAGGCACGTAATGTTGATGTGTTAATCGCTGATACAGCAGGGCGCTTGCAAAATAAAGATAATTTAATGCAGGAGCTTGAAAAAATAGCCCGTGTAATGAAAAAAATAGATCCAGATGCCCCTCACGAAGTTATGTTAACTATCGATGCAGGTACTGGTCAAAATGCTATTAGCCAAGTAAACCTATTTAATCAGTGTGTTGGCTTAACAGGTATTACACTTTCTAAGCTAGATGGTACTGCTAAGGGCGGTGTGATCTTCGCCGTCGCTGATAAGTTTAATATTCCAATCCGTTATATTGGTGTGGGTGAAAGCATTGATGATTTAAGAGCATTCAATAGTAACGACTTTATCGATGCGCTGTTTAGCCAAGACGAGGACGAAGCATAAATTTTAAAAAGGAGCTTAAACCAAACTGGTTTAGGCTCTTTTTAGCTGAGGGATAAGAATGATAAATTTTCAGCAAGTAAGTAAAACATACCCAGGTGGTCACCGAGCATTGGAAAAAGTGAGCTTTCATGTAAAGCCTGGTGAACTGGCTTTTCTAACCGGCCACAGTGGTGCAGGTAAAAGTACCTTACTTAAATTAATTAGCTTAATGGAACGCCCATCCGCAGGGCAAGTTTTGATCAATGGCGTTGACTTAAGCGCTGTTAAGTCAAGACAGATCCCTTATGTTCGTCGTGATATTGGCATTATTTTTCAAAATCACCGCCTATTAGAACGTCATACCATTTTTGATAACGTTGCTTTGCCGCTGGTTATTGAGGGCACGCATCATAAACAAATCGAAAAGCGAGTGCACGGCGCGCTGGATAAAGTTGGCTTGCTAGATAAAGTAAAATGCCATCCATCGACTCTGTCAGGTGGTGAACAGCAACGTGTAGGCATTGCCCGCGCCATTGTGAACTCGCCGCCGTTATTACTTGCCGATGAGCCTACTGGTAACTTAGACCCTGAATTATCAATGGATATACTGCGTTTATTTGAAGACTTTAATAAACACGGGACAACAGTACTCATTGCTACCCATGATTTAGGGCTTATTTCACGCATGCGTTATCGCAGTCTTACTTTAAAAGATGGCCGCATGAGTCAAGACCCATTGGCAGAGGCAACACTATGAGCTTGTTATTTAAAGGACGACAAAGCCAAAATGAGCGCGCAAAAAAATCTTTCATAGCTGCTGGCTACTTTTTTGTATTAAATATCTTTCGTCAGGGAGTTCACAGCTTAGGTGAAATGTGGCGCACGCCGATGGCGTCAATGATGACCATTGCCGTTTTGGGCTTAAGTTTAACACTACCAGCTACGCTTTATTTAGTGGTTAAAAATGTACAGCAAGTCAGTAGCGGCTTTGAAGAAGCTGCTGAGATTTCGTTATTCGTTAAAGAGTCAATGAACGAACAAGAAACACAAACGTTAGTTAAGCGACTCGCATTATACCCTGAGGTTGATAACGTTACCTTTATCTCGAAACAAAATGCATTAGTTGAATTTAAAGAAGTGTCAGGTTTTGGACAGGCTCTTGAGTATTTAGATGAAAATCCACTGCCAGATGTAGTGATAGTGACACCGACCTCGCGCCACCGTCAACCACAAGCAGCCCAAGCGTTACTTATTAAGCTTGAAAAAGAACGTGAAGTAGACTTTGGCAAATTAGATATTGCATGGCTTGAGCGTTTAAATGCGTTACTGAGCTTACTTAAAGAAAGTGTAATCACCATTGCTTTATTATTGCTTACTTCCGTTACTTTAATTATCGGCAATACCATTCGTTTATCTATCATGGATAAAAAAGAAGAAATACAAGTGATGAAGCTTGTAGGGGCGACCAACACCTTTATACACGCGCCATTTTTATGGACGGGTATTTGGTATGGTATTATCGGTGGTTTGTTTGCGTTTATCTGTGTTGCATTAATGATGTGGTGGTTAGGCTCGGCTGTCACTGAAGTGGCAGGGGTGTATCAAACAAGCTTTGATCTAATAGGTTTAAGCTTAGTTGAATTTGGCTCTTTAGTGTTACTAGCAACCACTTTAGGGTTTGTTGGTTCCTACCTATCCGTTAATCGTTATATTAAAGAAATCGAACCCGATAAAGTGTAACAATTGGTGTGTATCATCAATTAGCGAGTTGGTAATAATAACCTCCATTGTTTTTATCAACTCGTCATAAAGCTAGAATTCATCGCATATTCAGACGTTTAAAGTACAATGAAAAACATCAAAAAAACCACTTGCTTCAATCGAAAAAAAGATTTAAATTGAAGTTAGCACTCTCGGTTAAAGAGTGCTAAGATGGTTTCAAATGTTTATCACCGAGGTGAAAAATGAGTAAAGATATATACGCAATGGCACTCACAGTTGGACAGCAAAGCGCAAGTATTGATGGTTACCTACAAACGGTAAGTACAATACCTATGCTAGAGGCTGAGCAAGAAAAAGAGTTAGCGACCCGCTTACAGGAAGACGGCGATCTTAATGCTGCAAAGCAACTCATCATGTCTCATTTACGCTTCGTGGCGCATATCGCTAAAGGTTATTCAGGTTACGGCCTACCACAAGCTGATTTGATCCAAGAGGGTAACATCGGTCTGATGAAAGCAGTAAAACGTTTTGATCCATCAGTGGGCGTACGTTTGGTTTCATTTGCAGTGCACTGGATAAAAGCAGAAATTCACGAATTCGTGCTTAAGAACTGGCGTATCGTTAAAGTTGCGACCACTAAAGCACAGCGTAAGTTGTTTTTTAACTTACGTAAAAACAAAAAGCGCCTAGGTTGGTTTAACCAAGCTGAGGTTGCAACTGTAGCAAGCGAGCTAGGTGTAAGTGAAAAAGAAGTACGTGAAATGGAATCGCGCATGAGCGGCCAAGACATGGGCTTTGACTTAACGGGCGACGATAATGACGACGCACCAAGCAGCACTTACTCACCAGTACAGTACTTAACTGACGGTAGTAACGATCTAGCTGAAGAAGTTGAACAACAGCAGTGGCAAGAGCAATCTCACACGCGTTTGTTTAGCGCATTAAAAACACTAGACGAACGTTCACAAGATATTGTAAGCGCTCGTTGGTTATCTGATGACAAGGCAACTTTGCAAGAGCTAGCTGCAAAGTACAGCGTGTCTGCAGAGCGTGTTCGTCAGCTTGAAAAAACAGCGATGAAAAAGCTACAAGCAGCAATGAGCTAACGCTTAATATTGTATAGAATTTGAAAGCCCCGCATGAAAATGCGGGGCTTTTTGCGTTTAGGGGGGCTTTAGCTTTAAGTGGTAAGTCATAAGCACGAGAAAAACCCCATCAAGCCCTTTTACAGAAGGTGAGCAAAACAGTATTTTAAATAAAAATATACATACCGTTTTTATACAAAGTTATTTATTTACAGTCGGTAGGTTTTTAATTCAAGTTTTACATTTTATCCATATTACTTGTTTTAAAATCGATCCTAATATTTTGATTTTAATTTGTTTTTTTTAGCTTGTATGCGAAAATAAAACAAGGTTGAGATTACCTCTCAATTCATACTCTAAATTAAGCTAACCCTAAGCTGTATTTATCTCCGTTTCTATTTAATTAAAATCAGTATTAGCACTCAATATGAACTCATATTCACTAAAGAAAAAAATATTATTATCCGTTGTTCTTGCCCTTGTAATTGTTGTTGGACTTTTATCATGGTATAGCTATTTCACACAAAAAGCGTTGTTGCTACAAAGTAGCGTTGATAGTGTAAGGCAAACAGGTAAACAGCAAGCAGAGCGTATCGAAGCATGGTTGGCAGATCGTCAACGAGTTATCGCTTCGCTAGCCAACAAAGTTGACGGTGATACGCTTAATGCTTTACAACAAGCACAAGCATCAGGCGATTTTCAGTTAACTTATTATGGTGATCGTGACGGGGTAATGGTGGATTCAGATCCGCGTATAGATCGTACCGGCTACGATCCGAGGACTCGGCCTTGGTATCAACAAGCACAACAAGCTCGACAAGGTATTATTACTAAGCCTTATTTAGATGTAGCTTTTAATTTACTTGTTGTGAGTATTGCTCAGCCAGCTCGCAATGGGGTCGTTGGTGGTGACGTATCAATTGCTAGTATTGTCGATAGTGTTAGCAATATGTCTTTACCAGCTAATGGTCATGCCATCATGATACATGATGATGGAACCGTCATTGCTTATAAAGATGCGAGTAAACTGATGGGAAAGATAACCAATATTGAGAGTAAGTTAAACAATAGGCTAATTGAATCGAGTAACCAAGCGGGTCAATTAACGCCAGTATATTTTGAAACTGAAAATAGCGAAAAGCTATTATGGAGTGAAAAAATTTCTAATACTGATTGGCAACTTATTTTTGTTCTTGATAAACAAACATTAGAAGCACCGCTGGTGCGCTTAATGGTCACTCAATTAGGGCTCGCGACTATCGCATTAATAGTTAGTGTATTATCTATATCTTGGTTACTAACGTTATTATTAGGTCCTCTAAGCCGTGTATCGCAAGCATTATCACGTATTGCAGAGGGAAATGGAGACTTAACTCAACGTATCCGTGTTGACAGCCAAGATGAAGTCAGAGTATTGGCGGACAGTTTTAATTCATTTGTCAGTAGCCAGCATCAATTAATTAGCCATATTCGTCAGCTAGCCATTGATTTGGATTTAGATGCAGAAAAAAGCTTGTTAACAAATCACTCGAGCGTTAATGAGTTAGAGCGTCAGCAGCAAGAAGTCACTATGGTCGCTACAGCTGTTACCGAAATGTCCAGTGCCACACATGAAATAGCAGCAAATGCTGAAAATACCGCTGCAGCGTCACAACAGTCAGCGCAAAGCAGTATTGAGGGTAAAAGCTTGGTTGATAAAACCAGAACGACAATTAACTCATTAGCATCTGAAATAGATGAAACCACAGTGGTTATTGGTGAACTAAGTCAGCATGCACAAGCAATCTCAAGTATTCTAACTACGATTCAGGAAATTGCTGAACAAACTAATTTACTCGCATTGAATGCAGCTATAGAAGCGGCACGTGCTGGAGAGCAAGGGCGTGGCTTTGCTGTTGTCGCAGATGAAGTGCGGGTACTATCACATCGCACTCAAAATTCAACGGCTGAGATTTATACAACAATTGAAACTTTGCAAAATACCACAAAACAAGCGGTAAGCTTAATGGGTAGTAGCAAGGGGTTAGCAAGCAATAGTGTTGATGATGTTAATGCAGCGGCAAAGGCACTTGAAGAAATAACTCAAGCAGTGAATGAGATTTCTGATATGGCAGGGCAAATTGCCGTTGCAGCAGAAGAGCAAACTCAGGTAACTAATGAAATAACTAGAAATACAGTCGCGATAAAAGATGTGACGGATGAAATCACGTCATCAGCAACGGATCATTTAAGCCAAGCTAAAATACTTAAAGATCGTGCCGCTAACCTGAATGAAAAAGTCGCCACTTTTATTCTGTAAAACAGCATGTTTGTTTAAGGGTAAGTATCAAGTTAGAAAACCTTTAGTATGTGGGGGTGATTAAATAGCCCTCACTAAGTTTTAAGTGATTAATTATGGTAGAAGAAATAGTCTGGCGACAGAGTGGGGCGTGATATGACTCTATAACCGCACAGAGTCATATCATTCTAGTTGCTAGTTCTTAAAGCTTCGCAAAAGCATCTTGCAGTGGTGGTACCACTTGCTTTTTACGGCTTAAAACGCCATCAAGCCATACTTTACCGTCTTTAGGAATTTCGCCATAAGCAGTTTCAACAAGTGTTGCATCGTCAGATGCAATTAGCATTTGTGAGCCTTCTTTCATGATGTCAGTCAGTAGTAAAAATACTGAGTGACGGCCGCCTTCTTCTTTAAGAAGCGCAATGTCAGCTTCAAGGTCTGCTTTAATATCATCAAAAACAGCAAGGTCGATAACTTCTAATTGACCAATACCCACTAACTTACCGTTCATGTTAAAGTCTTTAAAGTCACGCATTACTAAATCGCGAGCAGGGGTGTCTTCAACCGCAGATTTAACACGGAACATGTCCATACCTAACTCTTTAAAGTCTTCAACACCTGCAATTTCAGCCAGTGCTTCAACACACTTGATATCAGCGGTCGTACAGGTTGGTGATTTAAAGATAACAGTGTCGCTTAAAATTGCACACATCATGATGCCTGCAATGTCTTTTGGAATTTCAACATTGTAGAAGTCATACATCATCTTGATGATGGTGTTTGAGCAGCCAACGGGGCGGATCCAACATTCAAGCGGAGTGGACGATGTTAAGTCACCTAATTTGTGATGATCAACCACACCAACAACACGGGCTTGGTCAATATCATCAGGTGCTTGTGTTTTTTCTGTATGGTCAACTATGTAAACATCTTCACCGGCGTAGCTTAATTTAAGCTCAGGTGCTTCAAAGCCAAAGCGGTCAAGAATAAATTGTGTTTCTGGCGAAACATCACCAAGACGAGTTGGTATTGCTGGCTCATCGATTTGGTTTTTTAAATAAGCAAGTGCAATTGCACCACAAATAGAATCAGAATCTGGGATTTTGTGACCCACTACATACATTGACATTGACGGAGCTCCTTAAAATTTGCAGATATTCTAGCAAAGTAATTGTGCTTTGGCACATTTCACATAGGTGAATTTTTGTAATAGCCAATAACAAATTTACCAGTGCCATTAATTGGCTTTTTTAGTTACACTTTAACTACTTGAATCTGTTTAAAAGAGTATAAGATGCAGCTTAGCCGTAAAGCATGGAACAATGTTCTAATCTTCTCTATGTTACTGATGATCTTCTTTTTTAATGGCCTTCATAAAAAGCTTAACAGTGTGCCTGAGCAGCCCAGCATACAAACCGTTTTGCCCGTGCAAAGTTTTATTCTGGCGTTGAGCTTTCCTGAACAAAAAATTGAGCGAATAGGTACGGCGTGGCGCAGTCTACCTCTTATCGAAAATCCAACCAGCAACGATTGGTCTGCAAATCAAGAAAACATCGTTAAACTTATAAATGATTGGCAAAGCGCTGAGTTAAGTGTGAGCGATGTATCGCCAGCAAAATTGACCCAGCCAATAACAGTTGCAACGCTTTGGTTGGCAGGTGAGCAATTACCTTGGCTTTATCAGTTGTACAGCGCACCACAAGGTTATTATTTGTTAGATAAAAGTACGCAACGGGTATTTTTGATTGATGCAAATAAAGCCCAACAGTTATTTGTTAATTTTGAATTTTTACCGAGTGAGTCTAACTAGTATGCCTGAGTTACCTGAAGTAGAAGTGAGCCGAATGGGAATAACACCCCATATTTTGCAACAAACCGTGGTTAAGGTGAATATTCACAACCCGAATATGCGCTGGCCAGTACCAGATGAAGTGTACCAAATAGCCAACCTTCCGGTTATTGCTGTTGAGCGTAGGGCTAAGTATTTATTACTTACCTGTGAGCTTGGTAGCGTGATTTTACACTTAGGGATGTCGGGTAATTTACGGGTTGTAGATAAAATAGAGCCGCTGAAAAAGCATGATCATATTGAGTTTATTTTTGAAAATGGCAAAGCACTCAGATTAAACGACCCAAGACGATTTGGATGTTGCTTATGGCAAGCGCCAAATGAATGCCATACATTATTGAGCAAACTTGGCCCTGAGCCACTAACCGATGAATTTACCGCGAAACGTGTGTATGAACAATCACGCAACAAAAAAACGGCGGTTAAGCAATTTATAATGGATAATGCTGTGGTGGTTGGTGTGGGAAATATTTACGCCAATGAATCTTTATTTAAAGCGGGCATTCACCCAAAACGTGAAGCAGGTAAAGTATCTTTAGCGCGTTATCAAAAATTAGTGCCTATTATTAAAGAAACTTTAGCGTCAGCAATCACTCAAGGTGGCACCACATTAAAAGATTTTGCCCAAAGTGATGGCAAGCCAGGCTACTTTGCGCAGCAGTTACTTGTGTACGGGCGTAAAGGTGAGCCTTGTTTTGTGTGTCATAAAGAGTTAACAGAAATCCGGTTAGGACAACGCAGTACGGTATTTTGCAGCCAATGCCAACGTTCATAGCAAAAATATACTGTCGATAAAACGTAATACTAATTAAAAGGGAGGCCAATATATTTTACTATGGATAGTTTATTCTCAGCATGTACCATCTTCAGTTGTACAGCTACATTCTTGCTGTCGAACAATACCGATTAACTTATTATACTTTAGTTTAAACCACATGCTTATTACCAGTTCAGTCAATTGAGCTGGTTAATAACCTAACTCTAGATTTAATACTCTTTCACCTCCATTTTACCAATTTATCTTTTGAAATTTTCTTCAAAAATAGCAGGTTAAGTTTTCTTTTCAAGTTCTTCAGTGCTGTATTGTCATTCATCGTGGTCAAATAATTGTAGTTAAATTGAAAATTACTTGTTTTACAAATATTGCTTATTGGTTGACAAATTGGATATATAGTAATAATGTTTTTACATACCGATTGGTAAGCTCTGATTTTTTCTGTCAGAGCTATATCAGTATATAACCAAAGTTACTCTTAACGCGTATTTTACGAGTGTCAATTTAGCTATTTATGCGTACTCGCAAAATTGTATCGCGTGAATGAAAGTAACTTTACAGAATTCAAACAGCGACACTGCGTTAGTTTTATAAAGGTAAGTATAACTTTGTACTTACCAATAAACATACGCCAACAGA
The DNA here is from genome assembly GCF_049257175.1 of Pseudoalteromonas mucoides. Taxonomy (NCBI): domain Bacteria; kingdom Pseudomonadati; phylum Pseudomonadota; class Gammaproteobacteria; order Alteromonadales; family Pseudoalteromonadaceae; genus Pseudoalteromonas; species Pseudoalteromonas mucoides. The sequence goes on from NZ_JBMMUC010000021.1 coordinate 50,120, forward strand.
TTAGGAGTTATTCATGTCTAAACCAGTCATCGGTTTTATCGGCCTAGGATTAATGGGCGGCAATATGGTCGAAAATTTACAAAATAAAGGCTATGAGCTGATTGTAATGGACCTTAATAAAGATGCTGTGGCGGCGTGTGTTGCCAGAGGCGCAAAAACCACAGATAGTGCGAAAGAACTTGCTGCAGGCGCAGATATTGTCATGCTTTGTTTGACTACTTCTGCAATTGTAGAAAAAGTAGTTTACTCAGAAGACGGTATTTTAGCAGGGATTAAAGAAGGTGCAGTACTGGTTGATTTTGGTACTTCAATCCCATCTTCGACTAAGAAAATTGGTGCAGATTTAGCAAATAAAGGTGTAGGCATGATTGATGCTCCTTTAGGTAGAACTCCAGCGCACGCTAAAGATGGCCTACTAAACATAATGGCATCAGGTGATATTGATACCTTTAATAAAGTTAAGCCAGTGCTTGATGAGCAAGGCGAAAATGTTTTCCATTTAGGTGAACTTGGTGCAGGCCATACAACTAAGTTAATCAATAACTTTATGGGTATGACAACGGTATGTGCAATGTCGCAAGCTTTTGCTGTTGCGGATCGCGCAGGTGTTGATAGACAACAATTATTCGACATCATGTCGACAGGTCCATCTAACTCACCATTTATGCAGTTCTGTAAGAACTACGCTGTAGATAACGTAAGTGATCTTGGCTTTTCAATAGCTAATGCTAATAAAGATTTAGGTTACTTCTTACAAATGGTTGCAGACTTAGGCACTGAATCAAAGATTGCTGAAGGCTCTTCTGCAAACTTACAAGCAGCATTTGATGCCGGTATGGGTCAAGGTAACGTACCTGAGATCTTTGATTACTTTAAAAAACTAGAAAAGTAATTACGTAAGTAAGATAACTCGACGTTTTTTATTTAACCATCTGCTTATTATTTTAATGTAGGTGGTTAAAACGTCATACACACACTTGATATTAGTTAGCTAGATTTAGCCTACTTTAATTTATGACAGTATTAAAAATTGTGTAGAACAACTTTTGTCATAATATTAAGTGGTTAACCAAACATTTAATTAATGTTAACTTAATGGGGCTTTGTTCGTAGAGTGATAGCTAAAAGCAGAATTAATTTACTTTACGTGAAGACTTATCTTAAGGATTAACTATGAAACTTAAAGGTTTACGCTGGTGGGTTATTGCGCTGATTGCGCTTGCTACCATAATTAACTACATCGACCGTCAGGCACTAAGTGTACTTTGGCCTGACATTGTTGAAGACTTATTTCCCGATAAATCAGCGTTAGAGCGAAAGCAAATATACGCTAATATTTCAATCGTATTTGTATTTGCTTATGCATTTGGTCAAGCCATTTTTGGTAAGATATTTGACTGGGTTGGTACACGGTTTGGCTTTGTGCTTTCTATTGGTGTTTGGTCACTGGCAACAATTGCTCATGCATTCGCGCAAGGTGTTTTAAGCTTTAGTATCTTCCGCGCTATCTTAGGTGTTGCCGAGGCTGGTAACTGGCCAGGCGCAGCGAAAGGTAATGCAGAATGGTTTCCGACTAAAGAGCGTGCATTAGCGCAAGGTATATTTAACTCTGGTGCTGCAATTGGTGGCATTATTGCGATTCCACTTATCGCTTATTTAACCATTTATTTTAGCTGGCAGATGGTGTTTGTACTTGTGGGTGCAATGGGCTTTTTATGGCTTGTACCTTGGTTAGTATTGGTAAAAGCGCCACCAGGATCTCACCCTTGGATCACTGAAGAAGAGCGTGAATATATATTAACAGGCCAACGCCGCACTTCTGATCCTAATGATGCATCTTCTGCAGAAGTTGAAGAGTATAACCCTTCTACAGGTGAGCTACTTTCTCGCAAAGAAAGCTGGGGTGTAATTATTGCCTCTGCGGCTATCGACCCTATTTGGTGGTTGTTCGTTTTCTGGATCCCAATTTACTTAAACGAAGTATATGGTATGGACGTCAAAGCTATTGGTATATATGGCTGGGTACCATATGTGGGGGCTATGTTTGGTGCTTGGTTTGGCGGGTTACTCGCGCAAAATAGGCTTAAAGCAGGTTGGAGTACCAATAAAACGCGTAAGCTAACCATTACTTTAGGCTGTTTAATCATGTTACCGGCGTTACTAGCTATGGCAAACCCTGGCGCACCAGCAATCGCTGTTATGATTATGGCTGTGATCTTATTTGGTTTCCAAACGGCAATCGGTAATGTACAAACTTTACCAAGTGATTTGTTAGGCAAAAAAGCCGTGGGTACTTTATCTGGTTTCTCAGGCATGGCTGCTAAGTTAGGTGCGGTTGGCCTTACATCGTTAGTGCCAATCTTAACTGCGGGAGGTAACTATACGCCTGCGTTTATCATCGGTGCTTCGTTAGCTATTATTGCGATGGCAGCAGTTTGGATATTAATTCCAAAAATAGAGCCTCTTAAAAAGCCACAATAATTAAACTGTAACTGTTAGGTTTTACCACTAAGGTGGTGAAGCTTAACAGTTAGTTACATATGGTAAGTGTGATTAATGAAAAATATTTACTTCCTAGGTGAATGCATGGTTGAGCTTAGAGCGATGAACGAATCCGCTCTACATCAATCTTTTGCAGGTGATGTGTATAACTCTGCTGTGTATTTAAAACGATGTTTTCCTGAGTTAAACGCTGCAGTAGTTACTGCAATAGGGAAAGACAAGCTAAGTGCACAAATGTTAGAGCGCTTTAACGGCGAGCAGCTAGATACACGCTTTGTATTTGCTCATGATGAAAAAGTGCCTGGCATGTATTACATTGAAACTGATGAATTCGGTGAGCGTAGCTTTTCGTATTGGCGTAATGATTCAGCAGCTAAGAAGGTCGTTGATTTTTTAACTACTGATGTTGTTGAACAATTGTCTTGTGGGGATATGTTTTTCTTCTCAGGTATTTCACTTGCTGTGATTGAACAAGATGCACGTGAATTATTTTGGCAAAAAGTAACACAGCTCAAACAAGCTGGGGTAAAAATTGTTTTTGACCCTAACTACAGAGCACGTTTATGGCAAAGCATTGATGAAACTAAGCAACAATATGATAACGCTTTTACTGCTGCAGATGTTGTTTTGCCTGGAGTTGAAGACTTTGAAATGCTATACGAAATTGACACAGTTCAAGGTGTGATTGATTTTTGTAAGCCATATGACATAGCTGAGATTGTTGTAAAAAATGGCCCGAAATCTGTTGTTACTATTATTAACAACGAACAGCTAAGCCATACTATTACCCCAGTTACCCATGTTGTTGATACAACTTCTGCAGGTGACGCGTTTAATGGTGTTTACCTAGGTGCGCGTTTATCTGATCGTGAAATCGCTGACGCGGTTAACTTAGCTGCTAAAGCCGCTGGTACGGTTATTCAACAGCCAGGCGCTATTGCACCTAAAGATGTATTCCAACAAGCGATGGCAAAAGCCGGTTTGTAATTAATTAAAGGTAGGGGGAGTTGTCTATTCTTCTTACCTTTTTTATTCCCTCTAAATAAAAAGCATATCACTATAGCTTTATTGTTACTTTCGCAGAAAGTCACCCCTGATTGCCCTCAACTAACACACGTGATTTAAATACTCTTACAGAATTATTTTTAAACGTTTGCTGCTTAAAAATTTAAGTTAGCGCTAAAAGACTCTACTCCCTGATTCTATTTGTTTATTGGTTTACCAATTCAATCTATTTATAACGCTAAGATTTCTGTGTGTTAAGAATAAAGTGTTGAAAATAGTGACATGGCTGCAGAGCACGAAATTGCAGGTAATACTTCAGTATGTGAATTTAATGTTATATTTTTTGAACGATTATACTGGTAATGATATTTACATTGTGGTTATATTACCACTCTGGTTAACAATTTATCTTTTTAAGTAATTATTTTGGTAATAACAAATTAACGAGTTTTGGTAATGAACACACACATTATAATGAAGCATACCAAAACCATGACAGTGGAGAGTAGAGCCGTTATGAAATTGAAACATTTTGCGTTATGCGCTGTAGCAGCTGCGATAGTGGGTTGTAATAGTGACTCGAAGAACGAAGACAATACATTGGGCTCTATTGCTCTGTCTGGAGTGGCAGTAATGGGTGAAACACTCAGCGTTAGTGTTAGCGACCCTGATGGTATCTCTGGCGATGTTAAATATTATTGGTATGCCGACAACGAAGTTATTGTTGGTGCTAACAGTGCTACATTTACCTTAACTGATGCTCAAGTTGATATGAGCATTACAGCGCAAGCGAGCTACACTGATGACGGCGGTATTAATGAGTCACATATCAGTGATCCAACTGATGATGTTGCAGCTGTACCTCTTGATGCAACGGTGTCCATTTCAGGTGATACCTTAGTTGGCTCTACGCTTACAGCGAATGTAAGTGATGAAAACGGTTTTGACAATGAAATAGTTGTCTATGAATGGTATGCCGATAACGTACTAATTGAAGATGAGGTGCAATCTGAGCTGGTTTTAACAGAAGCACAGTATGGCACAACGATTACGGTTAAAGCTCTATTCGAAGATGCGAGAGGTTTTACAGAATCTCCTATCTCTGCGGCTACTTCAGCTGTAGAACGTGTTAACACTGAAGGCATGGTTAGTATTAGTGGGGTTCCTACTGTAGGCAAAACGTTGAGTGCTGAGATTACTGATGTTGATGGCGCAACGGGTACTATTACTTATCAATGGTTTGCTGACTCAGTTGCTCTTACTGGTGAAACGGCGAGTGAATTTGTAGTTAAGCAAGCACAGCTAGCTCAAGTTATTACAGTACAAGTAACTTATACCGACGATAACGGCTTTGCAGAAGACAACCTTTCTGAGCCAACTCAAGCAGTATCTGAAGAAGCAATTAATATCGAAGGCAGCATTAATATTACTGGTACTATGCCATTTCTAAATACAGGTGAACTTACAGCAGAGCTTGATGAGCAAAATGGTGTTGATGAAACAGGTATTACTTATACTTGGCTAGCGGATGGTGTTGAAATTGCAGATACAAATAGCAATACTTTTACACCGACTGCTTATGCAGGAGCAACTATTTCAGTCAAAGCAGTATATACCGATAATGATGGTTTTGATGAGACAGTAACAGGTGTACTTGATGGCACGGTTTACACACAAATCATTAGCGACTCTACAGAGCTTTCTAATGCGCTTACAAGTGGTTTAGTTGAAGGTTCAGTATTAGGGCTGAACTCTGCTGTATACAGCGACCTACCAGATATCTTACTAACAAGTGCGGTTACGATACGTGCAGTGGAAGGTGAGACTCCTATTTTCTCGGGTGAATCATGTATTCATGTTGCAAGTGGAGTTGATGGTGCAGGAATTTCAGGCATCACATTTAAAAGTTTAAATACAAAATTAGATTCTTTTTGTGAAAACGAAGAAGCTGCAATTGTATATTCAGAAGGTGATAACTTTGTTTTTTCTCATAACATTATGGACGGTGACGTAGATGTAAGTGAGCTACATGAAGAGACACATCACTGGATTGTACTAAAAGGTAAAGGCGCATTAGTTGAGCGTAATACATTCTCTAACCGAAACAACGCGGTTAAAGGGTCTGTTATTAAAATGTCTTCTTCAAGCACAGAACATATTGTTCAATACAATCTATTCAATAATAGTAATAACCCTAATTACAGCGAATCAAGCTTACATTTAATAAACGCCGGTAACACTCAAGAAGCTGATGCAGCTTCGAGCTCTAACTTTAAGATTCAATATAATCGTATTGATAACTTTGTTACTGGTCGTCGCTTAATGCGTGTTCAAACTTCGAACGCATCTATTTTAGGTAATACAGTTATTAATGCAAATGGCGGCATTGCATTAGAAGATGGCGGTTTTAATACGGTTAGTGACAATATTATTATTCGTACATCTAAAATTGAGGATTCGAGTGATAGACCAAGTGGCGTAATTATGACTCCATTAGGGCATACCGTTACAAACAATTATATAGCGGGTATTCGTGCGACTAACAAAGAAGCTGGTGGCATCGTATTTACAGCAAACCCCTTTTCGCAAGGGGATGATGGCGTACCAAAGGGTGGTAACCAAGCTGTATTAGATGCCGCGGGGGATTTTACTTTAAATGTGAGTAACAATACCGTGTTGAATTCTATTCAACCTATTGTATTTAGTACTGAAATTGGCTCTAAATCACGTGTTAACGATTGTGATGAACTGACCGCAGAAGCTGATCCAGTATTATATGGATTAACCAAAAACTTTTTCAAAATTAACTTCGACGCGAACCTAATTGCAAATGGTGTGGGTGTTGACGATGCAGATGAGTCAGATGATGATATTTCGGATGCATTAATCAATGGCTACTTCTTAGCGAATGGTGACAGTACTTCAGCACATGCTTTTGAATACGATTGTGACTTAATTAACCATGGCGAATCTTTATTTTCAAACAACTTTGGTTTCACTGTGAGCTACGCCTCAGGTGATGTTGAAGATGAAGACTGGGTAGATATCAGAAAATTAAATGGCAATGGCGAATTTGATTCTAAAGGTGCGGTTGACCAATCTCCAGCTGAGAATGGTAAAGAAGTGCCTGAATTAATTATTGCTACAGAGCCAAATACACTAACAGTGACAGATCCTAATGGCGCTCAAGCTATTGCTGGTGCAAAAGGCCTGCACTATATCCAAGCCTCTGAAGTTGGAGCTGGTTCTACTTGGACAGTAGAGCAAGAGTAACCTCATAAATAATTTTGTATTGCTAAATAGGTAGCGAACGCTACCTTTATAATAACAACGGAGATCTCGACATGTCGTTGACAACAGAACACACAATAGCAAAAGAAGCGCGAAATCAATTTGCTCTTCGTCCAGTTGCTAAGCTTGTTAAAGCAACTATTTTTGCCGGTATGGCTGGTTCATTGGCTTTAACTGCGCATGCACAAGAAGCACCTCAAAATGCTGAAGTTGAAGATGATAATATTGAAATTATCAGCGTTACAGGCTCGCGTAGAACCATACAAGATCAAATCGCAATCAAGCGTGAAGCAACCACGGTTGTAGATGGCTTATCTGCGGAAGATATTGGTGATTTACCAGCGCTATCAATTGGTGAGGCACTTGAATCTATCACAGGTGCGGCTTCGCACCGTGAAAATGGTGGTGCAACTGAAATTACTATTCGTGGTTTGGGCCCGTTTCTAAGTGCTACCCATATTAATGGCCGTGAAGCGACTAACGGCAGTGGTGACCGCTCGGTTAACTTCTCTCAGTTTCCTTCAGAGTTAGTTAAAAAGATCGCGATTTATAAAACGCAAGATGCATCAATGATAGAAGGTGGTGTAGCGGGTGTTATCGCTCTTGAAACGGTACAGCCACTTGATTATGGTAAGCAACGTATTCAAGGTGAAGTTAAAGTAAACTATAACCCAGATGAAAGTAATGTTGATAACTCATTACAAAGTGATGTTGGTTTTCGTGGTACGTTTAGTTACCTAGACCAATTTGAGTTTGATAATGGTCAGGCTTTAGGTGTGTCTTTTGGTGTGCAACGCCAGGATATTAGTCAACCTGAAGGTGAGTACCGCAGCTCAAGTCCTACAGGTGATTCTCTGTGGGCATGTTTAAATGATCCATCTAACACGAACGAAGGTTTTTACCGTGGTAGCGCAGGTGACTGTGAAGATCAAGTAAGTGGTAGCAATAACCAAGGTTACAACACCACCATCGATCCTGATACAGGCAAAGCAATCAGCGACGGCACTCCTTACGCGTGGACCGGCAGCAGTAGAAGTTTCCGTCAAAATGAAACCTCTGATGAACGTGATGCATTATTTGTAGCTTTTCAATATCAGCCATCAGATGCATGGGATATTAATCTAGATATCCAACTATCAGACCGCATTCAACAAGAAGCTCGTCATGATTTAATCTTTTTACAAAAACGTGCAACACCAGGTATAACAGGCCCAACGCTGGTTACAAACCAAGCTGGTGGTATCCTACACTGGGAAGGTGAAGAACGCATTGAATCAGCTGGTGAGCAGTTTTCACGTGAAGAAAACTACAAAGGGTATGGTTTGAATGTTGAGTATCATGCAACCGATAGATTGACCTTAGATTTTGATGTTTCTTATTCACAAACTAAACGTGAAGAAATTCAAATTTCTAATCGTGGTAGAAGTGTTGATCGTCCGTTCTTTAGTTGGGACATGGGAGAGAGTATCCCTCATTTCACGTTAACAGATTTTGACGTGACAGATATTACAAATTATACCGACAGCTTACGTACACGTATGGACCGTGAAAACGTACGTGATAATGAAGTGATAGGTGCGCGTGTAGACTTTGACTATGCACTTGAAGGTGATGTATTTACCAGTATTCAAGGTGGCGTGAGAATGTCAGAGTTATCATTTATTCAGTATGGTGGCTCTCAAGGTAATGGCTCTCGTACTGAGTATAACCTTGATGAAACAACGACTGCAGCGCTTGATGTATTACAAGGGTGTCAAATAGACTTCCCTGAGTCAGGGTTCTTATCAAGTGTGTCTGACGGCGATATTATTACTCAGGTAGATAGCAATGGTAATGTAGTGGACAGTGGTACGGGGTCGTCTTGGGCAACCTACGATAATGTTTGTTTCTCACAAGCGCTAGCGGCTTCAAATGGTGGTGAATTTGCCTACCCTGAACTTGAATATATGAACGCTGGTACTAAAGATGTTACCGAAGAAACAACTTCAGTTTACTTAATGGCGAATTACGATACAGAAATGTTTGGTAAGTTTATCCGTGGTAACTTTGGTGTTCGTGTTGTTGATACTGATGTAACGTCAGTAGGCTTTAGAAATACTTTTGAAGTAGTTTCTGATGAGTTAGGTGTATTGAGTGTTGTTCCAGGTGAATCACTTGAGCAAATCGAAGGTGGTGGTGGTTACACTGAAGTGTTACCAAGCTTTAACTTAGTGGTAGATTACAGCGAAGACATTTTATTCCGTGGTGGTATTTTCCGTGGTATGTCACGTGCTGACCCAAGTGATATGAGTTACAGCCGTACATTCCAAACCGATGATAATGCAGCACCAACTAGTATTGAAGACTTATTTGTTGGTGTTAACGGTTCAGGTAATCCTGATACTAAGCCATTAATGTCGTGGAACTACGATATCGCAGCGGAATGGTACCCTAATGAAGATGCTATTGTATCGCTTGGTTTTTACTATAAGCAATTCCAAGGTGGTTTCCAACAGCAAACAGTATTAGAAGAGTTTATAATCGATGGCGATAGCTACCTGTTACCAATCACTAACTCTGTTACAACTGATGAGAAAAGCGATATCTTTGGTCTAGAGACTTCAATTGCTTATCGTTGGGACACAGGAATTGGTGTGAAATTTGGTTATAACTATGCTGATACAGATTACGAGTTCGAAGATAGTAAATACGGCGATACTTTCATCACTGATGTTGATGGCAACACTACCCAGTTAACAGAGGGAATTGTTGAGCCAGGCTCTGTTCCAGGCTTCTCTGAGCATGTATTCAGTGGTCAACTTTATTATCAAATTGGCGACTTTGATACGGCGGTTATTTATAAATACCGTAGTGAGTATTTCCAACCATATACAAGCAATGGTACCCGTTTACGTTATGTAGATGCGGTTGGTGTATGGGAAATGAGAGCGTCATACAAAGTTAATAGCCACGTTAAAGTTAAAGTTGAAGCAATTAACTTATTTAGCGAGCCTAAATCACAAGATTACTATGCAGATGGCAACTTAGGTGAAGTGAACAGCTACGGCCCACGCTTATTTGCTGGTGTATCGTTTAAGTTCTAAGATACATGTCAAAATAAAAGGCGGGATTCATTCCCGCCTTTTAGTTTTAAAGCTCAGTGCTCTAATAATAACCTTATAAATACTCAAATACTTTTATAACTCGCTCAACACCAGATACATTTCGTGCAACATCTACCGCAGTATTAGCCTCAGCATCAGATACTAAGCCCATTAAAAATACTTCGCCGTTTTCAGTAATCACCTTAATATTGTTACTACTGATGTTATCGGTAGTGAGTAATTGAGTTTTCACTTTAGAGGTGAGCCATGAGTCATGGGTTTTTGTACTCATGCTGATATTCGAGCCAATACGAATTTGATTATGAATTTTACGAATGCCATCTATATTTTCTATAGCAGTTTGCGCTTCATCTTTCATTTCTTGATTAGCAACTTGACCAATTAAGAGCACAATTCCGTTGACGCTAATCGCGTTTAAATTGGCATGGTCTTTTAAGCGCTCTACGTCGTTAATAGCAATACCGCTTTTAATTTCAATGTTGTTATCGTCAATTTGTGAGCCAAGCGTGCGGCGATCATTCGCAGCTGTGACTGCGCCTGCTGTACCTGCGACAACAGCAGCTGCGCAGCCTTGTAATAATAAAACGGTTCCCATAACAATAAGTGACTGCTTGAACATTAACTTTCTTCCTGTGGAAATAGGGTTAAATCGATTAACTCACTTAAACAATGTAGATTAACCAAGTGAGACTCGATAATACGGCTAGGGCGTTTAGATGGTACGCGGATTTCTACATCATTAGCGCCAAGTAGGCCAACTAATTCTCCACCATCATCGCCAACCATTACTATGACCTTCATGTCTTTTGTAAGTGCTGCTTCCACTGCTGAAATTATATTTTTTTCGTTACCGTTGCTTGCCATTACCAGTAATAAATCACCTTGTTGAGCAAACGCACGAATTTGACGTGCAAATGTTTCGTGATCATCTGTGTGGTTACTTTGCCCTAAATTAATATTTTCTTGCGATAGGGCAATTGCAGGTAGGCAGGGGCGCTCGGTTTCATAAAAGTTGATTAGTACACCAGCCATATGTTGAGCTAGCATGTGGCAGCTTGCGGTACCACAACAAATCAACTTATTACCATTAATAAGGCTTTGTGCAATGGTAAAAGCGGCGGCTTCTAACGCGCTTGGTAGTACCTCACCAGCGGCGATTTGCACTTGAATGCTTTCTGTAAAAATCTCTTTTATAGTATCTTGCATATTAAAATACGTTTTTTATCCAATTAAGTTGTTGTGCTTTGTCGCCAGTGATAGCGACAAAGTCGATTCTTAGCGCTTGATCTTTTAGCTTTTTAGCTGCTAAATAATGATAAATAGTGCGCTTTAAACGTTGTTGCTTCTGTTTGCCAAGCGCATGCATTGCACCGCCTTTGATACTACTTGCACGGAACTTTACTTCTACAAATACAAGTGTATCACCGTCACGCATTATCACATCAAGCTCACCATAAGGGCAGTTATAGTTGCGCTCTATGGGGGTTAGTCCTTGTTGCTGTAAATACTTTTGCGCTTGAAGCTCATAGTATTGACCTTTTTCTCGACTATTTTGCCATAATTGTTTGAACCACGACATGACACATCCTTGTCTTGTTGGTAATTATTCACTTGTAGCTGTTTGCATAAATAAAGGTACTGGCGCTTGGGTTTTTAATTGCACAGGCTTAATTTGTTTATTTTTATATTGTGCCCATTTAAGCTGACGGTTAATTTGGCCATCACTAGCGATGCTTAATTGACCCGTTAATCCGGTATATTGCTTACCTGGGATCATGCTCAGTTGCGTAATATCACTTAGCATAGCCACAGAGTCATAGGCCATGGCAAATAAGCGTTGGCTGATATCGGCTTGCTCTGGCCATAGAGAATTATATTGCTGGCGCAAGGCTTGGTTAGATACTTGACCGCTAAGCATCCAAGGTAGCTCAGTGAAATATAAGCCGTCTAAATCACCTTTGTCGGTCCTATCAATTTGTTTACTATGACTTTTAGAGCTCGCGTAAAGTGGTATGCGCTCTACAAAGGTACTTACGTTAACATCTAAGTAAGGCTTAATTAAACGGGTTTCTATAGCGTCACCCAAAATATAAATAACGTCGATATCTCTGCGTGAGCGAGTCTCACTTTCTACCTCTTGCCTAAATAGGGATTTAACCGATGCAATACGCTCTTTTGATTTATCAACTTCGAGTAAACCTGCGATTGTTTTTGGCATATCCTTTTTACTGCTATACAGACCTACTTGTGGTTTTATTTCACTGTAGCGCTGCCACTGCATATTAAAAAAATCAACTAAGCGTTGTCCGGCACTGCTATTTGGCGCAAGAATCATAGGCTTTTGGTAACCTTGAGTTAAAAAGTGCTCAAGAGCTTGTTGTACTTCGTGCTCAGGGTTTAAAGCAAAAAAGAAATGTTGGCCTGAGACGCGCTGTCCTTCAAAAGAATTTAAATGCAAAACAGGGTAGTTCACTAAGGTTCGATTATTCGCTAGTTTATCAATGTTTGCTTTGAGTAGTGGGCCAATAACAAAGTTAGGTTTTAATTCTGCTAGCTTAGTTTCTAGTTCAGTGGTCGTCAGCATTTCATCAAGAAAAACTGTTTCGGTGATATTACTGTTATCGAGTGCCCCAAGCACCCCAGCTTTTAATGCATCGCCTAAGCGTTCATTAGCCCCAGATTGAGGTAGTAGCACTACTAGCCGCTCAATATTAACAGGCTCTATCGCGATTAATTCAGCTGCTCTTTTAGGAAGTACTGCCATTGCAGGGTGAGTTGGATAGCGGCGCTGCCAATTATTTATTGCCTGATCTAACTCAACCGGTGCACCTAAATAAACTTGATGGTATAAAGCCAGGTTTACCCAACCTTGCTGTACAACCGAACCACGATTAAAACGCTCTAATGCATAAGATGAAAGCTGTTGTAGATTTTGCCAAAGCGCTTTATTAAGCTCAGGAATCGTTAAATCATTTTTACTGGCAGCCTCTGATGCCCTAAAAAAATACGGTGCAGCTTGTTTTGGCAAGTTTTGTGAGGCGTAAATGCTTGCCGTCAAATATTGGTGCCAAGCAAAGTGCTCAGGTTGCGTTAACTGATTATTTAAACTAGCTAACATCTCCAGCGCTAAGGTGTTTTTACCCTGCTGCTTTTGTGCAAATGCGGTGTAGAGCTTGTTCTGCACTTGATCAACCGTTGGGGTTTGTTCAAGTTCAGTGCATATTTGTTCTAGCAGTGGCCAGCGTTGTTCTTCGATAGCCGCATCTCGTGCACTATAAAGCAGCTGAATTTTATCAGCACCTTGGCGATTTAACGCAAGTTGGTACATTGATTGTGCATCAGTAGCTTGAATTTGTGACGTACTATTAGCTGAACTAAGGTTTTCAGAAGTTTTAGTCGGTTTTTCGGTTGTACTACAGGCCGATAACCCTGACAATATGATTAATAGACTAACAAGTTTAAGTCGCACAATGATTTCCCAATACGTTAACGCGATTTGCTTATATTACTGACTGACGCAGGAGACCTCAATGTTAAATGAGGAGAATTCAGATAAAATCGGCACTCTTTATATCGTTGCCACCCCAATTGGCAATTTTGACGACTTAAGTCAGCGCGCAATCGCGACATTATCGCAGGTTGACTTAATCGCTGCTGAAGACACTCGCCATACGGGTAAGTTGCTCAGTCACTTTGGTATTAAAGCAAAAACCTTTGCTTTACATGACCATAATGAAAAGCAAAAAGCCCAGCAAATTATTGACCAGTTGAATCAAGGATTAAATATAGCACTAGTTTCAGATGCTGGTACTCCCTTAATTAGCGACCCTGGTTATGCCGTTGTTAATTTATGTCGTGAGCAAGGGGCTCATGTAACACCGGTACCGGGTGCGTGTGCAGCAATTACTGCGGTATGCTGTTCAGGTTTACCGACCGATCGCTTTCAATTTATTGGTTTTACTCCAGCGAAAAGTAAAGCTCGCCAAGACTTCTTTATTGAAGCCGTGAATTCAGGCATTACCAGTATAATGTACGAAAGTACGCACCGTATTATGGCTAGTCTTGATGATTTAGAAAGCGCCCTTGGTAGCGAACAACAGGTGGTTTTTGCTAAAGAACTAACCAAAACGTTTGAAACCTTTTTTAATGGCACGGTAACTGAGTTAAAACAGTTTTTAACGAATGATCCAACTAAACAACGTGGTGAAATTGTTTTAATGCTACCGGGCAAACCTAAGGTGGTAGATGATATTCCGCCAGAAGCGCGTAAAATGTTAGCCTTACTTGAAAGCGAAATGCCAATGAAAAAAGCCTGTGGTGTGGTAGCCGATTACTTTGGCATGAAGAAAAATGCCCTGTATAAAACAATTATTGACGAAAAAGGCTAATTCTTTACTGCACAGAGCATCAAGCTCAGGTATACTGCGCGCCGAGTCAGCCAAGATAATCGCTGCCTGCAACGAAAATGCGCAGGGGGAGGAAAGTCCGGGCTCCACAGGGCAGAGTGCCAGCTAACGGCTGGGGGGCGTGAGCCCACGACAAGTGCAGCAGAGAGGAGACCGCCAACTTCGGTTGGTAAGGGTGAAAGGGTGCGGTAAGAGCGCACCGGGCCGCTAGTAATAGTCGGTTGCAAGGTAAACTCCACTCGGAGCAAGACCAAATAGGGTTCCTTATGGCGTGGCCCACGTTGGAACCGGGTAGGTTGCTTGAGCCATAGAGCGATTTATGGCCTAGACGAATGATTATCGCTTTCTTAGGAAAGAACAGAACCCGGCTTATAGGCTGACTCAAACTCAAGCGTAAGCATCTGATTTATTAGGTGCTTACGCTTGAACCACTAATCTCATGGCACAAAATTTCAAAAATGTGCCAAATAGTGTGCCAAATAAACTCAATACGTTACTTACACATAGGTAACTTAATGAGACATATCAAACTCCCCGAACACCTCATACTACGAAAAGAACGTTACTATTTTCGTTATGTTTTTCCTCGTAAATTTATCGGCTCCGATATACGCATTTCACTTAAAACCCAACACCTTCATCATGCTTTAAACTTCCTTGAATTAATCAAACCCGAATTAGATAAACTAAAAATACTTGCGAGTGATCGACACAATATAGATACTGAAACTTTAATCACTCAAGCAAAACGTATCTTAATTCATATGAAGCAAAAACTTACCCATGAGCTAAGCAAAAAAATAATAGCAAAAGAAGAACAACGTTATGCTTCAACGGCACACTCTATAAATGGCATTAAAGCAAAGCCGTTAAACAATCACTCACCTACACACTTAAGAACCGCAGCAAACATTATGCTTTCTATTGCAGATGGTGAAACGGGGGAGTTATTAGTTGAAGCTTTAAAAAACAATGATTATGACGTTCTTAATATTTATGTTTTGGTCAGCAAGTACATGGCACTTAAAAATAGTGGTTTAAGTAATGCCAATATTGTAGCTAATAAACAAATCGAAAAAAGTGTTCGTCAACTTGCACGTCAATTAGATACGTTTTTACTCGCTGGTATGTTTAATAGTTCTGAAGTTGAAACAGATGAAGACTTGTTTGATGACTCAGATGAAGACGACAGCTTTTATGCTGATGACATTGATGCAATAGATACTCTCAACAAACACGAGGTAGAGTTTGAGCATGGGTCATTAGAGTATTCAGCATTTAGAAGTATGCTAGAAACCTCAAGAAATCTGCAGGCTAAATACTTAGCCTCTTGCTTAACTAAAGACTCAGAGCAAAAACATTTATTAGATTCAATGTTTAATAAAAGCTTACACACCATAGCTGAAAGTCAGCCAAGTGAAGAAAAACAACAAACTCAAGGCCCACTGTTTTCAGAAGTGTATACCGAGTTTTTAGATTTTAAAGTAAATGCAGGTTTAAGCGATAGGCTTGTAAAAGAATATGCTCGCCACTACAAAGCATGGTGTTTACTGAGTGAAGATAAAGCAATTGAAAGTTACAAAGCGAGTGATATCGGTCGTTTCATTGATCGCTGTTATCAGCTACCTAAAAAGACTCTCGCACCATACAGAAAAATGAGCCTGCAAGAGTGCCTAGACTTCGATGTGCCAGAAGATGACCTAGTTACACCTAAAACTGTTCAAGGCTATTACAAGTGGTTACAGGGGATATTCGCGTATGCTAAAAGAGATACTGTTGAATATATTCAGCATTCACCATGTACTATAAAGCGAGACTTTAAGCAGCGTATACGTGGTGCTTTTAATAGTGATGAGCTTACTAAGTTTGAAACATTTGCAATACAAACAAAATATGCATGGCAAAAGTGGTCACTATTATTAGCCATGTACACAGGTGCAAGGCGCACAGAGATTTACCAGTTAAGAAAACCTGATATCCGTATTGAAGATGGTATTAACTACATTTTAGTGACTAATGAACACGAATCACAACGCCTTAAAACTAACAACGCCAAACGTAAAATTCCTATCCATAAACGCTTAATCGAGCTTGGCTTTTTAGAGTATGTAGAGCAGGCAGAAGAACGTATTTTATATGAAATAACATCGGCTGAGAGTATCACTAGTTGGTTTGGTCGTTTAGTTGTGGAGCTTGAAATACCAAGTGTGAATGAATTAGATGAACTGCGAAGTTATCACAGCTTTAGGCATACGTTCATAAGTAATATACGTAATAACCACTCGTTCGATCTTTCATTAATACAACAAGTTGTTGGTCATGAAATTTCAAAAGGTGGGATTACAGATAAATATACGCATGGTGGAGCTAGTTTGAGGAGAGTAGCCAATGTAATTAATAGCTTTGATGTTTAAATAACAAAGCCCACTTTATTTTCACAATGATTTGATAGTTTCGGAACGATCTAAACTAACACTTTTAATTAAGTTGGGAGGCATCTATTGTATATGCTTTAATAGATGTGATGGGTACTAATGTTGCAAAAGACAGTGCCAAAAATTAATAAACCATGGGAAGTACAGACAGTAGTATTTGTTATTAAGATTGGGATAGCTTTTTTACTTTGTTTACAATTAATAATAAGCATGTCTAAGTATACACCTTCACCGCGAATGTTCACTAGAAAAGGATTTAATTGTGCCTACAGAAGTGCAAAAGCTTTCTCCACTTGGTGATAAAATTGTCGATAAAGCCATAGATAATGTCACTAGAAAATTAGTTGCGGGTGTTCGCAATAGAAAAAACTCACGACCCAATGCAAATTCTTCAGATGTTAAATCAGAAGTAAAAGATGTATTAGGTGCTTCAACTACTGCGAGCACGATAGATATAGCAGGTCGAACTTTGGACTGGAAAGAAGTTATAACTAAATCTTTTAGCCATGGTGTTAGCTCGCTTTCAACGATTAAATTTGATAGCGAGTTTACAGTCACAGGTGGTGTTGCCACAGGGCTAGACTCTGCTCATGATGGTCCAGGTGTTTACGTGGTTTATGATAAACGAGGAGATCCTGTTTATGTTGGTGATGCAGAAAAAGTTAAGAAACGCTGGAATGCAGGACATCTAAATGAAAATAAGCAAAAAGCTAAAAATGGTGAACAATATAAGCTCGCGGCTGAGCTTGAAGAGGGATGCACTGTCAGGGTTC
Organism: Pseudoalteromonas mucoides; assembly: GCF_049257175.1. Taxonomy (NCBI): domain Bacteria; kingdom Pseudomonadati; phylum Pseudomonadota; class Gammaproteobacteria; order Alteromonadales; family Pseudoalteromonadaceae; genus Pseudoalteromonas; species Pseudoalteromonas mucoides. The sequence continues at coordinate 67,636 of NZ_JBMMUC010000021.1, forward strand.
TTCACACTGATACAAAAGAAACAGCTGCGGCGATTGAGGCCAATTTAATTGCTAACCATAAAGATGAGCTGAAAAATAGTAAAGAGGAGCTTAAGAATCAACAAGGAACCCGTTCTAATATTGAAGCTAAAAAAATGAAAGAACGGTTAAACTCAGCTGGGAAATTAGCAGCTGGTGCCGCTAAAGAAGTCGGAGAACAAGCTTTAGCGTCAGCTATTGAAGGTTTAATAGCATCATCAATTAAGCACCTAAAAGTCGAATTGGTTGATCTATTTAAGGGTGGTAAGACTAAGGCAATTGACCGTGTGAAACGCTTTTTAGAAGCTGTATTGAATGACATTAAAAATTTAAAGACCAATTTTCGACAAATGTTAAAGGGTATTTGGGAGGCAATTATTGGTCTGGTGAGTCAAACAATCGCTCAAGTTTATAACCTTGCACGTAATATTTTTGATTTAGCGGCAAATGCATACAGTATTTATCAAGGTAAAGATTCGATGAGTACTGAGGAGATGCTTAATAAGATTACTGAAACTATTGTTATTTCTGGCTCTCTTGCTTTATGGGATTCTCTAGATGTTGTTATTGAAGGAATGATTTTTCCCTATACAGGAATTTTTTCGGGAGTGATAGCTGGTATTATTTCAGCTATAGGATTCGGTATAACCAGTCATATACTCTCTAAGTATGTTCCTAAGCTAGTTCAATACATATTGGGGGTCGGTTTATCTCATAAAATGGCTTTAGAAGCGCGTCGTTCTTCTTATCTTCAGCTTGTTGAAAGCTATAAACTAAGTGAAGAGTTATATGAATCAGCAGGTGCATTATTGCAATCCGAGCTTCGTGTAATGAATCATATGAATATCATGAAAGCAAAATTTGGAAAGCCTAGCATTAAAGTAAATACAATAAAAACACGAGACTTTTTAGGTCAATTAAAGGGATATGGAAATGAATAAACTAGTTTTACGACAAAGAGCAAAATCAGGTGAGCTAGTCGAAAAAAGTATCGGTGATTTGTTAGGAATGCTTGATCAGATTAAAAACGCGTTAAAAACTACCGAAGAATTGACCAATAAAGCAGAGGTATTTGGGGGAAAAGGTCGGTTCGAGGCTATTTTTTCTGGTATTTCAGGGAAGTCGGATAAAGAGCTAGCTAGCATTATTCAGGGTTTAGGTGCAAATGTTAAAGTAACACAAGAGGTGGTTAAATTTCTGATTGAACTCGCACAGCATAAAAGTGTTGTTCAAGAAGGTTTTTTAAGTGCTCTAGATAAAAAAATTGAAGAGCAGCAAAGTAAACTACATCAGCTTGGCAAAAATGACGGTTCTTTGGATGAGAATACGAAACAGGTTGAAACAGCAGTACTAACTCTTTATAGGCAAGTGCACGCCCAAGTTGAAAGTGAAGTAGAGCTTCGCAAAAATGTAGACCAAAATATGCAAAACATCGGTGCACTTTACGAAGAGCTTGTTGCAAAAGGTCAAACAGATGCGGAGCAGGCGGAGAAAATATCTCAGCTTATCAAAGCAATGCGTGAAAAATCATATAAGCTAGAGGAGATTCGTTTCTCACTAGAAGCTAAAGAAAAGCATTTGAATGAATTAGCGGAGACCGTTGAAAAGCAAAGTGAAAAGCTATCAATTCTCGAACATGGATTAGAACTAAAAGCGCTTAAACTTGAACAGTCTATTGGCGATATTCAAGAAAACACCAGCGCAGATAAATTGAGAGAAAAGCGTATAATTAAACTTGAAGCAGCTACGGTAGCTTTAGAGCAGCGCAAGGTATCTCAAGTGCCAGCTTACATTGCAATAGTTTTAGCCGTCGCTGCCGTAGGTAGTTCTATATATTTAAGCTTATAATATTTAAAAAGCTCACACCAACTAACGTTAATACATATTAACGTTAGTTGGTAATTGAGATAGTTTGGGTGAGCTTTTCAAGCTCCTTTATTAATGAGTTATATTTTTTAATAGAGTCTGCATCCATACACTCATAAAGATTATGAAACTTTATTAATGATATTAAAAATGATCTATAGCCTAGTGCTTTATTTATTATTTGATCGTAACAGTACTTTTCTAGAAAGGATTTTTTAGGTTCAAATTTAAATTTCATTTTTTGTATGTTCTTTTTGAAAACCTTTTTCATTATTGTCACATTATCAGTGCCTTTATTTTTTTCATGCAATAATTTTTCTATAATTTTCAGTTTCTTATTAGAAATACGTATTGTTCCTAACCTTTTCTCATCTTCACTTCCGTCAATCGTATATCCTTTTATAGATATTAGCTTCTTAGCAGATAATATTTTGCTATTGTTTATTTTAAAACCTCCACTAGATAATAAGAAACAGACTTCATTATGAAAAAAAGCCGATTGAATGGTATTCAAGTTTTTAGGCGAAGAAAATAATAAGTCATCGGCATATCTAGTGTATTCAATGTTATATCTGCTACATAACATTTGGATTAAAATATCAAACTTCCTAAAAATAATATTTGATATTACTGGGGAGGTGCTAAATCCAATAGGTAATATTTTTTTCTCTAAAAACTCTTTGTTTTTAGAGTCTCTAGGTAAGTTCACTGTTACCAAATTTATAAAGCTATCAACCAGTAACGATCTTGTCTTAGTATTTACTATTTGTGCCTTAAAGTAAGAGTCAAAGGATTCTTTAAGTAAATCTTCAGATATTGAATGAAAGAAGTTCTTAATATCTAACCGTAAAAAGTTATAGTTCTTACGGTGAGGCTCAAGGAAATTTAAATAAGAGGTTTGAGGTCTAAATGCTTTTGCAGAATTGTTTAGAGGGATATTGTTTAAGAATTTTGAAACAATACTATTATGGCTTTTACTCAGATCTGAACTTTCTTGAACTTTATAAAAGAACTTTTTCCCTGATTGAAACTCAATGACCTCATTGAAGCTTATGGGTGGTATACCTGTAACTCTAAATAAAGAGTATTTTCCTACAACAAGTTGATCAAAAAAAGTAGGGTTGTCAATTTCACTCATAAATTATTGTTTCCGCTTTGATACAAGATCATCTTTTCACTTAGTGGACTAAAAGGCAGCCTAGTCGACAAGTATCCCGATTAACCATTAATGGGCTAGGAGTGTCTAGCACTCACTTACCTATATTAGCGTAAGTCCCTACTCTATCGAAGCGGAAACTTTCTTAAGAATAACAGATAGCTCCATAAATGTATTCTCAAATTCTGCTTGGAGGATAGTTTGATTTTTATTAGTCATTTTTATTAAATAATTAAAACTAAAATTTATAAAGCTAGTAACCCAGCCGCCTGTTTTTGCAATTTTATGTGGGTATGTTGAGTTGAGTTCATTAGAAATAAGAGTGACTGCATTAGAAATTTTATCAGATACATATTGATAGTTTTCATTATCACGACCCTCCAGAAGATTTGTTTTCCCATTGAATACAAGCCTAAATATAGTAATCAACTCGTCTTCGGTAAGTTGTAAAGCCTTTATCTGAACGATTAAATCTTTTATATAAGATACTCTTACTTTTCTAGACTTGGAGATACTAGAGGTTGTTAGTTTGCCTCTGAATGGAGGGAACTTAAATATACTTTTAAATACCTGTTTTATATTCATATGTGAGCCGAGCTTAGGGTATAGAGTATCTATGGTTTTATTTACGTCTCCACTTCCACCAACACATGCTATATATAGGTACTCATTAAATAACCACTTATAGAATATTTTAATTGTTTTCTTATTAATTAGCGCACCTTCTATTGTTGTTGAAAAAAAGTAGGTGTTTAATGTTCTTAAAGTCGTAATGTTGATTCTTTTAATGAATTCATTGTATTTGAAAATTTCGTAGTCAGTTTTATCTTCGTTCGAGTTTTTTTCGTTTTTGTCATGACTAATTAAGTATTTGATGTTTGCACCTTGCGTATACTTTTTGCTCCCATAGATAGAAAACTTATAAGGTTTGGCTAGTTCATATAGATCGATAGTATCATTCCTGAAAGTTAATGTTGATTTAGGGAAATCATATTTTAGTAACTTGTCTGCGTCATAGATAACAAGATAAGGTATTGCTACATTTGCAGAGCGAGGGTTAATAGAGTTGAGCATTACTTTATTAGTCTTATAAGTATCAACAAGACGTAGCCGTGGAAATAGCTCCATTAATTTTTGGTTTCCAAAAATTTCTAATTCGGTTTCACCTTCAACAAATAAGATGTAGTCACTAAAAAAAAGTCTAGCTTCATTATCTGAAAAAATATTAATAAAACGCTTGTCTGGGAAGTGTGTATTTAAAGTTGTCACTTTAGTTGATGCTTTCTTTTTTTTAGAAAAATGCAATAGCTGGTGTTCTTCTTCTCCTTCGAATAGTCTAACTAACTGTTTGACTATATTAGGTGAGTGGGTAGAAAATATTATTTTAGGGTAGGGAGTAGCATATTTATTTTTTTGTTTTCCTTCTTCACTTTTTTTATATAAAAAGTAGATTTCATGAAGTCTATAAATTAATTCTTCATTCCTTTTTGGATGTAAACCTATTTCTGGTTCATCTATATAAACTGAAGGAGTAACAAATTCTCGCCTAGTTAGTGCTATGATTAAACTAAGAAATAGTTCTAAATATTTATGTGAGTTAGTCCCATCAGAGTGAAATTCCAAATCCATACCATCTATATTGAAATTTTGGCCTCCCAAGCCAACCTTGACATAATTTAAAACTCGCTCTTGGTAGCTATAGTCACTCCTTTCCGTTATATCATCGATTTTTTCAATATAATCTTTATATGACCCACTTTTTGCAGATATTTTATCGTTTAAGAAATTAACAACGTCTTCTTTCTTTAGAGACCTTGTATTTAAAAACTTAACTTTACTTATCAATGACCATAATTTTCGCCAGTCATATAACTCTATTTTCCGAGTGTCGATCGAAAAGAAAGGGTATACCCTACTTATTATTTTCAATATTTCATGGTCTTTTATTGACCAGAAGATTGAATCATCTTTTCTAATTGTAAGTGTAACCTCTATATAGGGCTGCTTTTCTGTAAAGTTGCTGGTGCCAGCGAAAGGAAATACAAAACCTTTATTAAACTCACCAGTGAACAAGGTATTATAAATATGTCTTTGATAGTCACTTTTTTTACGATTGGATGTAACAACTTTTTTTAAGCGTGTTATGTCAAAACCTAAGCTAATAGAGCCTGTAGGAGTGTATTCAGAGTTTAATTTAGGTGGAATGGCTTGCTCACCGTCCATTTTTTTATAAAAGTAGTCAATTAACTTAAGGAGGTTAGATTTTCCAGAGTTATTTTTTCCAATAATACAGTTGATATCTTTGAAGTCATTAATAACAAAGTTGTCAAATGAGAGTAAGTTATTTATTTTAATAGACTTCAAGCCCATAGCTCATTCCTTGAAAGTTAATTTTTGAGATTTTAAAGACTACATCCTACTCTAATCAATGAATAAGTTCACTTAATAAGGCTTAGAGATGAACGAGTAACACTCGTAGATATTAGTCAAAAACAGCCCTGGTTTTAAGTAGTTAGTCATGTATACCGACTATACGTTTATGTATAAAAGGTATCTACTATGTCTAATTACACACCTACAGAATGCTACTTAAATAACTTAGCACCAACAGGGCGAAAGGCTGTTATTTCACTGATAAAAAGTGTTAAAAAAACTTTATTATTGACTGAGAAGCTAGCCGCATTACCACTTCACAAGTTAAGTTTTGAGCAGCTTTCTAAACTTAAACAAAGCTTAGTACTCAATAATAAGTCAGCTAGAACTATCCAACTTACTTTTCAAGTTATTAAAGCCATAGCTAAAACTGCTTTTTTAATGAATTTAATTGAGCAGCACGAACTTGAAAAGTTTAATGTTCTTAAGCTACCCCATATAGAACCAAGCCTAAAGGGTAAGTCACTTACTGCCACACAGCTAAAAAGCATGTTAAAACAGCCCTGCACACCACCTTCAGTTATTAACGTACGTGATATTGCATTATTGGCTTTAATGGCTGGTGCGGGATTAAGACGATCTGAAGTTTCGGCCTTAAAGCTTAGTGACTTTTCAATAGATGATCAGCTAGTTGTTATCCATAAGGGAAAAGGAAACCGTACTAGAACGCAGTACTTACCAGTGTGGGTATTAGAGTCTTTAAGCTCATGGCTAACGGTACGTGGTAAAAACGAGGGGCCATTATTTTGCGTGGTTTTGAATGGTAAAGTTATTCAAGCCCGTGGTATTTCACCTGAGACTATATATAGCGTTGTAACGGCCAGAACTAGGCATGCTTTAGGGGAAAAGTTTACACCCCATGATATGAGACGGACTTATATTTCATCACTATTGGCTAATGGTGTGGATATTTCTACAGTGAGTAAGTTGGCTGGGCATAATAGCATTTTAACCACACAGCTATACGATAAACGTGGCGCGGACAGTTTAAGGCGCGCTGTTAATACTTTATCTGTGAATGGGTGAGGTGATTATGATTAAGTTGCTAATTAGCCAATTTACTAGCCATTATGGTATCAAGTTAATAGAGTCAGGCTTGTTTGATGAGGATACATTTGAGCAATATAGCCATAGGGAAGTACAGCAGTTATCTGGTTCAAAAAGATCAAATTTACCTATTGATCTGGATGAACTATATGCCTCACTTATTGAGATAACTACAGACTTTGACCAAAAATTACTTTCAAAAAATTGCCGTTACTTTAGCAAAAGTATCGGATTGCCAAGCAATGCTAACTCCCTTATTGAGTTTATTGTTGTTGGTACTCTTAAACCAACCATTTTTAAGTTTATAGAGCAGTTTATTACTAAATCTGCGTACTCATATTCAGATGCATTCAGTGTGTTATTAGGGCTTGGGGAAATTGAGCTGGAAGAGTGTTTAGAAGCACTTGAATCGATTGGATTATATAAAAACCGAATTTTTGACTACGAGTTACCATTGCTCCCCAAATCTCTTGCCCATTATTTATTTACTAGCCCCCAATACAAGACTAAAGATGCACTAGGGTTATTTTTAAAAAATGAAGAGCCAGCTAGTTACAAGTTAAGCTCTTTTGGCCATAGGGATACGTTACACTTAAAACACTTATTAAGTGGTTGGAAGGGATCAAATAATAAAGGCTTAAATAGATTGATATATGGGGCTGTTGGTACGGGTAAATCTGAATTAGCTAAGTCTTTATGTAGTAATGCTGATCTAGTTTTAATGAAAGTTAAATCTAGCTCTGAAGTTGATGCACAAGTTGAAAGACAGTTAGGCACAAAGTCTTCAACCAGCTACCGTACTCATAACTTATCTATGGCGCGTAGGTTAATGGGGGACCGCCATGATGGAGTGTTACTTATAGATGAATGCGAAGACATATTCGATGTAAATATGTTTGGCTCTAGTGAACCAAAAGAGCTTTTGCATAGCTTAATTGAAGAACCTAATGGTGCAGCCATATGGATAACGAACCATATTGAAGATATCCCTGAAAGTTGTGTACGGCGTTTCGATTTTGTACTTGAAATGCCCCAGCTAACGAAGGAAAAGCGTTTAGAACATGCCCTAGGGTACTTTAATGAGCTAAAAGTAAGCCAAAGCTTTATTGAAAAGGTGGTTTCGAATAAACACCTAAGCTTGGCGAATATAAGTAAAGCCAGCCATGGCGCTAGTCTATGTGGTTATGAAAGTGAAGCTGCACAAGAGTTTATTGATTCATATATTGAAGGGGTAATGGTTGCATCGGGTGTTGATTTAAACCAAATGCATTACAAACCAGAGCTTAAGTTTGACCATACCAATATTAACTTAAAGGGCTCGTTTTCTAACCTTAATGATATAACCAACGCCCTGAATAACCATCATGGCGCAAGAACGTTATTATTTGGCCCTGCGGGTACTGGCAAAACAGCATTTGTTAACCATGTATGCCAAGAAGCTGGTTTTGAGCTAATTAGTGTTCAGGCTTCAGATATATTGAGTAAATGGGTGGGGGAGAGTGAACAAAATATAAAGAACTTATTTATACGGGCTACAGAAGAAGGTGCGGCTATATTTATCGATGAAGCCGACAGCTTATTTTCAAGCCGTGAGGGTGCCACAAACAGCTGGGAGGTTCAGTCAGTAAACCAACTATTATGTAACCTTGAAATGTTTGGACTTCCTTTCTTTGCCGCCACCAATTTTAAAAAGCGTTTAGATAAAGCTTTATTGCGCCGTTGTGACTTCAAGCTTGAGTTAGATTACTTAACACCTGAACAAGTATCACGAATGATATTAAAGTTAACAGGCAAAAAAGCCTTGGCTAAAAGTGAGAGCGCTAAATTGGCTGGTTTAGATCGTATAACTCCCGGTGATTTTAGCGTAATAGCCCGAAAAATCCGTTTTACTGGCGAAGATATATCAGTAGTGGCTTTAATTGATTGCTTATATGAAGAGCAACATTTGAAAAACGTTAAAAAATCAAGGATTGGTTTTTGATACTTAGGCGTTTTGAATATTAATTTTAGAGTAAGTTATGTATGCTTATTAAATTAAATGTATGGTTATTTTAATTATAATAAGTAGATGAAATGGAAAATTTAAATTCAACTGTAAGACATAGAACTTCAACGGCTCAACATGACTCTTTGCTTGCTTCTACCCAAAGTGATCGTGCCAGATTAATCTATTCTGCTGCGTTTAGAAGACTTCAACAGAAAGCTCAAGTTTTTTCTTTAGAAAGTAATTCATCAGTTCGTTCTAGATTGACTCACTCTATTGAAGTTTCTCATATCGGTAGATATATAGTTGCTAGGGTTTTAGAAAAAATAGCTGAATCAGAAATGCCTGATGAGACCAAAAAGTATTGGGACATAAACAGTCTTTCATTATCAAATATAGTAGAAACTGCTTGCTTAATGCATGATATTGGAAACCCTCCTTTTGGTCATTTTGGCGAGGCCGCTGTATCAGAATGGGCAGAATCGGTAGCTCAAAAAGACTGGTTTGAAAGCCTTTTTAAAGATGAAGGTATAAGGAAGTCATTAACTTTAGATCTCACTCATTTTGATGGTAATCCACAAGGCTTTAGAATTATTACAAAATTACAGGGGGATGATGGGTTTTACGGTCTAAACTTAACATATACCCAGTTAGCTGCGTTTTTAAAATATACTTATAGTTCGGCTGAGAAAACAAAAAATGAAAACGCTCCTTTTAGTAAAAAAATTGGCTACTTTAGTACTGAAGAGGAAGTAATTAAGTCGGCTTGGAAAAGTTTAGGGATGCCTGAGCATAGTAGACATCCTCTAGGTTTTTTAATGGAGGCATCTGACGATATTTCCTATTGTATTAGTGATATTGAAGATGGGATAGAAAAGAAGATCATAAATATGGATCACTTTAAAGAAAAAGTGGTACATGGTTTAACTGAGGTTGCAGAAAAGTATAACAATCCGAAAATTTGTAAAACATTAATAGACAAACTTGAGGGAACTAAAGGTAACACTATAGGTATATTTTTGAGCTTCAAAACAGAATTGTCTAATTTTTTAGTTGACTCTGTAGCTGAAAAGTTTGTTACTAACTATGAAAGTATAGTTAATTTTAGAGAAAAAGAGGAACTGGTTTGTAAAGATACTTTAAGTTACGACCTGCTTAAAGTACTAAAGGTATATACTGGTAACTACTTATTTACATCAGAAGAAGCCGAATGTATGGAGCTATCTGGCTTCAAAATTATTTTAGGAATTCTTGAGGAATTTGAGTGTATTCTTAAGCTTAAGAAAGAGCATTTTCTTCATTTGTTAAATAATAATTTTGATGGAATTAAACAAGAGACGTTACATAGGCAGAGGCGATTATTTAATCGGTTACCAGAAAAACATTTAAATGCATATAAAGCAGCAATTTTAAGCTCATCAATTCCTGATTTTGAGCTAAAGTGCGATCGAGATAGTGCGAATCTTAACAATGAGTTTGAAAAGCGAATACGCGAGCTAAATAATGAGATTGAGTGGAAGTTAAGGTTACATTTAATAATTGATTTTGTTTCTGGAATGACGGATCAATTTTCGATGGAGTTTTTTCAAATGGTGAAAGGTATAAATGTTAGCAAATGATCCTAATGGCTCAACAAAACGGGTGAAGCTAAGTCGTCACCCGATATTTTGGGTTAGACAAGTTATCGAGACTTATTCAAATAACTTAATTACGCTTAACCTGAGTAGATATCGTTATGAACCACAATCATTCAAAGATGATAGGCAAGAGTTCTCTATATCAGCTTTAGACTTGAATGAGACTAACTTGTTGACAGAGTTGGTTAACCTTGATTCTGATTACGAACTTGCCTTTCATTCAAAGCTATATTTAAACTCAGAGATATTACATTTACCAATGATTGACTTTGGGTCTAAAGGAGCTGAACCTTCAGCATCAGGTATGCTTAAAGAGCTATGCAATTATTGGGAGATGGGATTTAATATATTCTCAAGTGGTCGTTCCTATCATGCATATGGTAATAGACTTTTAAATCATGAGCAGTGGTTACAGTTTATGGGAAGTTTATTACTATTAAATAAACCAAGTGGTTATAAACTGATTGATGAAAGGTGGGTGGGCCACAGAATTATGGGGGGCTATTCCGCTTTAAGGTGGAGCAAGAATACTTCTCATTATAAAAAGTTTCCTACACACTGCGGTTTTGTATCTGGAACACAGTTTTTTGTGGGTGATCATTTTCCACCTCCACCTCCATCTCTAACCAGGTTTTAGTTAATTGATGCAAAGGGGGTACTCTTCTACCCCCTTTGCATTTAATTCGAGTGACAAGCATTACAGCAGTAATAACAACCGTTTGTTTTATGTTCAGGCCACTTGTCTTTTGCTTTTAAAACTGCGCTAGAGCATGATTGATGGTTTCCAAGAGGAATCTGATTTTCAAGCTCAGGCAAAAACGAGCAGCCAGTACTTTTATTGTGAATCTCATGATCACCATTATTTTGCTAGTTCTTATTTATTACGAAATATTCTACTTTTTTAACTCTCTTTGTTGTTTTAATTTGAACCTATATTTTTCGTTCGAAAAATAAGCTTGAAGTAATTAGAAGTGTGCCAAATACTGTGCCAAATTTTACATATATATAATCACTAATAACTTTAACGTATTGATTTGTAAGTAATCGCTAAAGTCTCCCTGTTCACTTATAGGCTGACTCACTCATTTAACAAAAAAGCCCGCAGTTAACGCTGCGGGCTTTTTTGTGTTTTAAGCTTTTTTAAAGCTCAAACGGCGCGACGCCTACGGCTTTTATTTTATAGCCAACTTGAGCGATGTCGCCACTCCATGTTTCTGTGCTGATGATGCCAGTGACAACAATCGCATCATATAAGCTTTCGATTGGTACGCCGCCTTTAATTGTTACGTGGACAATTTGATTAGGTGGCGGTGGTGGTACGTGAATACAAGCACCAAAATACGGTACCAGTAAAAACTCGGTGATGACTTCGCTGTCACCTTCAAGTGGTACCACAAAACCCGGTAAACTCACCGATTGGCCGTCGAGCTCTTTTACCACCGGTGCATCAAGATCGGGTTGCACCCAGTTTTGCTCACTGCCTTCATGGCTAGCTTGGTCTTGGGTATCAATTTGCACATGCCCTTGGGGGATCAGGTCTTCCCAAAATATTTCTTTTGGCGCGTTAGCATGAGCTAAAAAGCTCACTGCTAAGCTAATAATAACTAAGCTCACAAAGCTAAGTTTTTGAATGTACTGCATGGTGTTCCTCTTAAATTTTAATGCTCATGCCATCGGTCAGTGAGTAGAAATAAGCACGCGTTGCGGGAATAAGGCCAACGATAAAACCTGCCGCCATAATAGCGCCGATCAACACTAGTTCATAGTGGGAGAGCATACTGATTGTGACTGAGATACCCCCGTGGCTTTGTAAAAAACCTGCGGCGATGCTCATCAAGCTATAAAATAAACCGCACCCTAATAGGCAACCAAACAATGTGATAAGGAGTGATTCTATACTAATAAGCGAGAACAAGTGCCAAGGTCTGGCACCTACAGAGCGTAAAATCGCCAGTTCACGACGGCGTTGGTTTAAGTTGGCTAATAGTGTGGTTAACATGCCAAGCAGGCTCACTAGTACCACAATGGATGAAAATAAGAGTAAGATCTTTTCGACTATTGAGAGCATTTCCCACAGCTCGCGTAATGTTACGCCAGGCATAATAGCCAAAAGTGCTTCAGGTTTATATTGGTTAATATTACGACGTACTTGCAAGGTGTATAAAGGCGAGTCAAAGCCCATTAAAAAGGCCGTAATTTGTTTTGGCTCTCCGGTTAGGTTGTCATTATGCTGCTCATGCTCATGCTCATGCTCATGCTCATGCTCATGCTCATGCTCATGCTCATGCTCATGCTCATGCTCATGCTCAGAGTGACCCCCGCCGTGAATTAGCTCAATGGCAGCAAGGGGAATGTGCAAGGTTTTATCAACCGGTGTGCCTGTGGCTTTTAAAATACCGACCACGGTAAATGGGTTTTCATCGTGATGATGAAAGCTAGTATTGCCCATGCCATGTGAAATAACCACTTTATCGCCAAGCTGATAGTTTAGTTTGCTGGCGATTTCACTGCCTATTACTACTTCGTTTAAATGGCTAAATGCTGCGCCTTGGGTGAATGTTAGTGATTGTTTTTTTCCATATTTGTAATGTGTAAAATAATCTAAGCTGGTACCAAGTACGGCTTGGCCTTTATGGCTGTCACCAAGGGATAATGGAATTGTCCACGCAACCCCCCGTTGCTGCTTGATAAATTGATAACTCTGCCAGCTTACACCATTGTTTGTGTGGCCAATGCGAAATACAGACGACAGTAATAATTGAATATCGCCAGTGCGGGCGCCAACAATCAAATCTGTGCCTGAGATTGTATTGCTAAAACTACTTTTGGCATCAACGCGTACACGCTCAATACTCAGTAGCAGCATTACGCTAATGGCAATGGTAAACAGGGTTAAAAAAGCACTGCCACGGCGGTTCAGCAGGCTTTTATAAGCAAGCTTAATCAATATCATTGTGCTTGCTCCGTAATATCACTTAGGCTGATTGAGCGATTAAACAGTGTTTGCAGGCTTTCATCATGGCTAACAAATACTAAGGTGCTACCGGCTATACTGGCCTGAGCAAATAACAGCTCAATAAATGCTGTGCGGTTATTTGCATCCAGTGCAGAGGTCGGTTCATCGGCAATAATGAGCTCTGGACTGCCAATAAAAGCGCGTGCGGCAGCAACTCGCTGTTGTTGGCCAATACTTAAATTTGCTACGTTTTGCTGGTGGTGTTCCATTGTGAGGCCAAGCGCAGTTAATAACCGTGCGGCTTCTTGCTCTAAAGAGGCACTTTGTTGTAGCGCCTTTTTTTGGCGTGGCTTTGAAAACTGGCAACCTAGCATCACGTTTTCAAGTGGTGATAGGTAAGGCAGTAAATTAAAATTTTGAAAAATATAGCCTATATGATCAGAGCGAAAAACATCACGTTTGCGGTTACTCAGGGCTGCTAAATCAGTATTTAATAGTTTTACGGTACCTGAGTTGGCAGTATTGATCCCAGCAAGCAATGACAATAAGGTTGATTTACCAGAGCCGCTCGGCCCATGTAAAAAAACATGTTCGCCATCTGCAATGTTTAATGCCGCTATGCTAAGCGTGGGCTTTGCTTGTTGCTTGTGCCATTTGAAAAGTACATTGTTAAGTGTGATCATAAAAACCTATATAATTATTACCAACGCCAATAATTTAACTTTTTACGCATCTTTAAATTTCGAATTAAATTAAGCGGTTTGGGCTTAAGTTTTGGATTTGTTAATACTAATTCATTGCATGCTGCAAGTACACGTTGACTCGACAGGCCGTCTTGGTATGGATGAAGCTGCTGACAAAAAGACTCAATATCGTCCATTAGCTGAGCAGGATGAGATAAAGCAAGCTCAATGGCAGCTTCTACGTTTTCAGGTTCAGTGACATCAATAAGGTGTTTTCCTGGGTTTTGGTTGCAAAAAGTGACGACTGGTTTTCGTTGTAAAATAAACATCAATAAAATTGATGAAGTATCACAGAGCATGACATCAGCAGCTTTTAAAAGGGGTAATACATTATCTGTTTCAATAAAAGTTAGGTTTTCGTTCTCAAGAGCTTGATATTTAGAGACTAACTCATTTGGCATTTTAGGGTGGAACTGCATTAGAATTTGCCACTTACCTTGCTCACTAAAAGTTTTTATTGTTTGGTAAAGCCTCGGTGCCAGAGATAAGTTTCTTGAAAATGTTGAGCAAATTAATAGTGTTTTTCTTTTATCATCAGGCTGTGTATAGATACTTTTGGTGTCTGGATTAAATAGAGGATCTAATGTAGGCCAACCAGTTTCTTTTACAGCAAAGTGCTTATATTGTTTTGACAGTTGTTCAAATCTTGATGTTGTATTAGGGCCTTGAGTACAATATAAATCAAAACATCCTCTGATATTAAAGTGATCTTCAAAGCCTTTACGATTTCGTTTGCCTGAATTGAACCCATGGAAAAGACCTACTTTTATACCTGGGATGAAAGGAGGTATAACATTTCCTGGGACGAATGACACATCTGGAGACCACCTAATAACTTCTTCAATCGTTAATAGCTGAGCTTCATTATTTTTCAAGAAGCTAGATGTAACTTCATTTCCTTCCAAAAACCACTTTACCTCACCTCCTTGAGCTAGTATTTCTTGCTGTAATGGCCGCAAAATAGCATAAGAATAATTTTGAGAAATATACATCAAGTATTTTTTATTTTTAGTTGCTGTTAAATAGTCCAAGTATAGTCCCCCCAATAAATAGACCCATATTATAACTCTATATTGTTTATGACAGCAAAGTTACACTGGAATACCCCTTTAGCTCTTATTTATACGCTATGTATAAAAGAGCAGAGATTGAGCTTTTGGCTCGTCTCGATTATTATTAGCACCTTATAACCCCAATACCACACTTATGCTCACTATGGGCATGCCATACATCCGGAGATAGCATGACTAGCTATAAAGTTTTAGACGTAAACGATGACTTACCAATTCGTACAAAAGGCCCTGTTCACAGTGGTAAAGTACGCTCTGTTTACTGGTTAACAGACGAAGACAGTGCACGTTTGATTAGCGACAAAGGCTATAAGGTGCCAAAAGGAACTGAGCTTGCGATTATGGTGATTTCTGACCGTATTTCTGCGTTTGATTGTATTTGGCAAGGTGAAAACGGATTAAATGGTGTGCCAGGTAAGGGAATTGCATTAAATAGCGTAGCATCGCATTGGTTTAAATTATTTGATCAAGCTGGCCTTGCGGGTAACCATATTGTTGATATTCCTCACCCGTATGTGTGGATTGTACGTAAAGCGAGCACAGTTAAAGTTGAAGCGATAGCGCGTCAATACATTACAGGCAGCATGTGGCGTGACTATAGCAAAGGCATACGTGATTTTTGTGGCTTAGAGCTGCCAGAAGGGCTAACGGCTAACCAAAAGTTAGATAACGTGTTAATCACTCCTTCTACAAAAGGGATCATTACGGGCGTAGCAGACATCCCTGAAGTGGATGATGTAAATATCACGCGTGAGAATATCACTAATAACTTGGGCGTCTTTAATTTTAAGTCTGAAGATGATGTGGCTAAATACGAAAAGTTATTAACAGAAGGCTTTGGCTTAATAAGTGCAGAGCTTGCGAAGCTTGACCAAATTTTTGTTGATACCAAATTTGAGTTTGGTTATGTAGAAGATGTAGATGGTACAGACAAGCTGATTTATATCGATGAAGTGGGTACACCTGATTCATCACGCATTTGGGACGGAGCAGCATATCGAGATGGTAAAATTGTTGAAAACTCAAAAGAAGGTTTCCGCCAGTTATTGATCAACAATGTGCCAGATAGTGATGTATTACTAAATAAAGACCGTATGGATGAACGTGAAACTCTAGCGCAAGAATACGTGCTTCCAGAGTCTGTCATGCTTGCTGTTTCTGATACTTATGTTGGTATTGCAAGTAAAATTGTCGGTACTGATATCACTATCCCTGCGGATCCTCGCGGTGAAGTGATTGCCATATTAGACGAGCAATATGGATTAATTACTAAGTCTTTATAATGAGTTGGTAGTTAAGTGACTTTAAAAAGCCTAATTTTTTACTATTATTTAGTGTAATTGGGCATTTATACCCAAACTACCTCAAGGTGCAGAATTCAGCGCTTCACAGGGGCTTAATATCAAGGCGTTACTTTGCAACAATGGCAGTCCCTTTTAATAAGTAACAACGATGAGAGTAAGTTCCTGTGAAACGCCCAACGGGTTGGTTTAAAAGCGATTTATACTGCGTTATTGATTTTAACAATAGAACCACTATTACTTGCAATCAATGCCTTGCCTAAATCACTTTTAATTTCAACTGATACTCGCATCTTTAGGTGGTTTGGGTATATAGTTGCATTACAGAGCACAGTTTAATTAGCTTAAGTAAAACCTAATAAAAACTTTAAACATGGTACTTCGTGTATCCAAGGGTATAAAATGGCTTGGCAGGGGATTGTGACTAAATACATAGCGGCATTGGGTCTTTTGCTATTCTCTTGCTTTATCTCTGCTGCTGATATTACCCTTAAGATAACGGATCAACATGGCCAGCCATTAGCTAACTCTGTTGTTGAGCTACTCGGGCAGAATAATCAAGCTGTTGCAGGTGATTTACCTGTGTTGATTATGGATCAAATAGATAAACATTTTTCACCGACTTTACTTGTTGCCCAGCAGGGACAGCAAGTTAACTTTCCCAATAGTGATAACATTCGCCACCACGTTTATTCATTTTCGAAGGCTAAACCATTTCAATTAAAATTGTACTCAGGACAACCAGAACAGCCTGTTGAGTTTGAAAATGATGGTATTGTGGTGCTTGGCTGTAATATTCATGATTCTATGGTGGGCTATATTTATATAGCAAGTAGTCCTTATACTTACCAAAGTGATGCAAATGGTATCGTGCGTATAGAGCAGAGCCGATTACCTGTGAAAATTAGCCTTTGGCATCCTCTGCAATCGCTACCCCTTGAAGAAAAAGCGCTATTAAGCATTACTGAAAATGCTGTTAGCAGTTTAGCTATTGTGATTAAAACGGATACCCCTGTGCAACGTAATACATTTGGTAATAAGTTTAAGGCTGAGAATGACCAATAGTTTAAAAAACCGCATTATTATACTGTGTGTCGGCTTGGTGTTATTAACCACAGTAGTTAGCTTGGCTAGTTTTTGGTGGTCAACGAGTCAATTTAATGAAAATAAAGTGACTCAGGATATAAACGTTGCCGAGAATGTATACAAACAATATTTAACGGCGAAAGAAAGCCTATTATTAACCGCGGCAAAGGTTTTAACATCAGATTTTGGCTTTAAACAGGCTGTAGCGACACGCGATGCAGATACTATCAGCAGTGCCTTATACAATCATAGCCAGCGTATTAATGCTGATGTAATGTTGCTGTTGGATTTGTCGGGTGAGTTAATTTCATCAAATAAGCCTAACCAGACGTTTAGTAATGATTTTAAGCAGTTAATGACCGAGCTACTTAATAACTCTGAGCAATCAAGTTTTGTGGTACTTGAAGGTGAGTTATATCAAGTTATATTACTGCCAGTAAAAGCACCTAGAACGGTTGCTTATAGTTTGGTTGGCTTTCAAATCAGTGACGACGTAGCAACAGAGCTAAAAAACCTGACAAGCATGGATGTTAGCTTTATTGCGCAAAGCGATGGTGTTATTCGTAGCTCGCTATTGTCTAGACCAACCCCTTTTGTACCAAATAGTTATTTTCATCAGGCAACGACCTCACGTTTGTTTGGTGAGCGACCTATCTATCGTAATCGTGATTTGCATTTAGCCTCATTGAAAGAGCGTCCTGTAAATGTATTATTGAGTGCTGATTTATCACAAAGCTATACTGAGTTTGAACGGCTATTTTTTACGCTGATATTTTTAGCTTTCTTAACTATTGTAATCGGTATTATCACCAGTAGCTTATTAGCAAAAAATTTAACCATGCCTTTATCGCAATTGGCGAACTTAGCTCGCCAGTTCGCCCGCGGTAATTACAGTGTTGACGCAATGAGTAATAAGCAAAGCAATGAAATAAAAACGCTTATTGATGCTTTTAAAAACATGGGTAACGATATCAACGAGCGTGAACAGCAAATTAGTTTTGCGGCAAAACATGACTCGTTAACTGGTTTTTATAATCGCTCCGCGATGCTTGAGGTGTTAAATGAGTCTCTTGAGGAAACTCAACAGTACACCTTAGTCGCAATTGATATTCGTGGTCTACGTCATATAAACGATAAACTTGGCCCAAGAGTAGGGGATGACTGTTTAAAAGCGGTTGCGTGTCGTATTGCCGAGTTTTCTGATGAATTAGGTGGCTTTCATGCACGTATCGGAGGGGATGAGTTTTTAACTGTGTTTCCTACATTAACCAGCCAAAATATAAAGTGTGGAATACCAGGTCTAATGGACCAGTTACAGGCTTGTTACACAATTCAAAAATTAAATATTAGTTTACGTTTTAGTGCTGGGGTTGTGAATTATCCAGAGCAAGGGCTGCAAGCCGATGACTTGATCCGTCGAGTGTTAATTGCTGTTGATAGTGCATCAACTGAACATGAAAATATTCATTACTATCAAGATGGTGAAGATGAAGAGCATCTTGAAAGCCTACGCATGATCGATGAGCTTAAACAAGCGATCAGTGATGATGATGGGCAGTTATTTATGACCTATCAGCCCAAATTAAATATTGCCACGGAACAAATTGATAAAGTTGAGTCTTTGATCCGTTGGCAACGAAAAGACGGCAGCTGGGTATCACCTGAGTTATTTATTGATCTTGCTGAACAGTCAGGACTCATCGTTGAGTTAACTGAGTGGGTTATTAGTACCGTTGTGACGCAAGTCGACTTATGGAAGCAAAAGGGTATTGCTATGCAGGCGGCTATTAATGTATCGGCTCAAGATATTGCTTACCCAGGCTTTCACGCAAACCTAGTAAAAACATTAAAGAATCATTCGGTAGCACCTGCGTTGATCACTATTGAATTGACTGAACGCGATATGATTGAAAATGAAGAAAAAGGCATTCAAGCATTAGAGAGCTTGAAAGCCATTGGCGTTAAAATTTCGCTGGACGATTACGGGGTAGGGCAAACGTCATTAGGGCGATTAAAAATGTTACCAATCGATGAGCTTAAGCTGGATAAGTGTTTTATTTTAAAGCTAGACGAATCGAAAAAAGATCAATTTATTGTCGAATCAACTATTACACTTGGTCATCAGTTGGGCTTTTCGGTAGTGGCTGAAGGAGTTGAAACCGAGGGCTCGTTAGAGTTACTCAAAGCGATGCAGTGTGATCATGTACAAGGTTATTACTTAAGTAGGCCCTTAAAAGCTGATGTATTTGAGCATTGGTTGGAGCAATATAATGAACCCGCTTAAAGCAATCATAGTTTTAATAACAAGTGTTTATTCATTTCATACTCTTGCTGCGCAAGGTAAATTATTAGCTACGCCAGGAGTGTCACAAGTGGAGGGCAGTGCGGGAGGTGGTATTGTACCTTGGGCGCAGTTAGCTGGTTATGCCAGTGATGACGAATTTGCTATAAACGGCTTTTGCAGCCGAGCAGATGTTACTGATTACAGTTTAGATGTATGTGGTGCTCAAGTTAACTTGTTTAACCGTGTTGAATTTAGTTACGCACAGCAACAATTTGATGTACCAGCACTCGATACACAAATCGAGCAGTCAATCACATCAGCTAAGGTGAGAGTTTATGGTGATATTGTTTATAGTCAATGGCCACAATTAAGTATTGGCGTACAGCATAAGTCACTAGAAGATGGCACTGTTGCTACATTGCTTGGCGCACAAGACACCAGCGGGACTGATATTTATTTAGCGGCAAGTAAGCTACATTTAGGCGCTATTGCCGGTTATAACTGGTTTTGGAACATAACCACACGCTACAGTGATGCCAATCAACTAGGTTTATTAGGTTTCGGTGGAGTCGGTAAAAATAAAGACGTTTTATTTGAAGGCAGTACTGCGGTATTTTTCAGTCGTGAAATAGCGGTGGGTATTGAGTATCGGCAAAAGTCTAATAATCTTGGTTTAGGTGAGCAGGATTGGCAGGACTTATTTATAGCGTGGATGCCTAATAAGTATGTAAGTGTGACGGCTGCATGGCTTGATTTAGGCCGCATTGCAGGTGCAGAAGATCAAACAGGTTGGTATTTATCTGTCACAGGTTATTGGTAATGAAAAACCTTTTCTTTGTACTTTTATTATCCACACTTATGGCATGTACATCAGCATCAAAGCTGAGTTTATATCAGCAACTGGATGGCCAAGAGGGCATTGAACGTTTGGTTGATAGCTTTATTAATCAAATAGGCACTGACGACACCATCTTACCTTATTTTACGCACGCCAATGTTGCTCACTTTAGAGCGGGCTTTATTACTCACTTATGCGCAATAACAAATGGCCCCTGTGAATATAAAGGCGATAATATGGTTGATATTCATACTGGAATGCATATTAGCGAACGAGATTTTAATCGGGTGGTGGATTTATTAATTAATGCGATGGATGAGCAACACATCAGCCATTCGGTACAAAATCAAGTTTTGGCGAAAATGGCACCACTAAGATCTGAGATTATTAATATTTGATTAATCTAATAATTTTTTAGTGGCATCGGCGATATCTTTAGGATTTATTTCTTTAATGATATCGCCTTCAAGTAATTGAGAGCCATTTGCAACTAATGCTATTTGGTTTAAGGTTTTAGGTGCGACCAGGCTCCATGGTGATGTGCCTAGACCTACAATTGGTATTATTGGTACATTAAGCGCCGCTGCAATATGCATGGGCCCTGAGTCAATACTTATCATTAAATCTAAAGTACCAATAGCATCGGCCATTGATGCTATTGATGTTTTTCCAGCTAGCATTTTAGAGTCTATACTTTGCTTAATGAGTTGCTCATGTAGTTGTTTTACATCTTCGACTTCAGTTGGATCACCAAATAAATATAAGCAGCAATCATTTTGTTTAGCAATTATCTCAAGGCTTTTTAGAGCAAGTTTTAAAGGGTAATGACGCAACTCTTTATTTTTACCTCCAAAATAAATCCCAATATTTTTATTATTGGTACATCCTATCAACTCACTCTCATTTGTCATTAAAGAAGTACTTGGTATCGTTGAAAATGGGTTACCAAGGGGTTCATTAATAAGTCTGCAATAGCGATAAATATAGTGATGGTTAGGGTTGAGGATCAAGCTGTGTGTTAACAGAGGCGAGCGACCGTTTTTAGCATAACCTACACGGTATTTAATACGCGCTAAAAAACATAACATAGCTTCAGATAAAGAATTACGCATGATAAAGGCTAATTCAATTCTTTCTGATTTTAATATTTTGGCTTGAGCTAGCATTGAAATGGACTTGGAGCTATTAAAACGCTCGTCAATAATTACTGAGTAGCGCGAATCTCTTTTGAAAAGCTCGGCTAAATGAGGCCTAACCAGGAGTGAAATTTTATGATTCGGGTAGTTTTCTTTAATCAACTGAAGTGCAGGGGTGCAATTAACTGCATCACCAATAAACTTGGGAAGTACTACGAGGATCGTGCCAGTAACTGAAATCTTTATTTCTAGGGAGTTATTTCTCATTACTTGAGCTTGAGGTCTTTATAAAAAATTTATTGTACCAACGTCAGTTTATGAAGTCTATTTGGCGCCAGCATTTCATTATAATTAATAACTCATCAATAGTGTTAAAGAATTAACCTATAAAAGTATACCAGAGTAAAAGGCCTGTAAAGGATTATAGGCGATTATATGTTGCTGCAAATAATTTTAGTGTTCAGTTTTTTGCAAAATTATATTGTAACTTAACTTTTAAGTACTTTTTGTTTTACTGTCTTTTCGATGGAACATTTATTCACTTCATGAAAAACTTATATGTTCGGTGCTGCAAGCATCTTATTTCACATATTGGAAGAGAGAAATACATATAATGGGCGCCCTTAGGTATAGGGTATTTCGGTACCTTTTAAGCTGCCAAGTCACTTTAACCTTGAAGATGTAAATTTAATCCCTAGAGCAAATCATAAAAAGCGCAAAGAATTTATTAAAAGTAAATTGCCAAAGCGTTATATTTTTGTGCCGTTTCAGGTTCCTCATGATACGCAAGTTGTGTGTTACTCGCCTTGGTTGAATTCAATGGAAATGCTTTACAGTGAGGTAATGAACGCTATAGAAAAGTTAAATGACCCTGATTTAAAAGTGGTTTTTAAAGAGCATCCATCGTGGCATAAGCATTATACACACTTATACAAAAAGCACCCTCAAGGTATATTTGCAAACGGCAATGCAACTACTGATTTAATCGAAAATGCACAGGCTGTAATCACTATCAATTCAACCGTAGGATTAGAAGCGCTGTTATTAGCAAAGCAGGTAATTACACTTGGTCAGGCATGTTACAACATTGATGATTTAGTTTTACATGCAAATAATAGACAAAAGCTATTTGAGCGCTTATTGCAACTGGATCAAGGTTGGCAACTAAACTTGGCGTTACGAGATTAGTTTTTTTGTTATTTAAAGCGTGTTTACACTATTGAAGGAAGGTGGCAAGATTGCTCAAAAGAGCATGCTAAGGCTGTCGAAGAACGTCTTATAGGGTTAGATGTTTTTTCGCAGCAACTGAATAACGTAAAGGATAACAATGAAGAATGTAGTAACTTGTCAGTGGTTAAAAGAGCACATAAACGATACAAAACTTGTTATTTTTGATGCGGGTATAGTGCGCCCAGGCTTACCTGGGAGGTATCAGCCAGACGCTAAGTTACCCAATGCACAACGTTTTGATTTTAAAAAGCAACTCGCGGATTTATCCAGCGGTTTATCTCATACTATGTGTAATCCTGCGCAATTTACGCAGCAAATGCAGCTTATGGGCGTCGACCAAGATTCGTTGGTGGTTATCTATGAAGATGAAGGCCTGTTTAGCTCTGCGCGCGGCTGGTGGATGTTTAAAGCTATGGGTTTTGATAACGTTAAAGTACTCAGCGGTGGTTTAGCCAAATGGCAGTCTTTAGGATACCTGACTCAAGTTGAATACAGCCATAATCACCATACAGGTAACTTTGTTGCCAAACCCAGAGCCGATTACTTTATTGACGCCGCAGCGGTGTTTAATGGCATTGATAACGACGACGTTTTGCTATTGGATGCACGCAGTTACAAACGCTATACAGGCGAAATGGCAGAGCCGCGAAAAGGCATGCGCAGTGGTCACATACCCAATAGCTGTGCGATGCCATACTGTGAACTACTTGATAACGGAGAAGCTAAATCATTTGAGCAGATTCAAGCTGCTTTTGAGAAAGTCATTGATAGCGAGACCACATTGCAATTTAGTTGTGGCTCAGGGGTCACAGCGTGCATTTTAGCGTTATTTGCTAGTGAGTGTGGCTATCAAAACTTGCATGTTTACGATGGCTCTTGGAGTGAGTGGGGCGCACGAGACGAGCTTCCTATCGAAACAGGGCCTTGCCCTAAGCGTTTATAATTACAGCGTATTTACTGCAAAGTCATAGTGGCGCCAATAGTTAATTGCTTTACGATTAAGCGGTTGGCGCACTTGCACTTTACTGGCTGTAGCAGAGGGGCTTTGTTGTTTATAAAAGTCTAAGCAGTCTGCTTGCCATTCTAAATTACAAAAAGCGTATACCTTTTGCGTATTACTGACAGGTTCAGTTACTAACTCTTCATATTGCATGATCAGGACATTGTCTTTATAGGTGCTCGTGAAGTGATTTATTAGGTTACAGTAGTCATAGTAATAACGGTTTATATTTTTTAAATCATAACTGTAATGATGAAAAGCACTGGCAGGGTTATAAAGCTGACGGAAATTTGCAATACAGGTATCTTGTTGCCCCCGCTGCATACAAATTATTTTAGCATGCGGAAATGCAGCTAAAATTAAGTCAATATAATAAAAGTTAAATGGCTGCTTATCGCAACAATGTAATGACGGGGCCACTAATTGGCTAACGCGCTGTTGATAATTATTAAGTTGCTCAATAGTGTGTTTATTATTGTAGGCGTTTATTAAAACATCGCTATTTAAAACTTGTTGATTGCTCCCTTGGCAAAGTTGAGCAATGTCATTTAGCTCACCAACGCCTTGTACTTTTGCAGACTGATTGATGATTTTTTCCATTAGTGTGGTGCCTGAACGAGGCATGCCGACAACAAATATTGGTGCAAAGTCGTTATCAGTTTGAGTGTTGGAGAATTGCTGGCTAAGCTTTATAAGTTGTTGACAAAATTGACTGTGTTGATCTGCGTTATATTTTACAAGTTGGTTAATGTTCTTTTTGCTGGCGATAAACGCATTGTAAGCGTTTTTAAAGTCACCTAAGTGTTCATAATTAAGTGCCATAGCATGTTGCGCATAGTGGTTGTCTTGCGCTGATAGCTTACTTTTAACTAAGGTTGTAAGCTGCGCTAAATGGGCTTTTGCTGAGTGTGAGTTATTTAACTCCGCTAGAGAATAATGAGCTTGAAAATAAGAGGGATACTGAGTAATTAATTGCTGTAGTAAATCACGAGCTTTTTCAAACTCTCCCATCACTTTGTAACCGACCGCCAAATTATAAGTTACTTGCGGATTTGATGACTGACATGCAAAAGCTTTTTTCTGCCAAACGAGAGCTATTTCGTATTGCCCCAGCCGAGTCAGTACGTTGGCCACAAGGTCATAATACGTAGCATCTTCAAGTTCACTCTTTAATGTTTGTTCAATATAATGCTGAGCACTCCTTAATTGGCCTGATAATGTAGCAAGCTTTGCTAAGTGAGCAATATATAAAGGATGCTTGGTAATATTCAGTGCTTTTTCGAGTAGCTTTTGTGCTTTACTAGTATCGCCCGCGGCTAAATTTACTTGTGCCAATAAAAAATAACTAAAATGATCGTTTGGGGTCTTTTTTATATTGCTTACTAATAAATGGTGGGCGTCATTAAGTTTACCTTGCGCAATTGCTTGGTCAATATGGCGTTGAAGCTGAGTTTGAGCTGATGTTAGTTGCATAGTCACAAGCATAAAAGCCTTGATGTAAAACACCAAGGCTTTTGTTTATAAAGTTAATTTACTTACAGTTCAAAATTATAAGTAAACTTCATCCCGATAGTTCGAGGCGCCGTTGTGTAGTGGCCGTATACACGTTGTAAGTCTGGTAATTCTTTATTCAACTCTTCGTACTTAGCCATACCAGCCCAAGATTTATCGCGACGTACTGAGGTAAACGCGTATTTGTCGAATAAATTATCAACGTAGAGAGTCGCAGACCACATATCACCTGTTAGCTTGGCTGATAAGTTACTTAGTGCATAACCGGCTAATGTTTCGCCATCCGCTTTTAAGCCAACTTTAGTGATGGTGTCACTTTGTGCCGTCATACCGTAATTGATACTCAGCAGTTTATCATTCAATACATCTTGCTCATAACGTAAACCGAATGAAAATTGATGTTCAGGCGCACCCGGTAAGCGAGCGCCATCAGCACCATCATAGTATGCTTGATACTGTGCGTAATCTTCGCCTAGTATGCCTAACAAACCAGGTGCATCTTCAGTTAGTTCAGCCTTTGCATAGGCATAAGTGGCGTAGGCAGTCCAGTTATCAGCAATCATTGCGCGAGATGAAATTTCCACACCTTTTGAGTTTGCTGCACCGGCATTAGACGTAATAAGCTCTTGACCATTGACAGTAGCAGAGCCAACTTGAGCATCATTCCAATCAACATTAAATAATGCTGCGTTAAAATGAAGACGGTTTCTAAACCAACTTGATTTAAAACCAAGCTCATAGTTTACCGTAGTATCTGGCTCGTAATCTTCTTCATCTGGATATGCACAAACAATTTGTTGTTCGGGTAGTACCTCAGGGCAAGGTGCGATACCGTTACCACCACCTATTCTAAAGCCTTCACTCACTGTAAAGTAGGCTAGCACACCAGAATCAAACGTGTAGCTGGCGTTAAACTTGAATAGGTTACCATTGTCGCTAGCGCTAACATTTTCCATTGCTAAATCATCAAGAGATGCAAAGTCACCTGAATACAGTGGGGTCGCAGAGCCTGATGTGGTTGATACATCGTACTCATAAAAACGTGCACCTAGGGTTACGTTAAATTGCTCAGTAAAAGCATAACCAACTTCACCGAAGAGTGCTTTTTCAGTGGTTTCTGAATCGCTAATTAAAATATACTCAAGGTCATCTTGTACATTTGGAATACCACCACCCCAAAACTCAGTTAAGCCTGGCGTATATTCTCTATCATCAGAATGAGTTTCTAGTTTGTTGTAGTAACCACCTATAATCCAGTTAAAAGCACTGTCGGAGTTAGAGACTAAGCGCAACTCTTGGGTAAAGCTATCACGTGTAGATGTATCTAGTGTTTGTCCAACAAAGGCTGGGAAGTCCGCGTAACCGCTCCAAATGTCGTAAAGCAAGTCAGTTTGATCCCGTTGCCCTGATTGCTCGTAGCTTGACCAGCCAGATGCAGATACAAGTTCAGCAAAGCCTAAATCAGCTTTAATTTCTAAGCTTAGTAAATCGTTTTCTTCTTCACCAGGCTCAAGCACTCGGGCTGCATTTTCATATTGCCCAACCATGCCTTGTAACGCACTGCTATCGCTTAATGAATTATATTGCGATGTTGAATTGCCGCCGTTCTCTTGTTTTTGATAAAAGTAGTTAAGAGTGGCATCAATATCTTCGTTTGCTTGCCAACGCAGTGATAAACGCCCTGTGGTAATTTGCTCATCGTTCACATCATTCACACTACGCAAGTTAGCGCTAACGTCTTGCTCATTAGTAAAGTCAGGATTTGGGTTTGATACACCAGGGTTTTGTACCACGTAGTTATAATCTATATAACCTGGGTTTGTGTAATAATTTACACTGGCACGCACTGCTAATACATCGTCAATCAGTGGTGTATTAAAAACTAAACCAAATTCACCACCGGTGCCATCACTTTCATCTATGCTAAAAACATCGCCAGTTACTTGCCCTTCGGTAATATCAAGCTCAGGCTGCTTTAATAAGTAACGAATCGCTCCCCCTAATGTGCCAGCACCATATAGTGTGCCTTGTGGGCCTATTAATACTTCAACACGGTCAACATCAGTTAAGCGTAAATCAATATTCAGTGGAATTTCGCCTACGTATGTTGCAACAGTGCCGCCGTCAGAAATACGGTCAGAAGTATTGGTATTTAAGCCACGAACTATAATAGGAGAGCCTTCGCGGCCACCTTGATCAGAAATAGTTAAACCTGGAACCCAGCGGGCCACATCTTCAAGATCACCAATGTTTTGATCTTTAATCACATCACCATCAAGAGCTGTAATATTAAGAGGTGCTTCCTGCACTGAACCGGCGCGACGAGTAGCTGTGATTTGTATAGTCTCAATAGCTTTGTCTGCTTGGGTTGTTGATTCTTCAGCTGCAAGGTGTTGGCTATTAAATAAAATAGCAGAAACAGCTGATGCAAGAAGTGCTGGCCTAAAGGTGTTCATGTTTTTATTCCGAATAAGTTACAGTTAATTTATGCTTTAAAATCAAAGTTGAGTGATTTTTTAAACAAAATTAATTAGATATAAAGTGAATTTATATCTAATTATAGTGTATTTTTATTCTTTTAGTCATGCGTTATTTGCAAGATTATGTAATTATTTTGAATAAATACTCTATGGTTTTTTATAAGGGCAATTTTGGCAGTTGTTTTGGCAGCATTTTCCACGTTTTAAGAAAAACCAACGAGTGAATACCATATAGCTATTTTGCATTTCATAGTCGAGGTTCTCTATCAGGTTGGCATTGCTTTGAAAGCGTTTAGCAAAAGCTAGTTGTTCTTTTAAAGGTTGGTCATACAAGGTAGTTAAAAACTGATTAATTTTAACCAACGTACACTCTTTACATAAACAGCTGGTGGTTGTGTTATCAAAGGGTAAAATAGCGGGGAGTTCATTGCACCAACAGGCATTAATGTTATCAACATTACATGTCAGCGTGGTTTGGCATTGTGAACAGGCTAAAGTTGTCATTTAATTTTCATTCAGTTTTTAAAATCATTATTAGAATAACAGATAAACAAATATGAACAGAGCACAAGCGCTAGCAGAATTTGTCACCTTTGGTAAAAATAAGGAGCAGGCAGTTGGTATTATTGTTTCATCACTAGTAGATGAACAAAGCCCTGCTTACATATTAACGCTCGAAAGCGTACTTGATGTTCTTAAACGTTGCATTGCAGGCGAAATAGATTTAGACGACCTAGAACTGTGGGCTAATGTAATAGAATCAAGAACCGACATCGATCACAGCGCCGTGGAAGGCGCAATTTATGCCTTAAGCAACAGCGAACAAATGGGCGAGTTGGATACTAGTAAAATTGAGAGGTTGGTTGGATTATTGAAAATCTAGCCGTCAGCCTGTCTCTTATACAGAAGATTCTATTTTCTTAGATTCATGATCTAATAAACAAAAAAGTTAGGTCATGAATACGCTAAGCAATGAATCTCTCGAATGGGCGCAACTTATTTTCAGTAAAGCTAAGCTTAATGATCTTCGTCTCACTAAACGTCTGGTAAGTATAAGTGCTTCTTTAGAAAGTAATGCCAGTAAGTCATTAATGTCATCTTGCCTACACAGACAACATAGTTAGAGAGCGGTCACTCGTGCTCGCTCTTTAAGATGCAACAGGGCTGAGCTATAAACATTCCGTATGTGATGAATTAGGTGAAGTCAATTCAGCAAAGAGGCGGAAGAAAAGCACGAACAGCCAGTTTAGATGTCAGCTTTACGCCGATTAAGTTAAAGTGTTTACGGTATACAACAGAGCCGCTCATGCAGTTAGGTGAGCCCTGTTTGCTAGCGCAAAAGTATAGGCTTTCACCGTCTGAATATTTTTTGGGCGGCTTTGCTGTATACAGTAACCTGTTTTGCTGTGAACTTTCCCATGTTTACTCCATAGCTTCTGAAATAATGGAGGGCGTAATAATGGTTGCTCACCACCGATTTTCTCACCGCAAAACGCTTATTGAGCAAAATGAGGGGGCTGCCTATCATTCTGCCCACGACAAAACAGGTCGTAGGTAACGGAAATCTGCAAACCGGTTTGGACTGGGAAAATGAAAAAGCCCTTTATTTTCAATGCTCCTCACAAGGTAATACAGGGCTTCTAAGGCATTCTTGGACGGGTAACTTTCTACCTAGGAACTTATTCGATGTTTTGGATCTGCTCTCTCATCTGCTCAATCAATACTTTTAGCTCTACCGCTGCATTGGTGATGTCGCTGTTGATTGATTTAGAGGCGAGGGTGTTTGCTTCACGGTTGAACTCTTGCATCATGAAATCTAAACGACGGCCACATGCACCGCCTTTTTTAAGGATCTTTTTAGTTTCTTTCACATGCGACTTTAAGCGGTCTAGTTCTTCAGCTACATCTTGCTTTTGGGCAAGGTAAATTAGCTCTTGTTCTAAGCGAGACTCATCGATATCGGTTTTTAAATCTTCTAACTTTTGATTTAATTTTTCACGTTGCCATTTTGCTATTTCAGGCATGTGGGTTTCTACAACAGCAACTTGCTCTAAAATAGCATCAAGACGTGTGGCTATCATTTCTTCAAGGTTTGCACCTTCATCAGCTCTAGCAGATTTAAAGTCTTCGATAACTTGATCAAAACCTGAAATAAGGGCGGTGTTAACGCTGTCCATATCAAGTTCTTCGGCTTCCATGACACCAGGCCAACGCAGGATATCAACAGGGTTAATGTCACCATTACTTTGTTGTTGCACCCATTTAGCACTATTTATAAGTTGCGCAGCAAGCGATTCATTTATTGAAAGCTCACCAACGTGAGCAGGGTTGGCAACAAATTTTAAGAATACTTCAACTTTACCGCGCTGTAAGTGCTTACGTAAGCGTTCACGAATAACGGGCTCCATGCCACGAAATTGCTCAGGCGCACGAATAAAAGTTTCAAGGTAACGTTGGTTAACTGAACGTACTTCCCACGTGCCAGTGCCCCAATCGCCTTTTATTTCGCGACGCGCGTAAGCTGTCATACTGTGGATCATGGATGGTTTCCTAGTTTATTTAAACAATATTGAACTGATTATACCGTATCACTGCATAAGCTCTAGCGGAAATTTTTGTTGATGTTGTTTTTGCTTATAGCATTTCTACAATTCACCATGGCATCTGCCGCTATATATACTTATAATATGTCAAATTCAGAATTAAGGGGATCGTTAATGCGTCCAAGCGAAAGAACACCTAACCAAATTAGACCGGTTACATTTACACGTAATTATACATTACATGCCGAAGGCTCTGTGCTGGTTGAGTTTGGGAATACTAAAGTACTGTGTACAGCTACAGTTGAATCAGGTGTACCGCGTTTTATGAAAGGCCAAGGTAAAGGGTGGATCACTGCCGAGTACGGAATGTTACCGCGCTCAACCCATACTCGCAATGGTCGTGAAGCGGCGCGAGGCAAGCAAAGCGGTCGTACAATGGAAATTCAACGCTTAATCGCACGCTCTCTTCGCGCTGCGGTTGATTTAAAAGCATTAGGTGAAAACACGATTACAATCGACTGTGATGTAATTCAAGCCGATGGCGGTACGCGTACTGCATCTATCAGTGGTGCTTGTGTTGCCTTAGTCGATGCACTGACTCATATGCGTAGCAAAGGTATGATCAACTCGAATCCACTTAAATTCATGATCGCTGCAATTTCTGTGGGCGTTTATAAAGGCCAAGCGATTAGTGATTTAGAATACCTAGAAGACTCTGATGCTGAAACAGACATGAATGTGATTCTAACTGAAACGGGAAAAATCATCGAAGTGCAAGGTACAGCCGAAGGTGAACCGTTCTCGTTTGACGAGCTTGATGAGCTGCTAACTCTAGCTAAACATTCAATTCGCGAAATTATTGACGTGCAAAAGCAAGCACTCGCTTAATAAAGTAATAGGTTTAATAGTAATGAAAGATTATCAAATAGAGTTTATTGAATTTGCACTTGAAAAGCAGGTGCTTAAATTTGGCGAGTTTACTTTAAAATCAGGCCGTACTAGCCCTTACTTTTTCAATGCTGGTTTATTTAACACTGGCCGTGACCTTGCTCGCCTTGGCCGTTTTTATGCTGCAGCTTTAGAAGATGCGGCAATCGATTATGATGTTTTATTTGGCCCAGCATATAAAGGTATTCCAATTGCGACCACCACAGCCGTAGCGTTGGCTGATCATCATAATAAAGATGTGCCTTATTGCTTTAACCGTAAAGAGAAAAAAGCGCATGGTGAAGGTGGTACATTAGTAGGCTCTGAGCTCAAAGGAAAAATCATGTTAGTTGATGATGTGATAACCGCAGGTACTGCTATTCGTGAGTCAATGGAAATCATTGCGCAAAATGGTGCAGACTTAAGTGGTGTATTAATCGCACTTGATCGCCAAGAGAAAGGTAAAGCAGAGTTATCAGCTATTCAAGAAGTTGAACGTGACTTCGGTACTAAGGTTATTTCTATTGTGAAACTAGCTGATCTTATTAGTTACCTTGAAAGCAAAGGTACAATGGATGAACATTTAGAAGCAGTTAAAGCATACCGAGAACAATACGGCATCGCTTAATTAAGCATTGTTCAACTGTCATCTAATTATTATCAAGTAAAAAGCCCAGTGATTTTCACTGGGCTTTTTACATTAAATTACTTAATAAGGTTATGAAAACGTAAATTAAGTATAGGTTTTGTAGTGTTTGGCATGAATAGTGAGCGAACAGTACTTTATTTCAAGTTTTCTTTAAAAAACGCTTGCGTAAAAATCTGTTCTCCCTATAATGCGACCCCACTGAGACGGCAGAGCAGGCAACGCTTAGCGAGGCAAGCAAGTCACTTAGTAAGTCGAGTAAAACTTGAGTTTAGATTT
>NZ_JBMMUC010000022.1:0-65411 GCF_049257175.1 Pseudoalteromonas mucoides
TACCATTAAGTTTTTTACCTGCTTGAAGTGCCTTAACTGCATCTTCGAAGTTGAATTGATTTGTCATGTGTCATTCCTGTTTTTATCAGTTTACTGAAATGACACAGATTTTTGAACACTACCGTAAAATTATCAGTGCATTCGTTTAAATTTATTTTAGTATAACTAACTGTCGGGTAGCCGACATTTTTGCCTGGTGTTATTTGCTACAGTTAATTTAATCCTCACAATTAAAAGAGTAGCTCATGAAAACACTTCAGCAACAACTAGGTCAATACGCCCTTTATCATCGCTCGAAACGAAATGTACTTACTCATTTTTTTGGTATTCCATTAATTGTATTTGCCGTCTTGTGCTTATGTGCGCGTATTGAGTTTGCTGTTGCTGGCTATGTAATAAATGCTGCGCAAATCGTTGTTTTTGCAAGCGTGGTCTATTACTTAATGCTCAGTGTATCACTTGGGTTAATTATGGCGGTTATTCTTGTGCTGCTTAGTTTAGGCGCTCTTGTGATTGCACAGTTAAGCCTTAGTGATTGGCTGGTTATTAGTGTTGGTCTATTTGCAGTGGGTTGGGTATTGCAATTTATAGGGCATTACTATGAAGGCAAAAAACCAGCATTTGTTGATGACATTGTAGGCTTAATTATAGGTCCGCTATTTGTGCTTGCAGAAGCATTATTTTTAATGGGATTTTACAGTTCACTTGAACAGCAGGTAATTGACATTGCAGGTGCTAGTAGGCCTTAAAGAGGGTGTATGGACTTTAAAAATAAAACAGTTTGGATCACTGGCGCGTCGTCAGGTATTGGTCAAGAACTTGCTATTCAATTGGCAAACTTAGGTGCAAATATAATTTTAAGTGCACGTAGTGTCGATAAGTTAGAGCAATTAAAAACAAGATTAGCAAAAGGAGAGCACCGTGTCATTGCACTTGATTTAGCAAAGCCGGAGCAAGTGTTACAGCACGTTAAAAGCGCTATTAATGAAATTGGTCAGGTTGATATTCTAATTAATAATGGTGGGGTGTCTCAACGTAGTTTGTTTTTAGAAAACGATTTTTCTGTGTACCGTCAACTAATGGAAGTGAACTACTTTGGCTTAGTCGCGCTGACGAAGGCGATATTGCCTTCTATGGTTGAACAAGGCAGCGGCTCTATTGTGTCAATTAGTAGTGTTGCAGGTAAAGTTGGATCAAAATTTCGTACAGGTTATTCTGGCAGTAAATATGCTGTTGTTGGTTTTATGGACTGCTTACGAGCTGAAGTAGCAGATAAAAATATCCACTGCTTAACAATATGCCCGGGCTCAATTAAAACGGCAATTGCACATAACTCACTTAATGAGCAGGGCGTCGCTCAAAATAAGCCGGAGCAGTCGATAGAAAACGGCATGAATGTATCAATAGCGGTAAATAAGGTGATACAGGCTATTGCTAAGCAAAAGGATGAAGTTGTTGTGGGGCAGGGCTTGAGTGGTTGGGCACCGACAATTAAACGTTTTTTCCCTGGGATTTTTAACCGTTTAACAGCAAAAACAAACTATAAATAAGGAGTAACCTGAGCTAGTTACTCCTAATCTCACTATGCAATTATAAATATAAGTCTATTAACTCGGTTGACCAAATTGACTCTTTATCATCGCCTGCACTCAACGTTTCTTTTACATTTAAAAGAAATGTTCTAGTTTCTTTTGTATCTAAATCACCAATTGCTTTTAGCGCCATTGCGCGATCAGACCATGTTCGGCTGTTCTTATACAAATCTTTGAGTAGCTGAAAATGTTCTACAGCGTGTATAGTACCCAGCGAAGAAATTGCAGCTAAGCGAATGTATTCGCCATCATGTTTTGTTAACTCTACAAGATAGTCGACAGCAGAGGGGTTATTTGAAAATCCAAGCTGGTAGACATCAAGGTAGGTAATGTCTTTATCAAGGTTTGCTTTGATTTTTGCAATCAGTGCTTGTACGTCTTTATCTGCCAATTGCTGTTTATACAAAGTTTGGTTAATTTTGGCTGATAGCTCTTTTACTAAAACATCAATAGGTTGATTAAGTGTAGGTTCAATGATTTCATCAAAGCTCCATACAGGTACTTTTCCACGCTTAACATAAACAGCAATACGTTTAGTTTGTTCTGGCGTAACAATATCAGCACTTAGCATGGTAAATGTAATAAACGGCGTGTAAGCATTTGTTCTATGATTTCGCATATTAAGAGTGTTAACACGGATTTCAGTATCACTGGTATCAAGTACACTTGCAGGTAAGCCTCTAGCTTGTAGCTCTAGAACAACATGTTCTTGTAAAAACGATATAGGCTGCAATGGCTTGTCGTTGAGTACTAAATCAGCTTTTAGAACACCATGATTGAACTTTTTTGAGGTGTCTCGTTTATCTGAAAAGTGAAGTGTGTGGCTAGGCGCATTCTCAACATGGTATTGATTCGTTGAAGTTACTGGCGCAGTAATTTTGTAACTGCTCGGTGCACAGCCTTGAATAGCAACAAATGTTGTGGCCAATAATGTTATTTTTATTAGGTTTTTCATATAGTTTCCATTTTATAATTATGATTTTCCCATATTGGGTTCGGCATTATTCATTTTATATAAATAGAAATCAATTAGGTTGCATGTTTAAAAGTAAACAATTGTAATAAATGCTTCATTCACACTATTACTTATGTTCTAAAATGGCCTAGATAAGTCCTTGCCTGTGCGCATGTAAAGGTCATCGTATTTGAGGCCACCATTACCATAAGGCTTTTTCTTTGGTCCAGTATTGCAGTTAGCTAAAAAGTAGATGAGTGGTTTTTCACGTTTCATTCTAAATGTAGCACTTTTATATACTAGGGTTTGCTGAGTAAATTCACCGCCTTTTACATATACATCGTATTGCTGACCACCATTATTGACTGTAGCATTGTTTACCACGTACCAAACTTCGTACCAGTTACCGGGCTTTAATGGTTTTGCTGATTGGGCCATTGAGTAGTTCTGAATATTGCTATAGCCAGCATCTGTTTTAACCATTAAAGCACCATCATTTATAATCCCGTTCGATTCTGCTTTATCAGTCACGCGTAATGTGGCTTCAAAGGCATCATAACCGTGTTGCTTTATTTGTGCTGGCTCTAAATTACTAAGGCCAAAAGCGTGATTGTTCGGAAAGCTTTCAACATTTATTCGGGTGTAAAAGGTCACAGTTTCGCCCACAGCAACGGCTTTTGGTAACGGGTAAAAACTCAGTGCTTTACGATTACCTATGACTCCTTCTTCAGCTGGCTTTTTAATCAAATAATGATTAGTGTCATGTCCCGTTTTTTCAGCTCGTATTTCGGTAATTTGCGGATTTTTAATATAGGGCTTCGTGTCGTTTTGAGTATCTGCTTTAGTCCAATTAAGCGCATTACTTTCAAAATTGTCAATTAGTAACCATGTTGACTTTGCTTGTACGGGAGTGGCGAAAGCTAATATACAACTAAAGGGGAGACCTAAATATAGTTTAATAATTACTCACTAAAATTCAATTAAAGAAATAAAGAAAGGCGAAGCCTAAATTTTAGACTTCGCCTTTGCACTCACACTCAATATTTTTAATACGCAGAGGGAGAAGAACTACGTATTAATTGTGTATTAGAACTTAGCGCGAATACCTAAGCTATAACGACGGTCAGCTTCAGTGTATTTCCATGCACCACCTAGTTCAGATAAGTAGATAGATGGCTCACCTGTTAAGTTTGTAGCACTACCAACTAAAGTGAAGTTTTCGTTGATATCCCAGCTAGCAGAGAAGTCTAGTTGACCTCGGTCATCACGGTAGTTATTGCCATATACAGTGCCATCTTCAGAAATACCACCGGTAGAGTTGATGTTTTCAACACGTTTTTCATTTTCAGTATCTAAGAAACTGTCACGATAGTTGTAAGCAAGGCGAGTTGATACACCTTCATATTCCCAAAACAGCTGAATGTTATAAGTGTTTTTAGAAATATCTAACAGTGGGTTACCATTTGGTTGTTCACTGTCTGCATAAGTGTAGTTTGCATTAATACCTAAGCCAGAAAATGCACCTGGTAAGCTGGTAAAGAATTGTTGATATCCAACTTCAAAACCATTAACTGTACCGTTCTCACCATTTACGTTTTTAACAGTATCGATACCCGTTAAACCTTGGTCACGTAAGCCTTCAACATGAGCAAAGCCATCTGCATCAACAGGGTAGTCAGTTGCATCAGAGTAAACCATGTTAGATTGTGATACACCAGCTGTGTCTAGCTGACAAACTTGGTTCCACTGAGTTACGTTTTGACCAGTAGCAGTACCTGATGCTGCAACGCAGCTACTTTCGTTACTAAGGAATGATTCAACATCTTTATAGAATACGGCAAAAGATAAAACGTTACCTTCACCAAAATAATGCTCTACAGACAAGTCATATTGTGTTGCACGGTATGGTTCTAAGTCGATAGAACCTTGGGTTGCACCAGTCATATCATTATTCACATCAAATGCAGGGCTTAATTGGTTAAAGTCAGCACGACGCATAACTTTCGCAGCAGCAAAGCGGAATAATGTATCTTCTGAATAATTATAAGTTGCGTTTACGCTTGGTAAAAAGTCACTGTAGTCATTTTTACCTGTGATTTTTTCACCATTTAAGTAAACGCTTGACTCTAAATCTGTTGTTACATAACGACCACCAACAATGGCAGTAATGTAATCAAAGTCTAAATAAGCAGATACGTAAATGGCAGCAGTGTCTTCTACTACGTTGCGGTATGCGCTTTCTTGGAATTCTTTATTATCAGCAAGTGAACCTGTTGTTGCTTGGGTTGTACCAGCAAGTAAAGTTTGTAACTGATCAAATGTATTAGAAGCATTTGAAAGGCCGTTATAACTTAAGAACGTTAATAGGTCGTTTTGACCAGATTGACCTAATTGGTCAAACGAGTTGTCGTGGCTCATCACTGTAAAGCTTTCAGGGAATAATTCGTTATAATCATCTACCCAGATAGTTGCTTGTGAGCCATCAGAAGTATTAAACGCATTTTTGTAGATATCTTTGATTTCAACTTTATATTGCTCGTATTCAAAATCACGATTAGTTGCACGAACACCCGCTTTAACCTTAGATACCCAGCTTACACCAAGTGGTTCGAACATCTCGATGTCAAAGCGTACTGCTGTTTCATCATTTTTAGTTTTTCTATCTTCAGTTTTAAAGGTACGAAGTGCTAAATTTTGTGGATCTGTAAATGCTGTTGGATCTGAATGAACAATGCTAGGTAATTGGTTACCTGATTGAGAAAATGCACCGTCATACAGGTGATTGACTAAATCAACACCGCCACTTGCTTCATATGTTGATTTTTCAATTGGGCGAAGTGTGAACTCAGAATCCGGGCGAATACTTTCTGAAGAAGCAACGGCAATTTCACCTGAAATTTTAATTGTATCAGTTAAGTTCCACTCAGCACCTAAAGCATTTGAGAATGAATCAGTTTCACGGAAGTCACTGTATGTTTTAGGAATACCAAATTCATTGGTTAAGGTATAATTGTTAACACCGTTTGCATCTTGAGTTGTATTTGCATCTGTTGAAATTGAACCTGCAACACCTAAAATAGAGTTACCAGCTTGTTCACCAGAACGTTGAGTACCACTTAAATCAAGGTACACCATACCATTACCTGATTCAGGTGCCCATTGTAATGATAAAGCAAGTGCTGTACGTTCACGGTTTTCAACATATTGTTCAATACTGTGTTCATCACGAACAATAGCATTGCCACTTGGTGTGTTACCTGGCTCACCGTTAATTTCAATATCTTGTGGTTTTACACGGCTTGAATGTTCATCTTGACGAAGTTCACGATCTTGATAAGAGATCATAGCGATAGCACCAAACGAGCCTGCATCACCTAAATCCCAATTATCACCAATCGAACCGCTAAAAATAGGTGCTACATTTTCTGTTTTGTCTGCGTACTCTGCATCGATAGACATTGCAGCTGTTAATTTGTCTAACTCAAGTGGACGTACTGTTTTTAAGCTAACCGTACCACCTAAGGCACCTTCGATCATATCAGCAGTTGGGGATTTAACAACTTCAACTGTTTTTAAGAAGCTAGAAGGGTAGTCTTGTAAACTAATACCGTCACGTGAATCACCTACTGTAGAGCGGCCATTTAATTCAACACGGTTTTGCGGTAAACCACGAATAGATACGCTGTCACCTACACCGAAATCACTGTTGATTGAAACGCCGGTAATACGTTGCAAAGCCTCTGCAATGTTATTGTCAGGTAGTTTACCAATATCTTCAGCAACGATGGCATCAACAATGCGACCATCGGTACGCTTAATAAGTGAGGCTGCTTTTAAGCTGCCTAAAATTCCTCTAACTTCGATTACTTCGAATTCGTTCTCGGCACTTGCTTGTTTTTCTACGCTTTCGTCAGCAGCAAAGGTTGGTGTAGATAGCATAGCTACTAGAGCAGCGCTTAACATTGCAGTGCTACGGTTTGACATTAAGCTTTTATTGTAAAGTACGGAACTTATTTTATTTAATTTAATATTCATGCCGATCTCTTATAGGTTGTGTGTGGAAACATGTTGAATCACGTTATTACCAATTTAAATATTGATGTCTTAATCTGTGACTGTATCAAATGTAGCCAATGGTATGGCACCTTGTCAACCAAAAGGTTAACCAATTGTGGTTTTTTTGTGCTTATATTAGACTTATTGGTAATATGTAAATAAAGAGATAGCAACATAGTTCCTCTGTACCCTTGTATTAGAGGGACAGTTTTAATTTTAATATCTCTTTGTTAATCGTTTTACACTTGCACCTGAGCTGGTTAGCACTTAAAGTGTCAAAATGTTGTAAAAGAGAATAAGTAAAATGAGTCAAGAACCAACAAATCAAACACCAAAAAAACAAGTAAAAGAGCTAACAGCACAAGAGCAAGCTCAAGCGCAGCAGCAAAGTGTTATGTGGCAAAGAGAATGCTTTCAAAATGCACAAAAGCATTTAGCTGAAAAAGGTGTTATGCCGCAAAGTTTAATTGAAAAAGAAAGCCGCTTTATTGCGCCACTTTGCGCATTGTGGAAATTTAAAGCACAAGATGGAAAAAAATATTGGGTTATTACAGGGCGTTTGCCAACCGACCATGCCCATGAAAATGCCGTAGAAAATGCAAGAGATGCTTTACGCTATTTTTCTTTACAGTGGCAATTGAAAGCAAATCAAATAATGCAAACTGGCGCTGGTGATAAAACAAAGGTCGATTTTGCAAACCTATTAATTAACCGCGCTCACGGTATTTATAAAATGTATGAAAAAGAAGAGCTGTGGGTAAATGAGCCAAGCTGACTTGGAGTTATTCAAGACGAATAAGCGAGCCAATTGGTTCGCTTTTTTAATGTACTAAGGTAAATGGTTCAGTATCGAACTGGCTGATAGGGCATTGCATTCGTTGGCGGGGGATACCAGCTTCCATAAATACACCCCCTTGTTGTTCAAAACCGTTGCGTTTAAAGCGTTCTACTTCGTTTAATATGCAGTTTATGCTAACGATATCACAGCCTTGTTGTTGCGCTAAATTTACGATGTACATTAATAGAGATTTATACACTGAACGGTTACGATGCTCTGGTAATACGGCGATACGGCCAATTAAGCCATCATTACATAATCGTCCAGTGGCAACCGGAGTTTTGCGTTCATCAGTTACAAGCACGTGCAGGGCATTGCAATCTAAATTATCAAACTCAACGTGCTTAGGTATATGTAGCTCACAAACAAATACCCGCTCTCTAATTTGTTGCAGTAAATCCTTGCCTGTATTCCACTCTACCTTGTCGATATGATAGCTCATAGAAACCTACCTTTAGCAAAACCAAATGCCCTCATTTAACAGTGTAGTAAAGGTTTGTATAAATAATAAACTATTTTTTGAACTGTTTAACTCGTTAGCAGTCACTTGAATCTGATCTGTGAGGCATTTTACTGCTGTTAAATCTTCGAGTGGCAAAGTATAGTTTTGTCCATTAACACTAAAAATAATACTATTATCAGTTGCTTGGTAAATTGCGCGAGTGCCACCTAAGCGTTCAAATAAAGTATCAGGATCTGCTATTAATAACTCAACCTGAGCTTGACTGTATAGCTCCTCTGGCGGCATTAAATCCATTTCATGTTTTGGCTGGCTGACGGTGTTTCCTAGCCACGACTTGAATAAACACTCGTCATCAAGCAGTGACTGTAATAATTGCTTTATTTTGTTCGCTTCTGTGTTAGTTAACTCACCTTTAGATTCACGCAATTGCAGGTTTTGATCTTGATAACGTGCATTACCCGTTTCGGTATCAATAACATGATCAGCAAAACTCGAGAATAAATCTTGTTGGTTGGGTGCTCTAAAGCCTACAGAGTAGTTAAGGGCATTCTCTACTGCATAGCCTTCATGTGGACATCCTGGAGGAATATATAAAATATCACCGGGTTCTAAAATACAATCAATAACGGCAGGAAATTGCTCAACTTGTAGTAAGGAGTTATTTTGCGCAAACTGCTTTAGCTTGCTGTCAGGCATGCCAACACGCCAATGCCTTTTACCTTCACCTTGTATAATAAATACGTCGTATTGATCTAGATGAGGCCCGACACCGCCACCGGGTGTAGAAAAGCTGATCATTAAATCATCTATCCGCCAATTAGGAATAAACCTAAAAGGCTCTAATAGTTGTGCTGCATCAGGGTGCCAGTGATCAGCCGCTTGGACTAATAGGGTTGAGTTTTGTTCGCTGAGTAATTCAAAATCTTCAAATGGTCCATGGTGAGCATTCCATTGGTTGTCATGATTAGTGACAATTCGGGACTCAAT
Organism: Pseudoalteromonas mucoides; assembly: GCF_049257175.1. NCBI lineage: Bacteria > Pseudomonadati > Pseudomonadota > Gammaproteobacteria > Alteromonadales > Pseudoalteromonadaceae > Pseudoalteromonas > Pseudoalteromonas mucoides. The sequence continues at coordinate 8,892 of NZ_JBMMUC010000022.1, forward strand.
ACTCTCTTCTACAGCGAGGCCTGCTAATTCGTTTGCATCAAGTGGGTCTTCAAAGTCAGTAAAACCTTGTTTGATCAACAGTGGCTTTTTTTGCCAGTATTCAGATAGAAATTCTTGTTCGCTTAGGTTGTTAATCGTTAATTGATACATGATGATCACCAGTTATAAACCATTAGGGATAAAAAAAGCGAAAGGGCTACCTTTCGCTTTGTAAACATTTTAGCTAAAAGCTTTATGCTAAGTTGTCAATAAATTCAACAGCACGACCAATGTAATTAGCCGGGGTTAATTTTTTCATTTCAACTTTTGCTTCTGCAGGTAAATCTAAGCCATCGATGAACTCAGCCATGATTTCTTGATTAACTCGCTTACCACGAGTTAAGTCTTTTAGCTTTTCATATGGCTTTTCAATACCATATTTACGCATAACTGTTTGGATTGGTTCAGCAAGGAGTTCCCAGTTTTGATCAAGCTCTTCTAATAAACGCTGTTCGTTTACTTCAAGTTTGCTTACACCTTTTAGCGTTGATTGGTATGCAATAAGTGCATAACCCATACCTACACCTAAGTTACGTAAAACTGTAGAGTCTGTAAGGTCACGTTGCCAACGAGAAACAGGTAGCTTTTGTGCTAAGTGGCCAAAGATTGCATTTGCAAGACCTAAGTTACCCTCTGAGTTTTCAAAATCAATCGGGTTAACTTTATGTGGCATTGTTGAAGAGCCAATTTCACCAGCAATTGTTTTTTGCTTAAAGTGATTTAGCGCGATATAGCCCCAAGCATCACGGTCAAAATCTAATAAAACAGTGTTAAAACGTGCAATTACATCAAATAATTCCGCAATGTAATCATGCGGTTCTATTTGTGTTGTAAATGGATTGAACGTTAAACCTAGGCTAGTTACAAATTGCTCTGCATGATTATGCCAATCGTAATCAGGGTATGCGCTAAGGTGAGCATTGTAGTTACCTACAGCACCATTTATTTTACCTAACATTTGTACTTGCGCGATTTGGTCACGTTGGCGTTTAAGGCGCATATACACGTTTGCAAACTCTTTACCCATAGTTGATGGTGTAGCAGGTTGGCCATGAGTACGTGTCATCATTGGAACAGCTTTATACTCAATCGCTTTTTCTTTGATTGCGTCAAGCAGCTGGTCACAATAAGGTAATAATACGCTATCACGCGCTTCAGTTAACATTAAACCATGAGATAGGTTATTGATGTCTTCAGATGTACATGCAAAGTGAATAAACTCATTGATAGCATGAAGCTCTGCATTGTCAGCAACTTTTTCTTTTAGAAGATATTCAACGGCTTTAACGTCATGGTTAGTAGTACGCTCAATGTCTTTTACACGCTGTGCGTCTGCTTCGCAGAAGTTATCAACAATTGCGTTAAGTAAAGCATTCGCTTCATCGCTAAATGCCGGTACTTCTTTAATGGCATCAGCAGCAGCAAGTGCTTGCAACCAACGAACTTCAACTGTTACACGGTATTTGATTAAGCCAAATTCGCTGAAAATACTGCGTAGTTCAGTGGTTTTGCTGCCGTAGCGACCATCCACCGGAGAGATAGCGGTTAACGCTGAAAGCTCCATAATAACTCCTAAATTTTAGTTTTGAACGATAATTAAATATGTTTTTTTGCAATAGCGATAATTTTTCTTTTAGCCAAGAAAAAATGACGGCGTTTACCGCCCATTTGTCGCCATAATACAGCACTGCGAATACCAGCTAATAAAAGCGCTCGTATCTTGTGTTGTATCAATTGCTGTTTTAGTAAATCAGGTTTGCCATAAACCTGTATTCGGTGCCCAAGGGGGCTAAGCACCTTTGAATATATATCTGCAAGTGCTGCAATCACAGTGTCATCTGTAATCGCAAAATGATCAAGGCGACGCTTTATATCATCTATACTTTTACCAAGCTGCGCTAAACTACTTGATTTTGCGCTCAGCGCTCGCTCTAGCTGCATTAAACCGCCAACATATTTGACGATTTCAACATCTTTCTTTTCACCCGCGCTTAATTGTTCTAATAAGCACTGATAACCTACTCTTAAATTGGCTGTGCCTTGATAAACATCAGCAGGAGTGTCAGGTGTGGTCTGTACAATACTTGAAAATAATTTCTCAAGTTCATAATCATTACTGCTGCCGTATTGGGCAATTTTTTGCACTTGTTTTGCAACTTGACACATTGCCGCAAGTGCCATTACTTGGTGTTCATTCATTATTTGATCACCGAATCAATGATCCCGCCACCAAGGCATACTTCGTTGGCATAAAATACAGCAGACTGGCCTGGTGTAACCGCTTTTTGTGGTTCATCAAACAACACACGAGCAAGTCCATCATCGCCTACTAATAAAGTACAGCTGATATCTTCTTGGCGATAACGTGTTTTAACTGTACAGCGGGTAGTGCCTTTAGGCCCAACTCTGTCAACCCAATGTAACTGGTTAGCATTTAGTCCGTTACTGAACAGGCGAGGGTGGTCTTTACCTTGGCCAACAACTAATACGTTACGCTCAATGTCTTTATCAACCACATACCATGGCTCACCAGAACCTTCTTTCATACCACCAATTAATAGGCCTTTTCGTTGACCTAAAGTGTGGTACATTAAACCTTCGTGTTCACCGACATTATTGCCATCAGTGTCTTCGATGACACCAGGTTGCGCGGGTAAAAACTTTTGTAAAAAATCTTTAAACTTGCGCTCGCCAATAAAGCAAATACCCGTACTGTCTTTTTTGTCGTGTGTTATTAAATCTTGTTCTTCAGCAATGCGGCGTACTTCTGGTTTTGCTATATCACCCACTGGGAAAAGTGTTTGCGCGATATGTTCATGACTGAGGGTATATAAAAAGTAGCTTTGGTCTTTATTGTCATCAAGGCCTCGGCACATGACGTGTTTATCATCACGTAGCTCTCGGCGAACGTAGTGGCCAGTGGCAATATAGTCAGCACCAAGCGCACCTGCGGCGAATTCTAAAAATGCTTTGAACTTGATTTCTTTATTACACATAATATCAGGGTTAGGAGTACGTCCAGCCTTGTACTCTGCTAAAAAGTATTCAAATACGTTATCCCAATATTCAGCCGCAAAGTTGACTGTATGTAGCTCAATGTCTAATTTGTCGCACACAGCTTGTGCATCTTTCAAATCTTCAGCCGCTGCACAATACTCATCATTATCGTCTTCTTCCCAGTTTTTCATAAACAGGCCTTCAACTTGATAGCCTTGTTGCTTTAATAAATAAGCAGATACTGAAGAATCTACACCGCCGGACATACCAACGATGACTTTAATGTGACTATTTTCGCTCATGAATAATTTCGCTTATACAGGTTGCTGTCATTACACTACTAATCAGTAAGCTAGAACGAGAGTGAGATTAGAACTCAGTACGCACAGCTCATAGATTAAGAAAGGCCGCGATTATAGCATGCAAAGAGGAAATCTAGCCACCCAAAATGTAAGTTTGTAAAGGACATTGTGTGGTTTTTAAGGTGTATTTCTTAAATGAGAAAGAGTGAGTTTGATTGATAATTAATTTTCTAGTTAGTTAAATCACGATAGTTATCTAAAATGGTTATATAAATGGCACTGTAGTTATGAATATATGTACAATAGATATTTGCTTTGTTCTTCTTACTTTGTTTTAAATTTTTATGATAAAAAGAAGAGTAAATACGTAACCGTAATAGCTTAATGATTAACCATATTGTGGATATTTCAAGGTAATAAATCACAGGTATTACATCTATTTGTTGATTTTCTTATGCAAAGTTTTGTAGGGTTGGTGTTAATTAAACTTTATTTTCAAGAATTTTGGTAAATTCTATCCTCAGGTTTATTTTTTAATTTGTCTGTAGCGTGGTTAAGTTGGATTTAGACCCTTAAATGGGATTTTTAATGTAAGGGTATTAAATGGATTCTATCTTTATTAAACAGTCACTGTGTGCATTAATTGAGTACTTTTGTGAAGATGATTGTGAAAAAATTAAGCTCAATGCCACCAACCTTAATAGTGATTTGAGAAACAAAGCATACTCGTTATTTGAAAATCGTATAACAAGTAGTTTATACAATAAAGAGTTAATTCATAATATTAATTCATTATTCAATGGTTTAAAGCAACAAGTGATGAACAAGTCTCCTCAGCACAGGCTACTAGCCGATATACTGCATAACTGGTGGCATGAGTGGGCTTATGTATATCTGATGCAAAGTAAAGTTGTCACTAATTCACCTGTTGAAATTCAAAATATCACTCATCTTACCCATGGGAGTATGCAGCCACTTAGACAACATGAACTGAGCCATTACGCGAATCTATTTACACAGGTGCCGATCCCATTGTGTAATGTCAGTATGGCAACGGGTGACATAATCAGGATTAATCAACGATTCGTAGATGTATTTGGTTATACAATTGAGGACGTACCGACTCTTAAAGTTTGGTGGCAAAAAGCTTATCCAGATCCTGAATATCGTGAGTGGGTACTAGAAACGTGGCAATCGGCCCTTGAATATGCAAAAAATCATGCCACCGATATTCAACCAAAACATTACCAAGTAACCTGTAAAAATGGTCAAACAATTACCATGGAAATTTCCGGTATCGTGATTGAAAATGAGCTTCTAGCGATTTTTAAAGATGCAACTCAACAGATTGCCGCTGAGGATATTCTTCGTGATATGGCATTTTTAGATTCACTCACTCAAATAGCGAATCGTCGGCGTTTTGATGAGAAAATAGTACAAGAGTTTAATAAGGCTATTCAGAATAACGAGCCACTCTCTATTTTGTTAATTGATATAGACTTCTTTAAAAACTATAACGATACTTACGGTCATTTAGCGGGTGATGAATGCCTATTTCAAGTCGCGCAATCTATATGTAGTGCAGCCAGTGAAAATGACGATTTTGTAGCGCGTTATGGTGGCGAAGAATTTGTGGTTATATTACCAACAAGTCAACGAGAAAGGGCGCGTCAAGTAGCTGTAAAGATACAACAAGAGCTCAAAACATTGAGTTTGCCGCATAAGTTTGGGCAAACCAACGAAATTACTGTCAGTATAGGAATAAATACGATTCATTCAAACGCACTTAAAGCAAATTATATTCAGTTTTTAGAAGGCGCAGATCAGGCTTTATACAAGGCCAAACAGCAAGGACGAAATAGCATCGCTTATATTGATTAAGCGACGCATAAGCTACTCACCTTGAAGTGATTGGTATTCGCCATTTTTAATGTTATCTAGCGTATATTGACCAATTCGATAGCGTATTAAACGAAGTGTAGGGTAACCTATATGTGCTGTCATACGTCTAACTTGGCGGTTTTTACCTTCGCTGAGTGTAATACTTAACCAGCTAGTAGGAATGTTTTTTCGCTCACGAACAGGGGGAGTCCGCGGCCACAAATGGGGGGGGTGTAAACGCTCGACCTTGGCTGGTAATGTCATACCATCTTTTAGTTCTACACCTTTACATAATGCATCAATTGCCTCATCTGTAGGCTCTCCTTCAACTTGAACCCAATATGTTTTACTGGTTCTTTTATGCGGAGCTGTTAAAGTATTTTGTAATTTACCACAGTTAGTTAATAGTAATAGCCCTTCGCTGTCTCTATCGAGCCTTCCCGCCGCATATACACCTTTTATATCTATAAAGTCTGCTAAGGTTTTACGGTTATTTTCATCAGTAAACTGGCATAACACATCGAATGGTTTATTAAACAATACAATTTTGCGCTCAGCTAAGGGGATTTGTTGTTTAACTTCTCGTTTATTATGAGCTCTTGTCGGTTTTTTTCGAGTAAGATCACGGCTAAAACTTCGGCCGCTATTACGTCTATTTATTGGCTTATTAGATGTCATTGTTAAATACACCGAGCAGGCTTGGGTAAACCGGCAATTTTGGTCGCTTGTTTGGCAGGGCCCTTAGGGAAGAGCTTATACAAGTAAATACTGTTACCTTTATCTTCACCCAGTGCCTTAGCCATGGCTTTTACCAGCATTCTTATCGCTGGGCTGGTATTATATTCAAGGTAAAAATCACGTACAAAATTAATTACTTCCCAATGTTGTTCACTGAGTTCAATGTTCTCTTGCTCTGCTAAAATAGGGGCGAGGGCAGGTGTCCAAAGTTGGTGATCGAGTAGGTAACCTTGTTTATCTGTTTCTATCTGTTGTTGATTAAATTCTAGCATGTGTTACCAAGTAATAGATTGCGAAGTGGAAAGAGTTAATGCAACAAAATCTGCATAATTTAGGCTTTCATCGGGTTTTACAATATCAATACCCCGTGCAGTTGAGTCTTCAGCTAATACTAAAAGAGATGCTGATAGTTGGCGATAAAGGCTTATTGAATAACAAGCATCACTTACCAACAAAACTTTGTCCTGGGGCTGAATCAAGTTAACCAGTCTGGCATTATCATAATAGCTAATTGGTTTAGAAAAAATATGTAAAGTACTCATAAATTAATCACCTGTTGCTGTTGAGCAATTAAATTACGCTGTGCTTTAAAATCTAACGCTTTTGCCTCAATGATCAAGTCGTTAATATCTAAATTGTAATCGATTAATGACTTTTCACATACGTAGATATTTTCTACATCATAAATTTCGAGCGTTTTAATGCTTTTAAAGTAGTTTTTTAAGCCAAGCGATTCAGCTTCTTGGCCTTTTTTCAAAGCAAGAACAGCAGGGCCTGTGAATAGCCAACTAATATTTTGTTCAATAGCAGCAAATATTAACGTCATGTCGAGTGCATCACGGATATGCATATCATCAAATGGAGCATGCTGACTTAATACCAGTACGTTGATCATTTAAATTGCACCCACTTATCGGCTTCACTGGCAAGCATGGCAAATTCGGCAAGCCCTGCGACGCTAAAAACACCCGTGGAAGCTAAATTGAGTCCGCGTTTCTCAGCAGCCGTTACACAGAGCATTAAATTTATATTATGCTGATGTAATTGATGCCATAGCGATTTAATTGCCAGTTCGTCTGTAGCAAGGTTAATGTGTTCACTGGCATGGAAAACACCGTGTTGGTACAAAAAAATAGCATCAATAGCGTGGCCCTGTGCCAGACAGGCTAATGCAAATTTATATAATCGTTGTGTGGTGTCGTGGTCGGACGGTGCGCTATGTAGCGAAAGTACGAATCGTGCCAAAACTAATCCAAAAAAAAGCCCCTAAAGAGGGGCTATTTTAACAGAACTTTTTAATTAGTCATTATTTGCGCCAAGCAGGGCCAGTAATGAAGTAAATAAGTTATACACGCTTAGGTATAAAGACACTGTAGCGCGGATATAATTTGTTTCACCACCGTTAATGATTCGGCTTGTATCAAATAGGATTAAGCCTGACATAATTAATACAACTGCGGCATTAAGTACCATAAACATCAGTGAACTGCCGATGAAAATATTAACAATACTTGCAACAATCACCACTAGTAAGCCAACAGTTAAGAAACCACCCATAAATGAGAAGTCTTTTTTGGTGTTAAGTGCATAAGCAGATAGACCAAAGAAAATCAGCGCAGTTGAACCTAATGCTTGCATAATTAACATAGGGCCATTAGGCATCGCTGCGTAATAGTTTAACATTGGACCCAAACCTGCGCCCATTAAGCCTGTGAATGCAAATACCCAAGCTACGCCAGATGCGCTATCCGCTTTTTTATTGACTACAAATAACAAGCCAAAAGAAATAAGCGTAAAAACTAACCCCATAAAATAAGGTAGTTGTAATGCCATTGAGATACCAGCCGTCACTGCACTAAATGCTAATGTCATGGCCAGTAAGAAATAGGTATTTTTAAGTACCTTGTTTGTTTCAATGGTCGACATAACCGGTTTAGCGGTATTGTACGAATGATTAAATGCCATTGTAGAGCTCCTTTAAGTGAAACTTGTTGTAGTTCCGATAATTAACTAGAGTTAGGTTATCAAGACTTATATATTTGGGCAAATGTTTGTAGTTCAATAGACCATTAAATAAATATAAAAGTTCCAATATGTACGTTTATTCAGCTAGTTTGTGCAAAGAGCACGCAAATTAATTGTTTTTTAAGCACTTGAAAAGTTTTTTGCAAAAAAAGCTTCACAAAGAGCATGGGTTTATCTATTATGCACGCCGTCGGAGAGATGGCAGAGTGGTCGAATGCACCGGTCTTGAAAACCGGCAGGGGTTTGTAGCCCCTCTAGGGTTCAAATCCCTATCTCTCCACCACCTAATTTAAAATAGTTATGAGTACACTCTTACTCGTGACTTATAGTAGTTTCGGAGAGATGGCAGAGTGGCCGAATGCACCGGTCTTGAAAACCGGCAGGGGTTTGTAGCCCCTCTAGGGTTCAAATCCCTATCTCTCCACCATATATCAAAACCCGCTTTTAGCGGGTTTTTTTATATCTGATGAAACATAATTACGACCATAGTCTCTGTTTCGAACTACCAAAACATGATGCATGATTAACTTAATTAATTTCATGTTTTAGGACGCTTAATGAAACACAAACTTGCAAAGAGCGTTGCGTTGTCGCTACTTTCTCCCATTATTATCGGTAGTTTATTAGGTGCTTATTACGCACTGACCTTAAATGGTGATTCGCTCACTATCTTCTTTAACTTACTCATGAGTGCCATTGCCAATGCTCATATCGTCGGTTTAACCATGGCAGCATTTGTGGTGCCCGGTTATTTATTGATGTTTAAATACGCTAAGGTAAATTATTCAGGTGTGCTAACACTTGGATTACTCGGTGGTGCTATCTTTAGTTATTTACTTAGTGCAACACAAGGAATGGTCTTTTTAGTTAATACCTCAATGTCTGCTGTTGCCGCGGGTTTATTTTTATATGGATTAAGAAAAGGCGCATTAAAAAAAGACTGAGCCCAATAGCAGATTTATTAACCAAGCATACTGAAATTTAGGGTAAATTGTTTTTTTTTGCCCTGAAAAGGTTTCAATTATTGGCCACAAAGAGTACCTTTAGCTACTGTATGTTTGATAAGAAGTAGTTTGGTATGCAAAAGCAAGAATTTTACCAGTCATTAGTTAAACAAACTGAGTCGCTAATTACTGGTGAGACTAACATTATAGCCAACATGGCAAATATAAGCGCGCTGTTGTTTACATCATTAGACGATGTAAATTGGGCGGGGTTTTATTTAATGGATTCCCCATCAGAATTAGTACTAGGTCCGTTTCAGGGTAACCCTGCGTGCATACGCATTCCAGTTGGAAGAGGGGTCTGTGGAACAGCCGCTGCGACTGCAGAAACTCAACTCGTTGAAGATGTACATGCATTTTCAGGCCATATAGCCTGTGATGCTGCGTCAAATTCTGAAATAGTGATACCTATCCATAAAAATGGTGAGGTTTATGCTGTTTTAGACATCGACAGTCCGAGTATTGCTCGGTTTGATGCTGAAGATAAGCAAGGTCTAGAAGCGTTGGTTGCCTGTTTTGAGGCTACGCTTGCATGAAAGACTTACTAAATGTACAGGATTATCTGTTTGCCATCGCCGATGTAGGTGACTGGGAAGGAGATGAAGAACACGTAGCGGAAACGCTAAATGATTTAATTCACATCGCATGGGAACGTCTACCAGATGACCTAGAATGTGAATTAATCGACGAAATAATTAATGGTATTTGGGAACACCTTCGTGGCGATATGGCGCTTGTTGAGGCTGAGTTCGAAGAGTTAACCGACTGGGTAATACACTATGTCGATTCATCAATCGATGAAAAGATGTAACAAAAGGTTCTAAGATGGAAACCACAAACAAGCTAAAAGATATTAATGAAGTATTGGAATTCTTATACCAAGAATTTCCACAATGTTTTAAACAAAAAGACGGTATCAAACCGCTGAAAGTAGGTATCTTTAAAGATATTGCTGAGCGTATTGAAGGGTCAGAAAAAGTAAGTAAAACTCAAGTGCGTCAAGCGCTTAGAAAGTATACTTCAAACTGGCGTTACCTTGAAGCTGTCACTAAGTCTGAATTCCGTATTGATCTTGATGGTAATCAAGGCGAGAAAGTAGAGCAAGAGCACATTGATCACGCGCAAAAAGCGCTTGAAGAAAGCCGTGCAAAAATGGCTAAACGTAAAAAGCCACAACGCCCTCGCAATGATTCAGATACAAAATCTTACAAAAAGAAACCTAGCCACTTTGCCAAAAATGGTGATAAAAACGCTAAAGGTAACAATACACCAGCTAAAGCTGCGCCGGCAAAACGTTCAGGTAAAATTGAACCTTTACCAGCGAGTGAGGTCAAGGTTAATAACAAAGTTAAAGTTAAACTTGGCCAAGCCCTTGTTAATGCCACTATTACTGAAGTGAACAAAGATGATGTTCATGTTGAATTAGTAACGGGTATGCAAGTTAAAACAAAAGCAGACAGCCTGTATATCATTTAAGCTGTATATAAAATTAAGGAGTTGTGTATGAGTCAGAAGTTTACGCTCATTCCGTTAGTCGCGGCCCTGTTTTCGGGTTCATTATTTGCATCAGCTGAAGTCGCTGATGTTTTGACACAAAAAGACTTGCCGGTTCTTAAGCAAGAAAGTCAACATAGTACGGCTAGCAAACGGGTGACGAACTTATTTACTCGTGCACATTACAAACCCATTCGTTTTAACGACGAACTTTCTAGTAAAGTGTTTGACCGTTATATCGAATCCCTTGATTTTAATAAAAGCGTCTTTTTGGCTGCGGATATTGCCTCGTTTGAGCAATACCGCAACCAATTTGATAATGCATTAACTACAGGTAAGCTAGATTTTACGTTTGATATTTTTAATTTAAGTATGAAACGTCGTTTTGAGCGTTATGATTATTCGCTTAGCTTGCTTGAAAAAGAAATGACATTTGATAAAGACGATGAGTATTATTTTGATCGTGAAGATGCTGCATGGGCGAAAACTCAAGCAGAGCTTGACGAGCTTTGGCGTGAACGCGTTAAGTATGACGCGCTACGTTTAAAAATGACGGGTAAAGATTGGCAAGGTATTAAAGAAGTACTGACCAAACGTTACCACAATGCACAAAAGCGTTTAGTGCAAACCAATAGCGAAGATGCATTCCAGATAGTGATGAATTCATTTGCTAGAAGCATTGAAGCTCATACATCTTATCTCTCGCCGCGCCGCGCTGAACAATTCAAGATGGACATGGATCTTGAGTTAGAAGGTATTGGTGCTGTACTAAGTTATGATGAAGATTACACTGTAATACGCAGCCTAGTACCAGGTGGTCCTGCTGATAAATCTGAGCAAATCAAAGCGGACGATCGCATTATTGGTGTTGCACAAGACGGCGAAGAATTTGTCGATATAATTGGCTGGCGCTTAGATGATGTAGTTGACTTAATTAAAGGGCCTAAAGGCACTAAAGTTCGCTTGCAATACCTAAAAGGCGCTGATGCACACGGCACTCCAAAAGTTGTAGAAATTACCCGCGATAAAATTCGTTTAGAAGATCGAGCTGCTAAATCAGAGGTCTTTGAAGCGAAGTATTCAGACTTAACCAGCAAAATTGGTGTAATCGAAATACCTGGTTTTTACAATAACTTATCCAAAGATGTAAAAGTTGAACTTGCTAAACTTAAAGAAGCTAAAGTTGATGGAATCATTATTGATTTACGTCAAAATGGTGGTGGTTCACTATATGAAGCAACACAACTTTCAGGCTTGTTTTTTGATCAAGGCCCTGTGGTGCAAATTCATACTCTTAACAATCGCATCGAAGAGCAAAAAGACAGAGACGGCGTTACATTTTATGATGGTCCTTTGACTGTATTAGTTGACCGTTACAGTGCATCGGCATCAGAAATTTTTGCTGCTGCAATGCAAGATTATGGGCGTGCAGTGGTAATAGGTGAGCAAACGTTTGGTAAAGGTACTGTACAACAACATAAAGGGTTGGGTAGAGCATATGACTTGTACGACAACCCATTAGGCAGCGTACAGTATACAATTGCTAAATTTTACCGCATTAACGGCGGCAGTACTCAGCACAAAGGTGTGATCCCCGATATTTCATTTCCATCAGCGATAGACCCTGCTGACTGGGGTGAAAGCCAAGAAGATAATGCATTGCCTTGGGACAGTATTATTCGTGCTAAGTATAATTCGGTCGATAATTTAAAACCTGCAATTAGTTACATTGCTACACAACATGCGCAGCGTATTAAAAGCGAACCTGAGTTTAATTATGTGTTTGAAGACATTACTCGCTACAAAGAAGAAAAAGATCGTAAGACTATTTCTTTAGTTGAGGCAGCACGGATTAAAGAAAAGGATGAAAATGAAGCTCGCGCGTTAGCAAGAACTAACGAGCGGTTAGCACGCTTAGGTGAAAAGCCAGTTGAAAATTTGGATGATTTACCAGAAATACTTGACGAGTTAGACCCGTTTTTAGAAGAAGCGGCACTAATTACCCAAGACTATATTAAATTTGGCCGAATCGCGAAAAAATAACCGCGAGAATATTACCTCTAAAAAGGCGCATTAGCGCCTTTTTTGCTGCCTAAAGCAACATGAATTGCTATAATCGACGATTAAACGCTGATAAAAACTATGTTTTAAATGGTTAACAGTGCTAAAAAATAATAATTAAGCGCGTACATTGCTACGTGTAGGAGTTCCAATTTTGATACCACAAAAAGAAAAAACCGTGCAACAAGCCAGCTTTTGGGATGCACTGATACCAATCTCAGTGTTAATTTGTTTATTAGGTGCAGCGGTTTATTTATTTGGTGATAGCTCTTCATCAGGGCCGAACCAAATTGCATTATTGTTTGCAACATTCACAGCAGCTTTAATAGGCCTTAAAAACGGTTATACCTGGAAAAAGCTGGAAGATGCAATGATAGAAGGCATCACTTTATCTTTGGGGGCGATACTAATTTTACTTATGGTAGGTGCTTTAATTGGTACTTGGTTGCTTTCTGGTACCGTGCCAACATTAATTTATTATGGCTTACAAGTTATCGATCCGAGTTGGTTTTATGCAGCTAGCTGTTTAATTTGTGGCATTGTTGCGATGAGTATAGGCAGCTCATGGACCACAGCGGCAACCATAGGTACTGCATTACTTGGGGTTGCAACCGGTTTAGGATTAGATCAAGTAGTTACTGCTGGTGCGGTTATATCAGGGGCTTATTTTGGTGATAAGCTTAGCCCTTTATCTGAAACAACCAATTTGGCTCCTGCTGTTGTTGGCGCTGATTTATTTGAACATATTCATCATATGTTATGGACCACAGTACCCAGCTTTATTATCGCTTTAATCATATTTATTGTGATGGGTTTTAATGCCAGTGCCGAAAATGAAGCTGGTCGTATTGATGAAATTACCCTTATTCTAGAGCAAAATTTTAACATTGGCATTGAAATGCTTGTGCCATTAATTGTCTTACTCGTATTAGCGATTAGAAAAATGCCCGCATTCCCAGCTATTTCAATTGGAGCTGTGATTGGCGCAATCTGGGCTATGTTATTCCAGTCAGACTTAATCGCTAGCCAAATTGATGTATCACAAGGTCAAATCATTGGTTACTTTAAATTAATATGGAGCACCTTCTTCGATGGCTTTTCAGTTGTTACAGGTGACGACAAAATGGACTCCTTACTCAGCGGTGGTGGTATGGCTGGTATGTTAACTACTACGTGGCTGATCATGACAGCACTAATGTTTGGTGCCATTATGGAGAAAACCGGTTTACTGGATATTTTTGTTAAAAGCATTTTAAAAATAGCCAAAAGCACAGGCTCTTTAATTACAGCTACTATTGCTACGTGTATTGGTACAAATGTAATCGCTGCCGATCAGTATATTGCGATTGTTGTGCCTGGGCGCATGTATAAAGACGAATATGAAAAACGAGGTTTAAAGCCTGTTAACTTATCTCGAACACTTGAAGATGGTGGGACTATTACCAGCCCGTTGATCCCTTGGAATACCTGCGGAGCTTACATGCAAAGTGTATTGCATGTTAATCCATTTGATTATTTATTCTATGCGTTTTTTAACTTAATCAACCCATTCTTAGCCGTTGTTTACGCCTATTTAGGTATTAAAATTTTACGCATCAAACCTAAACAACAAGCTTAAATTTAGTGCTCCTCTTTATGGGGAGCTTCTTTGGAGTTTACCTATGACTGCAAGCAATAAACCTCAAGCGCAATATCTAAAAGATTACCAAGCACCCGATTTTAATATAGAGCATGTCGATCTGACATTTAAACTCAGCCCATTAGATACACAAGTGACGTCTGTATTACAACTTGTCAGAGCCAATAATAGTAACGCTGATTTAATCCTAGATGGTATTGATCTAACCTTACTCTCTATTCAAGTTGACGGGGATGATTACGCTGATTATCAAGAACAGAACGAACAACTAATAATTAAAAACTTGCCTGAGAGTTGTCAGCTCAGGATTGTGACGAACATTTCGCCGGATACTAATTCATCCTTGGAAGGCCTGTATTTATCAGGAGGGGCATATTGCACTCAGTGTGAAGCGCAAGGATTTAGAAAAATAACCTATTACTTAGACCGCCCTGATGTGTTGGCTAGCTTTGATGTAACAATAATTGCAGAGCAGAAATTTGAGCATCTATTATCTAACGGTAATAAAGTTGATGAGGGTGTACTGGATGATGGTCGACACTTTGCAAAATGGCAAGACCCTTTCAAAAAACCAAGTTACCTCTTTGCTTTAGTGGCGGGTAGTTTTGATGTTTTAACCGATAACTACGTCACCAAAAGTGGTCGTAATGTTGAGCTAGCTTTGTTTGTAGATAAAGGGAACTTACCTAAAACGCCACACGCAATGGCATCACTTAAGAAGTCTATGCAATGGGATGAAGAGCGATTTAATCTAGAGTATGATCTTGATATTTATATGATTGTTGCGGTTGATTTCTTTAATATGGGGGCGATGGAAAACAAAGGCCTCAATATATTTAATTCTAAATGTGTATTAGCCAATCAAGAAACCGCCACAGATAAAGATTACCATACAATTGAATCTATTGTGGGTCATGAATACTTTCATAACTGGACTGGTAATCGCGTTACTTGTAGAGACTGGTTTCAGCTATCGTTAAAAGAAGGGCTCACGGTATTTCGTGATCAAGAATTTAGTAGTGATCTGGGGTCACGAGCACTTAATCGAATTGATGCTGTAAAAGTAATGCGCACACATCAATTTAGTGAAGATGCAGGTCCAATGTCTCATCCAATTCGTCCAGAGAAAGTTATTGAAATGAATAACTTTTACACGGTAACTGTGTACGACAAAGGCGCTGAAGTTATTCGTATGATGCATACCTTGCTTGGAGAAGAAAAGTTCCAACAAGGTATGGCGCTGTATTTTGAGCGTCATGATGGTCAAGCGGTCACGTGTGATGATTTTGTAGCAGCAATGCAAGATGCGTCAAACATTGATTTAACCCAGTTCAAGCGTTGGTACAGCCAAGCAGGTACACCTCGATTAAGCGTTAAGCAAGTTTTTGATAAAGATAAGGGTATTTTGACCTTATCTATTGTGCAATCTGCCCCAGTAAATCAACCCGATAATGCGCCTTTACATATTCCATTTGCAATCGAGTTGCTTGATGATAATGGGCAGAGCATTGGTTTATCATTTAATGGTGAAGAGCTTGATTCTGTCCTTAATGTTACCGAGTGCTCGCAGGAATTTAAGTTTGATGGTTTAACTAAAAAGCCAGTTGCTGTGTTATTAGAGGACTTTTCAGCCCCTTGTATTGTTGAACACACAACAGATGAAGCGAGTTTATTGCATATCATGCGTTATGCGCGTAGCGATTTTTCGCGCTGGGATGCACAGCAAAAACTCTTTGTTATGGCAGTCAAACAAGCTATAGAGACACCAACTGAAGTGAAGTTAAGTGATGCTGTTATTAGTGTATTTACAGCATTAATTAATAATTTAGAGGGAGATTTAGCTCTGACAGCAGAACTATTAAAGTTGCCAAGTTTTGATACAATAGCTGCAGAGTTTGATGTTATCCCTGTAGATAGCATCTTAGATGTCACTGAGAGGTTCGAGCAACAGCTTGCTCAAGAGCTGCAGTCAGCACTACATAATTGTTATAATCAACTTCATGATGATGGCTCAATTAATGCCAATGCAGTTGCAGTTCGAGCTTTAAAAGGGCAATGTTTACATTATTTGGCTAAAACCGAAGATAATCGCGTAACGACGTATCTATCGCAAGTTGCTCAGTCAACAAATATGACTAATGTACTAGCGGCATTAAGTGCAGCAGTCAAAGCACAGCACCTATTAACAGATGAATTGTTAAATGGCTTTGATGGCCAATGGCGCCATGACGTCCTGGTTATGGATAAATGGTTTGCATTACAAGCTATGCAAAGTAAGCCTGATGCCATAAAACATATTCAAAACTTGTATGAACACCCGTGCTTTGATTTTTCGAATCCTAATCGTGTACGTGCGCTGGTTGGCAGTTTTAGTCACTTTAATATTGCACAGTTTCATCGTATTGATGGAGCAGGTTATGCGCTATTAGGCGATTTGCTGATTAAACTCAATGCGATAAATCCGCAAAATGCGTCAAGAATGCTTACACCATTTATGTCATGGCGGCGTTACGATGATACACGTTCAATGGCAATGAAAGCTCAGCTAGAACGTTTGTCAAAACTGGAAAATCTCAGTGATGATTTATTTGAGAAAGTTGAGAAAGCATTAGATTAAGCATGCGCGAGTATTACTTTTTACTAAACTTGACGTATAAGCAATGTATGGATTATTACGATGGTAAATATACATCAGTACAAGTAACTGAGGATGGCGGAAAAACAGTACGTTTTGCCGCCCATCATTTACGACCTTTTATTTCATCTTTGGGAGTTAGAGGGCGGTTTCGGTTACTCCTTACAGCTGAAAATCAATTTATTAGGCTAGAACGAGTAAGCTAATAAATTTAAAATAATTCCACATTTATATTATCTTTTTGTTAATTAAATTTGTCCTATTGTTAATTTACGTGTATAAATTATCTGGTAGGACGTCTTACCATTACGTAAACGCCAACTAAATTGTAAATTAATGGTTGTTTCAACGCGTTCTATTTGTAATTTTTATGTTTCGGTTCTATCGTTACTACTACACTAAAAACAACAACTTGATCACAAAATGACCCGCGACAGGGGGAAACACACAATGATAAGAAGATCGCTTTTTGTTAAAAACAAAATAGTTTTAGGCCTAGCAGCTGCTACGTTAGGTTTATCCACTGGCGTAGCTCAAGCCGCTAACTTTGATGTTGGTGGCTTTGACGTTACGTTCGATTCAAACTTTTCTTATGGACAAAGCATACGTATAGAAGACCGTGACTTTGCGCTGATTGGTAAAAGTAATAGCCCTGCACTTGATTGGAGTGGTTATAACCCTTCAATTAACAACATTGTTTATTCTTCACAAGATGTGTGGGCACAACCCGGTGCTTATTCTAATAATGGTGATGCAGGAGATTTAAACTTTGATAGCGGTGAATCATTTTCTAAATTACTCAAAGGCACACATGACCTATCTATAAGCAAAGACAATTTTGGCTTATTTACTCGTTTTATGTATTTTTATGATTTTGAATTAATGGATGGCGACCGCGCCTATGTTAATCCAACATCAGGTGGTGGCGTCGATCCATGTGATGACGACGACACTAAAGAGCAAGTGTGTGCTGATCTGCGTTTACTTGATGCCTATGTTTGGGCCAATTTTGATTTGAATGATGGTAATAACCCGCTTTCAATCCGCCTTGGTCAGCAAGTGGTTAACTGGGGGGAAAGTACTTTAATCTCTCATGGTATTAACGTTAACCCTGTTGATATAGATCGTTTAAAAGCGCCTGGTGCGGAACTTAAAGAAGCGTTTATCCCGGTAGGGATGTTATGGGCGTCTTTAGGCATAACTGAAAATTTAAACCTTGAAGCGTTTTATCAATATGAATGGCATGAAACACGCTTGCCTGCCGCTGGTAGTTATTTTTCAACTAATGACTTTGCTTCTGAAAATGGTTATCAGCAGAATATCCAATTAGGTTTTACTTCAAACCCTGATATTGATTTGGAGTTCTTAACAAATAGTTTAAACAGCTTAGATGATATTGTTCGTTCACAAGGTGTCGATCCAACCAGTGAGCAAGGTAAAGCAATGATGAGCCAGATGTATCTAGCTTATCCGACTAAAGTTGCCTTGAAAGGCAAAGGTGGTGCCGGTAAAACTGATCCTAAAGATGGTGGTCAGTATGGCTTACGCCTAGGTATGTTTTTACCTGAACTAAATGATACTGAAGTTGCGCTTTATCATATTAATTATCACAGTCGTCGCCCTTTAATTTCTGGTAAGGTATCTGATTTCTCTACAGCTGCTGTTGGCCAAGATATCGCGACTATTTTGTCGGGCGAAATCACAGAAGATAACATTACCCAGTTAAATGCTTTCACCCAAGGTGTTTTAGAATACCCCGAAGATATCAAATTATATGGGCTTAGTTTTAATACATCATTAGGTGAAACTGCTTTTGCTGGTGAATTTGCGTTTCGCCAAGATGAACCATTGCAAATTGATGACGTGGAGTTATTGTACGCAGGTATGCCTGAACAGTTAGCTGTGGCAGGCTTACGGCCTGACTTTGAGCGTATATCACAAGTGCCAGGTAATGCACAAACCACTCAATCTGATGGAACCGTGGTAACTAGTGCTGTTGCACCAGGGCAAGTTGCTGCAGGTTATATTTTAAGAAACACAGCACAGCTTCAATTTACAGCAACACACTTATTTGGCCCATCGCTTGGTGCTGATAGTTGGGCTGTTGTGGGTGAAGTAGGTGGTGTTAGAATTAATGATATGCCAGAGTACGATGAATTGCGTTTAAATGTTTCTGGTACTGGGCGTAGTGGTGTAATTACGGGGCCAGGTACTGATGATTATTCTACCTTGCATTTAGGCTTATCAAATGGCCCAGAAACGAACCCATTCCCGACTGCATCTGCTTGGGGTTATCGTTTAATTGCAAAGGGTGATTATTATAACTTCTTTAAAGGGGTTAACTTCTCACCTCGCTTTGTGTTTTCACATGATGTAAATGGTATTACACCTGATCCGATGTTTTTATTTATAGAAGATCGTAAGTCTTTAGGTGTTACTGCTAACTTCAACTATCAAAATGCATGGTCGTTTGACTTTAGCTACAACTCGTTTTGGGGTGGTGGCGAAACAAATACTTTCTCTGACCGTGATTACGTTTCTTTCAATATTAAATATTCAATTTAAGGGTATCATTATGATAAAAAAACCTACCCTCATCGCATTAGCTGTTTGTGGTTTACTTTCGACTACGGCAGTTGTTGCAAAAATGTCTGCAGAAGAAGTTGCCCGTTTAGGTAAAGACTTAACGCCTGTTGGCGCCGAAAAAGCCGGAAATGCCGATGGTTCAATTCCAGCTTGGACGGGGGGCATAACTAAGGCACCAGCTGGTTATACACCAGGTATGCATCACCCTGACCCGTATGCAGATGACAAAGTACTTTTTACAATAGATAAATCAAATGTCGATAAGTACAAAGAAAATTTAAGTCCTGGGCAAGTTGCTTTGTTTGAAGCCTACCCAGATACATTTAAAATGAATATCTACAAAACTCACCGTAGCGCGTCTAACCCACAATTTGTGTATGATGCAACGAAGCAATATGCGCCAACTGCGGAGTTAATTGAAGGCGGTAATGGTATAAAAAATACTGCAATTGGTATTCCTTTTCCCATTCCAAAAGATGGTTTAGAGGCTATTTGGAACCACTTATTACGTTATCGTGGTTTGTCGATTGAACGTTTTGGTGGTCAAGCAGCCCCAACCGCATCGGGCTCTTATAATATGGTTGGTTTTGATGAGCAGCTACTGGTTAAGTACTCTGATCCAAAAGCAACGCCGGCCGAGCTACAAGAGTCTAATATTCTGTTTAAGTTTAAACAAAAAGTGACGCAACCTGCGCGCCTTGCCGGTACTGCACTGTTAGTGCATGAAACCATGGACCAAATATTAACTCCTCGCCAAGCTTGGACTTATAATACTGGCCAACGTCGTGTTCGTCGTGCGCCAAATGTTGCTTATGACGCACCGGGTACAGCAGCTGATAGCTTACGTACTACCGATGATTTTGATATGTTTAATGGCTCACCTAATCGTTACTCGTGGACGCTTAAAGGTAAAAAAGAGCTTTATATTCCTTACAACAGCTATAAATTACACAGTGATAAGCTAGAGTATGATGATATTTTAATGGCCGGTCACATTAACCCTGAGCATGTGCGTTATGAAAAACACCGTGTTTGGGTGGTAGAAGCAGATTTAAAAGAAGACACTCGTCACATCTATAAAAAGCGTGTTTTTTATATTGATGAAGACAGCTGGCAAATTCATGTAACTGATATTTATGATAATCGTGACCAAATGTATCGTGTGGCTATGGCGCATGGTCTTAACTATTATGATGCATTAACAAACTGGAGTACGCTTGACGTATACCATGATTTGAACTCTCGCCGTTATCTAGCAATTGGTTTGGATAACCAAGAAAAAATGTACGATTTTTCTAAATCGTTTAATGATAATGAATTTACGTCTAACGCGTTACGTCGCGCAGGTCGTTAAAATTTAACTGGCACCTAATAAATTAGGTGCCTTTTTCAAGCCGCGTTTGTCTTTCTGACACGCTCTGGTTTTTCCATTTGCATGTCTTTTTCAAACACACTCTCCTCAAGGCGATTTTAAACTATGAAGTATTTGCTTTATGCAGGGTTAAGTACCTTAGCAAGTCTTACTTTTGTACTGTCGGCAGCAGAGCCACTGCCTGCAATAAGCGCAACAAAAGCTGATAAAACACTGTTAACTGACATTGAATTTAATGGTGACAAACTTGTTGCAGTCGGCAAGCATGGTACGGTTATTACAAGTACTGATACTAAAACGTGGCATCAAGCTACAGTGCCAACACAAGTTTTACTTACCGCAGTCAATTTTATTGACTCGCAACAAGGTTGGGCATGCGGTCATGATGCCACCATTATTAACACCACCGATGGTGGGGAACAATGGCAACTTCAACACGTCAAAGAGTCGCTTGATAAACCATGCCTAGACATATTATTTAATACTAAGCAGCACGGCTTTGCGGTTGGTGCTTATGGTATGTTTTATGAAACTTTTGACGGTGGCTTAAATTGGAACAAACGATTTTTAGATAGCCTGCTTTTTGCCGAGGATCGTGATTATCTCAATGACCTAAAAGAAACAGACCCACAAGGGTATGAGGCGGAAACGGCTTCTATTCTCCCCCATTTTAATCGAATTTTTAAAGCAGACAATAAATTAATGCTGGTGGGTGAAATGGGTTTATTAGCACACAGTGTAGATAACGGTAAAACTTGGCAACGAGATGAAGAAATTTACCCAGGGTCTTTTTTTGCATACGGACAAAACACGCAAGGTGAAGAGCTTGTTGCTGGTTTAAGAGGTAACATTTTTACTCGTACCGGACAAACTCATTGGCAGCATATTAGCAATGATAAAACCGCGACAATAAACAGTATTTTGGATACTGGCAAAAATGGCTGGTTGCTATTAGCAAATAGTGGGGTCATTTTTCACTATAAAGATGGCTCGCTTAATTTAGAACAATTACCAGATGGTAAATCAATACTTGATGCTGTTTTATTCAAAAAACAACTCGTTATGGCATCAGAAAATGGCATTAAAGTGAAGGAGATGACTCCATAATGCAGGGTTTATTAGACTTTTTAGAAAAGGCAGTATTTCGTCATCGTCTCATGATGATTATTGCTTTTGTTGTGATCAGCTGTGTACTGGCATTTAAGGCAACACAGATTCAGCTTGATGCATCATTTAACAAAAATATTCCGCTAAATCATGATTACATGAAAGTGTATTTAAAACATGAAAAGCAGTTCGGTGGTGCCAACAGTATTTTAATATCGGTGTGTGATGACAGTGGTAACATTTTTAATCCTGAGTTTTTTACTCAATTAAAAGCTGTACACGATCAATTATATTTCATTCCTGGCGTTAACCGTCCGTTGGTTAACTCAATATTCTCTCCAAGTGCTCGGTTTGTTGAAGTTGTTGAAGATGGTTTTGCCGGTGGGCCAATCATTCCCGCTAATTTTAAAGCTGACAAACAAGGCTTAGGTGTTGTAAAAGAAAACATCGAAAAAGCAAAAGTTGTTGGCCGAATGATAGCGTCTGACTACTCGTGTGCCATGGTAAGTGCGCAACTTTTAGAAACTGATCCGCAAACACAAGAAAAGCTCGATACATTGGCATTTGCACAAAAACTAGAAACGCAAATTCGTGAACCATTGAGCACAGATAAAGTCAGTATTCATATTATCGGTTTTGCAAAAATGGCGGGTGATATAGCTGAGGGCGCAAAAGGGGTTGTGCTGTTTTTTGCTATTGCAATTGCCTTTACTTTCATTATGGTTTGGTTGTTTTGTGGCAGCTTAAAACTGACTATATTGCCTATTGCTTGCTCAATAATTGCTGTTGTGTGGCAATTAGGCTTGCTCTCAAGCTTAGGATTTGGTCTAGACCCTATGTCAATCTTAGTGCCATTCTTAGTCTTTGCTATTGGTGTAAGCCATGGTGTGCAGATGATAAATGCCATAGGTAAGAAAGTTGCAGAGGGCCGTAGTACACGAATTTGTTGCCAATCAAGCTTTAGGGCGTTATTGGTACCAGGTGGTATTGCTTTGCTTTCCGATACGGTAGGGTTTTTAACGTTACTCACTATAGATATTGGCATTATCCGTGAGCTTGCGATTACTGCTAGTTTAGGCGTTGCTGTTATTATTTTTACAAATTTGATTTTACTCCCTGTTTGGGCGTCTTACATGCGCTTTGAGAACACAGTAAAAATTAAAGCGGGCAATACAGCAAAACCAAATGTATTAGATGCTCTGCGTGAGTTGTTAGTAAAAGCGACGGATCCTAAAATTGCAAAAGTTATCATCGCTTTAACCTTGGTGCTGTTTGCGGTTGGTTATTGGCAAGCAGACAAAATGCGCATTGGGGATTTGCATGCTGGTGCGCCGTCGTTACATCAGGATGCTCGTTACAACCAAGATACCTTTTTAATATCGGACAAATACACGATTTCCTCGGATATATTAAAAGTTATTGTTGAGGCGTACCCAGCAGCTTGTACTGAGCATGATGTAATGGAACGTATTAGTCGATTCCAATATAAGGTTGAGAACTTAAGTGGCGTTCAATCTGCGGTCAGTTTAAGTTCGGTAGCACAATCAGTAAATGCCGGGTATAACGAGGGCAATTTAAAATGGCAAACTTTACCGCGTAATACCGCAAGCTTAGTTCAAGCTAGCGCGCGGGTTGAAACAAGCACGGGTTTATTAAATGGTGATTGCTCAGTTATGCCGGTTATTATCTTTTTAGATGATCACAAAGCTGAAACGATTGATAACGTAATAGCCCGTGTTAAACAATTTGCTGCTGAAGAGAAAACAGATAAATTGCAGTTTAAATTAGCCTCTGGCCCAGTAGGGGTGATGGCAGCAACAAATGAATCGGTTTCAGCTGCCCAACTGCCAATGATGATTTATGTTTATGGTGCGGTCATCATATTATGTTTGATCAGCTTCAAGAGCGTCAAAGCAACAATTGCAGTTGTTTTACCTTTGTATGTTGTATCGACACTAGCGCAAGCGTTAATGGTGCAATTACAAATAGGGTTAACGGTATCAACATTACCTGTTATCGCGTTAGGTGTGGGTATCGGGGTTGATTACGGGATTTATATCTTGTCATCAATGATGGGGCAATTAAAGCAAGGTGTCGCGTTACCTATTGCTTATCGCAATGCATTAGCCGAGCGTGGTAGTGCTGTTTTATTCACCGGCATAACGTTAGCGATTGGTGTGAGCACATGGATTTTCTCTGATTTGAAGTTCCAAGTCGATATGGGTATCTTACTAACTTTCATGTTCTTGGTGAATATGTTGGGTGCAGTGTTGTTATTACCCGCTATTGGCAGTCTACTGTGGACTGACCAGAAAAAATAATGTGAATAGTTTTGCTCCTAAATGGCCAGTAATGGCCATTTATATCTATAATTTGTGAATAGATGACCAAATAGCTGAAATGCTTAAAATGTTTTCATCGAAAGGGCTGTTTATTAGTTGTAAAAGGGTTAGAATTTAGCTGACTCCACACAATATAAATTGCTGTACAAATTTCCCCTCTATTTTAGAAGGGTATAGATTTAAGGAACATGTAATGACACAAAATGAAGGGCAAGCCTCGGTTATCCTAGATAATGTCTGCAAGCTAATCCAGAAAAAAGTTCACGCTGATAATGTGTTACTCGTTGAGAAATTTGCCAAATCCTTGTACAGCAATATGTCTAGAGAAGATTTGGCACATCGCAACGATAGTGACTTATATGGCGCTGCACTTAGCCTATGGAACTCGCTAGAAAAAAATAACTCTGATGATGCGGTGATCCGTGTTTTCAATCCTGAAGTAGCAAAAGATGGTTGGCAATCGTCTCACACGATTGTTGAAATCATTGCTAAAGACATGCCATTTTTGGTTGATTCTGTGCGTATGGCCATGAATCGAGCAAATATCGCGTCTCACTTACTTTTACACTCTCCATTAAAAGTAAAACGTGATAAAAATGGTAAAATATCTGCTATCTCCAGTTTAAAAGCCGATCAAGAATCAACGTCTACTAAAACTGTTTTCTTTATTGAAATTGATCGTCAAACGGATTCGTCAGTGATTGACTCATTTAAGCAAGAGCTTGAATCGGTCATGGTTGATGTATCAACTGCTGTGGAAGATTGGCAGCCAATCCGCGAAAAGCTAATTGCAGTAAGTAAAGAGCTAGCAAAGCGTAAAAATGTTGAAAACAAAGTTGAAGTTGAAGAAACCGTCGAGTTTTTAGATTGGTTAGTGAAAGATAATTTCACTTTAATGGGTTACCGCCAATACGACTTAGAACCTGTACAAGGCGACTATAAACTGCAAGGCAAAATGGATACTAGCCTGGGCTTAATGAAAAACACCACTGATGAGCATGCGCGTTTATTATCAGAGCTGCCTGAGGCCGCTCGTCTTGAGGCGCGTAGCAGCAATCAGCTTATCTTAACAAAAACTAATTCGATATCTCGTGTACATCGTCCTGCCTATATTGATTATGTGGGTGTTAAACGCTTTGATGACGCCGGCAATGTGATTGGAGAAGACCGCTTTATCGGTTTATTTTCTTCAAGTTTTTATAATAACAGTGCAGTTGATGTGCCCGTACTAAAAAGCAAAATAAATCGCATTATGGATATGTGTGATTTTGCTAAAGGTACTCACGCATACAAAGCAGTATTAAATATTTTAGAGACCTATCCACGTGATGAATTAGTCCAGGCTCGCGAGCACGAATTGTTAGAAGTTGCAATGGGCGTATTACAAGTGCAAGAGCGTGATATGTGTCGGTTATTTGTGCGTAAAGATGCATACGGGCGTTTTTTCTCGTGCATGGTTTATGTACCACGTGAGCGTTATAACACAGCACTACGACGTGAGACACAATCAATATTAGCTAACGCATTTAATTCTGACGATAAAGTCGAATTTACTACTTTCTTCTCTGAGTCTACATTAGCACGAACTCATTACACTGTGCGTGTGACTAACAACAATATCGAATATAAAGTGAAAGACATCGAAAACAATTTAATTGAAGCGGCCCGTACTTGGGAAGATAAACTACAAGCAGCATTATTAGAATCTGCAGGCGAAGCTCGTGGCAATGATCTAAATCGTAAATACTGCAGCGGTTTTGCACGTGCCTATAAAGATGAAGTATTACCCAGTGCTGCGGTCGTCGATATCGAAAAGCTTGAATTATTAAACGACGAAAACAAGTTAGAAATGCTGTTTTATCGTCCTCAAGAAGAAGCTAATAGTAACATTGTACGTTTAAGCTTATTCCATAAAGATGAACCTATCCATTTATCAGATGTCATGCCAATGCTTGAAAACTTTGGCCTTCGTGTAATTGGTGAAACACCTTATTCAGTTAAAACCAGTGATGGTCGTATAAACTGGATCATGGATTTCTCAATGTTACTTGATAGTCAAGGTGTTGCAGATTTTGATAAAGTTTCTGCGCGTTTTCGTGCAGCATTAACAAATGTTTGGGGTAATCGTTTAGAAAATGATGGCTTTAATCGCTTAGTGCTAATGGGTGGTTTAACAGGTCGTGAAGCGTCTATTTTACGTGCATACGCTAAATACATGCGCCAAATTGGTGTTACTTTCTCGCAAACTTATATTGAAAGTACATTTGCAAATTACCCGCATATTGCTACGCAGATTGTAAATCTATTCGCTAAAAAGTTTTCTGTTAAAAGTCCTGCGAGTGAAAAAACACTCGAGAAGCTTGCTGCGCAAATTTACCTTGAACTTGAGAATGTCGCTAACCTAGATGATGACCGTATTATACGTTTATATGTTGATATGATTATTGCCACGTTACGTACTAACTATTTCCAAAAAGATGAGACTGGTCAGTTTAAATCCTATGTTTCGTTTAAAGTGAAACCTAGCTTGATCCCAGATATGCCATTACCATTACCGGCATTCGAAATCTTTGTTTACTCACCGCGCGTGGAAGGTGTTCATTTGCGAGGTGGTAAAGTTGCTCGTGGTGGCTTACGCTGGTCAGACCGTCGTGAAGATTTCCGTACTGAAGTACTTGGTTTGGTTAAAGCGCAACAAGTTAAAAATACAGTGATTGTACCTGTTGGTTCTAAAGGCGGTTTTGTTTGTAAGCAATTGCCGAGCGAGCGTGAGGCATTCTTCAAAGAAGGCCAAGAATGCTACAAAATCTTCATCCGTGGTTTATTAGATATCACAGATAACATCATTCAAGGTGAAATTGTGCCGCCGGTTGATGTAACTCGTCATGATGAAGATGATGCATATTTAGTGGTTGCTGCTGATAAAGGCACAGCAACTTTCTCTGACATTGCAAACGGCATTGCGAATGAATATAACTTCTGGCTGGGTGATGCGTTTGCATCAGGCGGTTCAGTAGGTTATGACCATAAAAAAATGGGTATTACAGCCCGTGGTGCTTGGGAGTCGGTTAAACGTCATTTCCGCGAAATGGATGTTGATTGCCAAACAACCGATTTTACAGTGGTTGCCATTGGTGATATGGCGGGGGATGTATTTGGTAATGGTATGCTGTTATCTAAGCATATCCGCTTGCAAGTGGCATTTAACCATATGCACATTTTTGTGGATCCTACGCCAGATGCAGCTGCTACTTACCCAGAACGAGAGCGTTTATTTAACTTACCACGTTCATCATGGGAAGACTTTAATAAAGATTTAATCTCTGCCGGTGGTGGTGTATTCTCTCGAGCAGCTAAATCAATTAGCCTAAGCCCTGAAATGAAAAAAATGTTGGGCACTAAAAAAGCCAGCATGACACCGAATGAGTTGATCAAAGCATCACTAATGATGGAATTTGATTTACTTTGGAATGGTGGTATCGGTACTTACATTAAGAGTAGCAAAGAAAGTGATGCAGATGTAGGCGATCGCGCCAATGATGCACTGCGCATTAATGGTGGTGAATTAGGTGCTAAAGTATTGGGTGAAGGCGGTAACTTAGGCGCGACCCAATTAGGGCGTATTGAGTTTGCAGCTAAAGGTGGTCGTGTTAATACTGACTTTATTGATAACGTTGGCGGTGTTGCTTGCTCAGATAACGAAGTTAATATTAAAATTTTACTGAATGGTTTAGTAACGGCGGGTGATTTAACACGTAAACAACGTGATGAATTACTTTACTCTATGACCGATGAGGTGTCTGAATTAGTATTAGAAGATTGTTATCGCCAAACACATACGCTGTCGATTACTCAATCTAAAGGTTCTTCAACTCTTAAAGAGAAAGTACGCTTTATTCATGCCCTTGAAAAAGATGGCAAACTTAATCGTGCTATTGAATTCATTCCGACAGACGAAGAACTTGCTGAGCGCGCGGCCGCTGGAAAAGACTTAACCCGTCCAGAGTTATCAGTGTTAGTGTCATATTCTAAAATGGTGCTAAAAGAATCGCTAGTAACAGAAGAGATCACTGAAAACCCGTATTATCGTCAACTCTTAGTTAACTCTTTCCCAGCTCCACTGCGAGAGAAGTTTAATGACGCAATGGATAATCACCCACTTCGTAAAGAGATCATTGCCACTAAATTAGCCAACAATATTGTTAACGATATGGGCTTGAATTTCATGGTGCGCATGCAAGAAGAAACAGGTGCAAACGAAGCTGAAATTGCCTTGTGTTATTCTGTTGCGAATGAAATTTTCCAAATGAGTGATACATGGGATGCAATTGTAGCGCTTGATAATAAGATCCCTGCGGCGGTGCAAACAGAAATGTTATACCAACTTCGCCGTACTGTTCGCCGTGCTACACGTTGGTTCTTACGTCATCGTAATAAAGCGTTAAATATTGAACAAACCATTGCCTTCTTTGCACCTACATTTAGCGATTTAAGCGAAAATTTAAATAGCTATATGGTAGAAAAAGAAAGCGAGCGTTTAGTTCAATCTGCAGAAAAATTAACCCAAAGTGGCGTACCTGCTGATTTAGCAACACGTATTGTTGCACTATCAAGCTTGTTCTCTGTGATGGATTTAGCAGAGGTAGCGAATAATTCTGGACGCAATATTGATATGGTGTCTAACACTTACTTCAAGCTAGGTGCGCGTATGGGATTACATTGGTTCTTAGACCAAATAACCAACCAGCCTGTGGCAAATCATTGGCAAGCCCTTGCTCGTGCATCGTACCGTGAAGAGCTTGATTGGCAACAACGTACACTTGCTGAAGTGGTACTTAATGGCTTTGAAGGTGATGACAAAGACGTTGATAGTCAAATTGATCATTGGATGGACAGTCAAGATTTATTACTTAAACGTTGGGAGCAAATGTTAGCTGAGTTTAAAACTTCGCAAAGTCATGATTTTGCCAAGTTCTCAGTCGCATTGCGTGAACTTATGTTACTTAGCCATAATTGTGATACACCGGCAAAATAACTTACGCGTTTTCTAACGTGATAATAATGAGTTAATAGCTTACAATACCCCAGCCTAGTCTGGGGTATTTTTTTATATAGAGGATTTTTTAATGTTTTATGATCTTGCTCGCCGTTTTATGTTCACCCGTGATGCGGAATGGGCCCACGAGTTTGCATTACATAATTTACGCCGCTTTACTAATACACCATTTAGTGCAGCGTGGTCGCAATCAGTGGCTGATCACCCAGTTGATTTTTTGGGTTTAACGTTTAAAAATCCTGTAGGCTTAGCAGCAGGACTTGATAAAAATGCAGAGTGTATTGATGCATTTGCGCAAATGGGTTTTGGTTTTATTGAAGTAGGTACTGTTACACCTCGCCCGCAAGCGGGTAACGATAAACCACGTATTTTTCGTTTACCTGAATCAAACGCAATTATTAACCGTATGGGTTTTAATAATAAAGGCGTTGATAACTTGGTGAACAATGTTAAAGCCGCTAAATACGATGGAATTTTGGGGATCAATATTGGTAAAAATAAAAATACCCCAAATGAGCAAGGTAAAGACGACTATATTCACTGTATGCGTAAAGTTTTTGAACATGCCTCATACATTACGGTAAATATTTCTTCACCGAATACCCCAGGGCTACGTGATTTACAATATGGTGAGGCACTTGATGACTTATTACAAAGTCTTAAAAACGAGCAGCTTGATTTAATTTCGAAACATAATAAGCAAGTACCTATGTTAGTTAAGATTGCACCGGATCTGGATGAGGTGCAAATTGGTCAAGTTAGTGAGTCTTTGATCAATAATAAGATCGATGGTGTGATTGCCACAAATACAACTCTTGAGCGTACAGCAGTGCAAGGACAACAATACGCTAATGAGGCTGGAGGTCTGTCTGGCCAGCCAGTACGTGAACGCTCAACCCACGTGGTTAAAGAGCTTAAGCGTCTTACACAAGGGAAACTGCCTATTATTGGGGTAGGTGGGATTGACGATGCTGCCAGTGCAAAGGAGAAATTTAGCAGCGGGGCTGATCTGGTACAGGTATACACAGGATTTATATATAAAGGCCCACAATTGGTAAAAACGATCCTCTCAGGCTTATAAGGATCAATTATCTAAGCTTTTGATCGTTCAATAAATGTTCTAATAAAATATTTATTAAATGGTCAAAAGCCGCTATAATCCTCATTCATGCAGTAAATTTTAGGAGCAATGGGGAAGCACATGTTACAAGCATCAAAACAATGGAAATGGATAGCTTGTCCTACAAATAATCGCTTATTGGTCGACCTAGACCAAGATATGCAACTGTGCACGCCTTATAAACTCCGACAGCTTACCGACAGCGTTTTATCTGAGCCTAATTTTAGTTTAGAAGATGCTGCTTTTTATCAGCAAGTCTACCAATACCTTGAGGGTTTTAATTTATGGCAAGCAGCTCAGCTTTGTCAGATAGCACTCAATGCGACAGCGGCAAAATTTCATTTAAAACCTGTTCTTGCTAAAAGTTGGTTTTTTGAACCTTACACAGGCCATGAGCCAAGTGTAGAGGCAATAATTAAATTACAATCTCGTATTCAAGTGGGTGAGTTTTTAATAATCGACCACAGTGATGACGCATCCTTGTGTATTAGTTTGTCTGAGCATTATCAACTAGATGAAAATCTGAGCTTGAACCAGTTTGAAGCTATTCGTGTTCTTAATAATCGAGTACACCCAATTTATACCCACGCACAAAATAGTAAAACAGCCTAAGCAAATTTTTTACTGTTAACCCCTTTATCACGTGTTTGTCTGCCAACCTATGTTATAATCCCGCGTAATTAGCTACTAAGGGTTTTTACTTTGCAATTTATCGCGCTTACTTCTATCGGAATCGAAAATTTATTGGTTGATGAACTTACTGAAATTGGGGCTACTGTCACCAAGCAAACAGTGGGCTCTGTGCGTTTTGACGCGGATACAACACTAGCACAAAAAGTATGTTTAATGAGCCGTTTCGCGACCCGCGTTATGATGTTGATTGAAGAAAAAGAAGGCGTTAATGACAAAGATAGCCTGTACAAATTTGCCCGTTTACAACCATGGCAAGAATGGTTTGGGCCGACTCAGACTTTTGCTGTTGATTTTAATGGCACGAATGATTCATTGAAAAACACACAGTTCTCTGGCCTTGTGATCAAAGATGCGATTGTTGATTATTTCAATGATTTATATGAACAGCGTCCTAATGTTGATAAGCAAGATGCTAACGTGCGTGTGGTAGCGCGTTTATCTCGCCAAGGTGTGGCAATGTACATCGACTATTCTGGTCCGCGTTTGTCTGAACGTGGTTACCGTGAAGGACAGGGTAAAGCACCTATTAAAGAGCACTTAGCTGCAGCACTTATTAAGCGCAGTGGTTGGCTTGATAATGTGCAACAACCTTTATTTGATCCATGTTGTGGTGCTGGCACTATTTTAATTGAAGCCGCAGGTATGGCTCGAAATGAAGCCCCTGGCTTATTTCGTGAAGGGTTTGCCTTTGAAAGATTACCCAGTTTTCGGGTTGCGAAATTCAATGCATTAAGAGAAGAGCTGATTGCTCAAATTACAGATCCTAAATTATGGCTAATTGGTCATGATTACGACGGGCAGGTGTTAAGTAAAGCCGTCGATAATGCAAAACGCGCAGAGCTGGGTGATATAATTAAATTTAAGCAAAGTGATGCCACTAAGCTGACATCTGTTGCAAAATTACCTGGTGTAGTGATTTCAAACTTACCTTATGGTGAACGTATAGGTTCAATGGCAGAGTTGGTTGATTTACATCGTAGTTTAGGCACAGGGTTTAAAAAGCACTTTAATAATTGGAAGCTGGCTCTTTTGGGCATGGATGAAAGCCTGTTTAAGCTTTTAAAATTAGTTAAACTTAAACGTTATAAATTTAAAAATGGACCGCTTGATGTGGTACTAAATTTATATCAGTTAGACGACAAACAAGTCAGTCAAACAAGTGAAGATAAGCCTGCGCTTAATTTTGAAGGCTCAATGTCTTTTGCAAACCGTGTTAAAAAGAATAAACAAGCCTTAAAAAACTGGCTCAAGCAAAATGATGTGCAAGCGTACCGCGTTTACGATGCAGATATCCCAGAATATAACGTGGCTGTAGACGTATATGGTGACTCAGCTGTTATTTTCGAGTATGCCGCACCAAAAGAGATTGATGATGCAACAGCGCATAAGCGCCTGCAAGATGTGATCACTTTAACCGCTCAGCAACTTAAAATTGCCCCAGAAAATATCGCTGTAAAAGTTCGTAAAAAACAAAAAGGGGAAGAGCAATACACCCCAATGGCTAAGCAAAACCGGACTCAAGTAATTGAAGAGTTTGGTGCTAAGTTTAAAGTTAATTTGTTTGATTATTTAGATACAGGTTTATTTTTAGATCACCGATTAGCGCGTCGCTATATTCAACAAAATGCCAAAGATAAACGCTTTTTGAATTTATTTGCCTATACCGGAACTGCTTCTGTGCATGCCGCACTTGGTGGTGCTAAAGCGATTACGACTGTTGATTTATCTAAAACTTACTTAAAGTGGGGGCAAGATAATTTTGAGTTGAACAATATTAGTAATACTCGCTACCGTTTTGAGCAAGCTGATTGTCTAAAATGGTTAGAATATGCAACAAGCCAGTATGATTTGATCTTTTTAGATCCGCCTACATTTTCAAACTCTAAGCGTATGAAAGATGCATTTGATGTACAGCGAGACTATATCAAGTTACTAACCTGGGTGAAAAAGATTCTTAGCCCATCAGGCACGCTTATATTTTCAAATAACAAACGTGGTTTTGCGATGGATGAGGTTGGCTTAATCGGATTAGGGCTCAAAGCGGTTAATATTTCAGAGCAAACATTATCGCCAGACTTTAAACGTAATAAGCAAATTCATAATAGCTGGTTAATTACGCATGGCTAATTGGACTTTATACCATACTGATGGCTGTCACCTGTGTGAGCAAGCCCATGAGTTAATCGTCCCATTATTGCAAGACGAGCAGAATTTAAAGCTGGTGGATATAATGAGTGACGAAAAGCTCATTGCAGAATATCAAATCAGTATACCCGTTTTAAAAAGCGAAAAAGGTCAAATGTTATTTTGGCCATTTACTGCGCAACAAGTGCGTCAGTTATTTACGCGAACAGCATAAAAGAGTACATAAACAACATGGATTTAATCAGAATTTCAAAAGCGCAATTAGCTTATGGTACACACCCATTATTAGATGATGCTGATGCGGTGATAGAAACCGGTGAGCGAGTGTGTATAGTTGGTCGTAACGGTGCAGGTAAATCAACCTTATTAAAAGTGTTAGATGGCCAAGTTATTTTAGACGATGGTGAAATTAACCAGCTAGGCGGCATCAAAATTTCTCGTTTAGAGCAAGATCCGCCAAAGGGCGCCAGTGGCACTGTTTTTGATTATGTTGCTCAAGGTATGCCTGAAATTGCAAACTTACTTATTGATTATCATCATGTCAGTACTCAACTACAAACTGAATGCACCGATAAGTTACTAAATCAATTAGAGCGCTTATCTAATCAGTTAGAAGCAGCAGACGGTTGGCGGTTCGATAGCCGTATTCAGCTTGTTCTCACTCGTTTAGAACTTTCACCTGAAGCAAAACTTGAATCGCTTTCAGGCGGTTGGTTACGTAAAGTTGCATTAGCTCGCGCTCTTGTAAGTGAGCCCGACTTATTATTACTTGATGAACCGACTAACCACTTAGACATGGACAGTGTTATGTGGTTAGAGCAATTTTTAAAAGAGTTTAAGGGCGGAATTGTATTTATTTCTCATGACCGTGCATTCATTCGTGCTGTTGCGACGCGTATTTTAGATTTAGACCGAGGTAAATTAATCTCTTACCCAGGTGATTACGCGACTTATCTTGAGCAAAAAGCGCATGATTTAAAAGTTGAAGAAACACAAAATGCGCTTTTTGATAAGCGTTTAGCTGAAGAAGAAGCGTGGATCCGACAAGGCGTCAAAGCACGTCGTACGCGTAATGAAGGGCGAGTACGTGAACTTAAGCAATTACGTGTTGAACGAAAGCAACGTGTAGAGCAGGTAGGTAAAACTGACTTTAATATCGAAACTGCGGATAGATCAGGCAAGCTTGTATTTGAAGCGAAGCACATTCATCATGCTTTCAAAGATAAAGTAATTGCAAATGACTTTTCTACATTGGTAATGCGTGGCGATAGAATTGGACTGGTTGGTCCAAATGGTATTGGTAAAACGACACTATTAAAATTATTGTTTGGTGATTTAGCTGCTGATAGTGGTGATATCAAACAAGGCGTAAACTTAGAGTTTGCCTATTTTGACCAATATCGTCAAAAGCTTGATGAAGAAGCAACAGTGCAAGATAACGTTGCTGAAGGTAAGCAGGAAGTTATGATGGGCGGGCGTTCGCGTCATGTACTGGGTTACTTACAAGACTTTCTATTTCCACCTGCGCGTGCTCGTACACCAGTTAAAGCATTGTCTGGTGGCGAAAAAAACCGATTATTGCTTGCTAAGTTATTCTTAAAACCATCAAATATCTTGGTACTGGATGAGCCAACCAATGATTTAGACATCGAAACACTCGAATTATTAGAAGATATTATTAATCAATATCAAGGTACCGTGCTTATTGTAAGCCATGACCGTGAGTTTATTGACAATACATGTACCAGTGTTTGGGCGTTTGAAGGCAACGGTATTATTACTGATATGGTGGGTGGTTATAGTGATTATGAAGCTTATGTAAACTACCTAGCGCAAGAACAAAAAAAGCAAGCGGCGGCACCCGTTAAAAAAGCAGAAAAGCCTGCGGTTAAAACAGCTAAAAATGACGAAAGTAAGGGCAATAAACTCTCTTACAAATTAAAGCTTGAATTAGAACAATTACCCAGTAAGCTTGAGCAACTTGAACAAGCAATAGATGATCAGCAAGCGGTTGTTAATGATGCAGACTTTTTCAAACAAGACGCAAACATTACGTCTGAAGCATTGAACCATTTAGCACAACTTGAGTCTGACCTTGAAACCGCGTTAGAGCGCTGGGAAGAACTTGAAGATTTAAAGAATCAGTAGTAAGGACTAAAATGAAATATAAATTACTCGCTGCCAGTATTTTAGCGACGATGAGCACATCAGCTTTAAGTGCTACTTACCAATTAACTGAACTTGGTTCATTTGATGAAGCAAAACATAGATATGTTACAGACGTAAGTGAAAACGGCCATATTATTGGCTGGGTAAATGGTTTATATAATTTACCTATTGATGTTAGTTATATTGATTTTACAGATAGTTTAATTGAAAGTGCTTATCGTGAGCGAGAAGATTACTTTAAGGACATTGATAAAGAAATTACTTTTACACTTGATGATATACAAAATAAAAACGCCGCGGCAACGAACCCTGATGCAAACAGCTTCATGCTTTCTTTTTTGACTGGTCTGGCTACTAATTCTGAATATCAAAAGCTTGCCAGTCATGCTGCGATAAGGTTTTCAGAGGATGGTTCACCAGCGCAAGAACAAGTATTGTTTGATATTGGCTCTGTAGATTTTGATGGCTTAACCCGTTCAACCAGTAACATTTATAACGCCATTGCAGAAGATGGTGTATCAGTCGGTTGGGGCAGCGCGCCTTATGAAAAAGTATTGTTTACACCTGATGGTGAAAATGATGAAGAGACTCATTTTGAGCGTGAGTTTATTTCACGAGGTGTCGTTGTGTCTGACTCGGGTGTTACATTTCCACTAGCGCCAGGGTTTGACGAATATGGTGGTATTAGTACTGCCACTGATATTGTTAAAACTAATACAGGTTATACAGTTGTAGGTCAGGTTTCAACGGGGATCCCAGTTGATAGGCAAGAAGATATCGATGATAACTGTGACGGTGAAGATGAACTAGTCAGTGTATGTATTGAAGCACTATATAGAGGAAGTTCATCACGTTTATTTGATTTACGAGCTGTAAAATGGTCTTTAGACTCTAATTTTAATGTGATTGATACGCAAGAACTGGGTTTAGGCCTTACACCAGAAGAAGATGATGACTTTGCCTTCACAAGTAATGCACTCGCAGTGAATAGCAATGGTACAGTCGCTGGTACTTCAGATGTCCGAGACAACGATAGCTCTAGCACGATTAGAACACTGCCAGTTTATTATAAAGATGGAAAAATCGTCGAAATGCTTGACCAGGAAGACGATTGGTTTAATGGTAAAGCGTTAGCAATAAATGAAAATGATGTTGTGGTTGGCTATGGTGTGCGCCCTATAGAAGGCGCTAATCGTTATAAATTTTTCTATCATGATATCGCATCGGGTAGCACGGTATTTCCTACCGATTACTTTAATAGTTCAAGCTCATTTGCTAATGATATAAATGATAACGGATATATTGTAGGTGAAGGCGAGACTGATGTATTTAATATTGGTTCTCGTCGCCGTGAAGGTTTCTTGTATAAGATAGGTGAAGACTCAATCACAAATATAAACGACTTGCTCCCTTGTTATGAGGACGACGGTGAGACACGTTATAAATATGTGGTTTCTGAAGCTAAGTCTATCAACAACAACAATGAAATCTTTGGTGTTGCAACCAAAACGGTTGAAAAAACGGATTCATTAGGCGGTGTTGTAACAGATATTAATGGTGACATTGAATACGAAAGTGTTGCTGTTGCGGTTAAGCTAACCCCAATTGATGGGGAGATAGATCAATGTTCAGATCCTGAAACAGAGACCTATGAGCGTCAATCTGCAAGCTTCCCGTGGTATACGTTATTATTGCTTCCGCTGGTTGGTTTGCGCCGCGTATTTCGCTAATTTTAACCAGTACTAAAAACAAAAGGCACGCGATTTAGCGTGCCTTTTGTGTCTCTAACCGTGCTATCTAACGGCTCAGTTCACCACGTAAGTTATCTTGCATTAAATGGCGAATGGTTTCCACTTCAAGTTGTTGGCTAAATAAGTAATGTAGCTTTGTTAAACATGCTTCTAATGTCATATCATAGCCGCTTATTACCCCAATATTTAATAAGGCGTTTCCTGTCGCATAGCCCCCCATATTGACATGACCTTTTAAACACTGAGTCAGGTTAATAATGACCATACCACGTTTACTGGCAGTAGATAGTATGTCTAAAAACTCAGGGTCCTGAGGGGCATTTCCTACACCGAAACTTAATAACACCAATGCTTTTATGTTGTCGTTAACCAAGCTTTTGACTACAGCGTGGCTGATACCTGGGTAGAGGTATAAAACACCAATAGGCTGTGGCGTTATGTTGGTTACTTGCAGTTCATTTTCAACATAGGGGCTAAGTTGCCCTTTTAATAATTGTATGTTGATACCAGAGAGCGCGAGAGGGTCTAAATTTGGGGATGCAAATGCATCAAAGCCATCTGCGTGTGCTTTGGTAGCTCGATTACCTCGAAAAAGCTGGTTGTTAAAAAACAAGCTAACCTCAGCAATCGGGTAGTTAGCTGCTAAGTACATGGCATTAAGTAAATTAACTTGTCCGTCAGAGCGAAGTTGTGACAATGGAATTTGTGAGCCGGTCACAATAATAGGTTTCGTGAGGTTTTCAAACATAAAAGATAATGCCGACGCGGTATAAGCCATGGTGTCAGTACCATGAAGTACAACAAAACCGTCATAGTCTTGGTATTTATTTTTAATATCATCGGCAATGAGCTGCCAATGTTCAGGAGACATATCAGAGGAATCTATCAAAGGGCAATATTCGTGAATGTCAAAAAGAGGCATTTCATCACGGTTAAATTCTGCGTTATTAGCCACTGTTTCGGTCAAAAAGCCTTCTGCAGGAATATAGCCGCGGCTTGATTTTTTCATTCCTATGGTACCGCCAGTGTAAGCGATATAAATACGTTTACGTTTCATAAAAAAGCCCAGTAAAAAAACTGGGCTTAGTATAACCTGTGTTGGTATAGAGTACAGTCGAGAAGGACTGATTTACTGAATAACGTTACACACTAAACAACGAGAATAAATATTTTGAGGATCGTTGTAATCTTTTAAGTCATTTAGTTCGGCACTTAACTTTTTCACAATCGAGTTTAGATCCGTTTGACTCGCCAGCACACTTTGGGTGGTAGTTGAGTTGCCAATAAATGCTTTAACAGAGGCATTACCAAAGATGTCCTGCATCATTTGTTCTTGTGGTGTTAAGCTATGTTTAATCGTTTTAACTTCATAAAAGTCGAGTTTTGCTAGAGCTGCAGCCGCTTCAATGGCATCTTGCTTGTTACCTAGCTTATCTACTAAGCCAAGCTCTTGTGCTTGTGAGGCAATCCAAACACGCCCTTGTGCGATACTATCAACTTGTTCAGGTGTCATGTCACGTGCATCGGCTACAACATCTAAGAAGCGACGATAAGCATCTTCAACGCTTAATTGAATGACCTGGGCCATTTTTTCGTTTAGTGGGCGAGTGATTGATAAACCAGCCATCTCAGTGGTTGCGACACCATCAGAATATACGCCAAGTTTAGCCATACTGTTTTCAAATGTCATAAAACTACCAAATACACCAATTGATCCAGTAATTGTACTTGGTGCAGCCCAAATTTCATTAGCGGCAGAGGCAATCCAGTAACCGCCAGATGCAGCAACCGAGCTCATTGAAGCGATGACAGGTTTGCCAGCGGCCTTAAGAGCAAGTACCTCGGCACGAATTACTTCCGAGGCAAACATACTACCACCACCTGAATCAATTCGTAGCACAACTGCTTTTACTTTATCATCTAAGCGTGCTTTGCGAAGTAGGGCAGCTGTTGAGTCACCACCAATTTCACCCGCTTTTCGCTCACCATCCACAATAGTCCCTTTAGCAACAACAATGGCTACCTTTTCAGTAATTGGATTGTCAAACTCCATAGGTGGTTTAACTAACGATAAGTATTCATGGAACGACACTTGATTGAATGTCTTACCGGTTTCTTCAGCGCCTACAATATCAATTAACTGTTGACGAATTTGCTGATTGGTTTTTAATGAATCAACCCACTGATTTTCTAATGAGTATTTACCAGAGTCACCATTGACCGCTTGCATTTTTGTAAGTAACTCATCCATCGTTTCATCAAAATTTGATTCATCAAAAGGGCGTACTGCTGCAACATCACGCTTATATTCTTGCCATAAAGCACCTAACCATACACGGTTAGCTTCTTTTGCTGCATCAGACATATCATTACGAATAAAGGGTTCAACAGCTGACTTGAACGTACCAACACGGAAGATATGTTGGGTAACGGCAAGTTTTTCTAAGGCATCTTTAAAGTACAGTGGGTACATGCCATAACCTTCAATTGCTACTCCACCATAAGGGTGCATAGCAATTTCATCAGCATGAGCGGCAATGTAATACTGCGCTTGGGTGTAATAATAACCTGTTGCAATAACTTGTTTATTTTGCGCTTTAAAACGTTCAATAGCGTCAGTGATTTGTTTCAACTTATTAAGGTGTGCACTGGGCATTTTTTGAAGATCAAGCAGCATTACGCTAATTCGCTCGTCTTTAGACGCTTGATCAATGACTTCAATAATGTCATCGAGTAGTATTTCAGCCGGAGCTTCGTTACCCAGAGTGGCATCATTAATCGCAGCTTCAACAGGGTCGACATAGGTTTTCTCTTCAACGATTGGTCCGTTAAGGTTTAACCGTAATACAGACGTATCTGCAACTTTAATTTCATCCTCATCACTTGTTATTGCAACGATAAAAAGAATAACAAGTAATACGAATAATAAATTGAGAACTAAACGGCGGGAAAAATTTAACCCAGTCCAAAGTCCTTTAAATACCTTTGCTATCAAAATAAATCCTTAATTTGGTACAGCTTATAACTAGCACCATCTTAGCTCAGAATAAAAAATAATTTAACTGTTAAATCGTAACTAAGTATTTATGAAAGGCAAAACTAACCTAAACTTATTGACAAATTTTACATTTATTACCTGATTTGTTGCTTATTGCTTGCCAATCAAGCAGAATTCACTAATGTATAGAGGTTAGACCAGTTGATTGGGGCACAGAATGTTAGAACAACAATTACAATTAAAGCACACACAATTACGCAATCGTTTAGTTATGGGCTCGATGCACACAGGCCTTGAAGAAGGTTGGCACAATCGAAAGCGTTTAAAAGCGTTTTACGAAGCACGGGCGAAAGGCGGCACAGGTATGATCATTACTGGTGGTTACAGCCCTAACCTAAGAGGTAAATTAACACCTATATCGTCTTCATTTAATAATTTTTATGATGTGCTCAAACACAAAGCATACACCGATGTTGTGCATCAACATGGTGGAAAAATTTGCTTACAGTTATTACACGCAGGGCGTTATGCATATCATCCCTTTAATCAAGCACCGAGTGCAATTAAAGCGCCTATTAATCCGTACAAGCCAAAAGCAATGTCATTGGGCTCAATAAAAAAAACCATCAAAGATTTTGCTCACTCAGCAAAACTTGCTGAAAAAGCAGGCTACGACGGTGTTGAAATCATGGGTTCAGAAGGTTACTTAATTAATGAATTCATGGCTCCTCATACAAACAAACGCATTGATGAATACGGTGGCAGCTTAGAAAATCGAATGCGATTAGCAATCGACACCGTAAAAGCTGTACGAGCAAAAGTGAGTGATAAGTTTTTAATTATATTTAGGTTATCTGTGGTTGATTTAATTCCTAATGGCTCGACTCCTGATGAAGTAGTAATTCAAGCAAAAGCTTTAGAGCAAGCGGGTGTAGACATATTAAACACAGGTATTGGTTGGCATGAAGCAAGGGTACCTACCATTGCTAGCATGGTTCCAGCAGGCGCCTTTAAAGAAGCATCTAAACGTTTAAAAGAAGCTGTTAACTTACCTGTAATCGCGGTAAATAGAATTAATACTCCTGATATAGCTAATGATATTTTAAATGCAGGTGAGGCTGATTTGATCTCCATGGCAAGACCATTACTTGCTGATCCTGACTTTTTTAATAAATATAAAGCCCAACAAAGCAAGCAAATAAATATTTGTATTGGTTGTAATCAAGGCTGCTTGGATCATGTGTTTAAAGGTAAACGCGCAACGTGTTTAGTGAATCCACAAGCCGGATTTGAGCTAGATTACCCACTGCACAAAACCAGTAAAGCAAAAAATGTGTTGGTGGTTGGAGCGGGACCTGCAGGACTATCTGCTAGTTGTTATTTAGCGCAAAAAGGTCATCAAGTAACCCTTATTGATAAGAAGGCTGACATGGGGGGGCAGTTTAACCTAGCAATGCGTATCCCAGGAAAAGAAGACTTTAACCATACACTGACCTATTTTATCAATGAGCTTGAACGTTTGAACGTCACAATTGAATTAGGAAAAGCATATTCTCAGCAGATGCTAGAAGATTACGATGATATTGTTTTCGCAACAGGTGTAAGACCTAGAGAAGCTTCCTTTGAATGCACTGATGGTAAACGTGTTTATGCCTATGATGAAGTGATCAGAGGTGAGGTAGAGTTAGGTCAATCAATTGCAATATTAGGCGCTGGAGGTATTGGTTTTGATATGGTCGCTTTTTTAACAGAAAAACGCGAGCAATCTATTAGTGAGTTTAAGTCACAATGGGGTATTGAATGTGAACCATCGCCGCACAAAGATAGTCGTCAATTGTATATGCTCAAACGAAGTGCAGGGCGCTTTGGCAGTGATTTAGGTAAAACAACCGGCTGGATCCATCGCCAAGTTGCTAAACAGCATAGCGTAAAACAAATTGCGGATTGCCAATATTTAAGCTTCAATAAGCATGGCTTAACTATTAGTGTCGCAGGTGAAGAGCAAGTATTAGCTGTTGACACTGTTATTGCCTGTATAGGGCAGGTTTCGAATAATGAAGAATTAAGTTCGCTTAGTGAAAACCCCAAGGTGCATGTTATTGGTGGTGCAAAGTTGGCTGCCGCTATAGATGCAAAACGTGCAATCTATGAAGCATTGCAGGTTGCCCGTAAAATTTAACTGAAATAATCTCTCCTTCATAGCGGTCTTGTTATTAGCACAAGTTAAAAAGGCGCGACCGCTATGATAAATACACTTCTCAACAGCTATAATTATTCAATTAAAAAACTAGCTATATTGGATGGCATACCTTCATTATTATTTCGATTAATTCTCGCTCCAGTGATGATCATCGCCGGCTATTCTAAACTTAACCTAAGTAGTGATTCTGCCGGGCTTAGTGACTTGTTTTTAGCATCGCCAGATGTGGTTGCATGGTTTGGTAATGAACAATGGGGTCTCGGTTTACCGTTTCCTGATTTACTTGCTTTTTTAGCCGGTTGGAGTGAGTTTTTAGGAGGGTGGCTATTATTACTTGGCTTATTTACTCGCGTTATTACAATCCCACTTATGTTCACAATGGTGGTAGCAGCAACCACAGTACATTGGAGCAATGGTTGGTTTGCTATAACCCCGACAAACCCACAAACGAGTGCAGCACAAGTATTAGACTGGTTGTCTATACCTGGTGCACAAGACAGTCTAGCCAATTCTCTCGAGGCACAGCAACGTATCGAGAGTATTAAAACTTTAGTTAACGAACATGGCTATCCTGAGTACCTTTACGAAACAGGAACCCCTGTTATTTTGAATAATGGTATCGAATTTTCAGCAATTTATTTTGTTATGTTGCTCAGTTTATTTTTTACCGGTGGCGGCCGCTTTGTCAGCTTAGACTATTGGTTGTACTCAAAAATTAAGGCAAAATAGTGCTTAAACAAAGCGACTGTGAATAAACTAATCATTAAGAAAAGGTAACCATGATTTAACGCCATGCACTCTTATTTGCTTTACTATTATTTGGTTATAATTATTTTACTGATAAGTCGTATTTGAGCACGAGCGCATCAATATATCGCGTGCGCAAAGTATGTTGCTTTTCATGATCAGCACCATGGCTCAATGCGCGGTTTAATAACTTCATAGCGGGGTGGAGTTGTGTACGCTCATCTTGATTAAGACACGCTTTAGTACGAAGCTCGGTTATGTCGTCTACCACTAAACGGCCAATATCAACAGCCGCTATTTCGTCAATTAAACCGTTTTGTGTTAACACACCATACTTACTACATAAAAACTGTTGCCACACTTGTTGCAAGTGTTCTTCAATTTCACTACCAAATAATTCCTCGTTAAACTCAAAACCTTGCTGCGCAAGCTTATTCAGTGCGGCCATATATTGTTGAGCAAAGTAATTAAATGCTTGGCTGGATGACGTTATTTTTTGTTTTGCTAATCCTTGGCCCCAATTAACACATCCGCGCGGATAATAGTCGTCGTACTCTTCACATTCATAAAGGCCGGAATATGAGCTACAACTTAGCTGATTTTTAATGCAATAGCTGGGTTTAGGAAATAGTCCCGACTCCTGCCATAGTAAGAGCGTGTCTTCGTCGATTGCTAGGGCCTGACAAAGCTCTTCACTGTGATAAAAATGGGTTGCTAAAAATCGTGATAAACGCATAAATTGATACTCGAAGTAAAAAAACAATGGTACTATTTATTTGTACAGTTGTTTTATTTTGTCTTACACTTGGTCATAACACAAGTTATTTTATTAATTAGGCTTTGCAAAACTCCCAAAATAAGTTCATTTATGTTACAAATACGGCAAGTTTTTTTAAGAATATATTTTTATGCGCAGCCTAGAACAAATTAAACAAGCAAGTCTTATCACAGCAATTAAAACCCCTTACTTATCAACGGGTGAAATTGACCTTGCAACCTATGATCAATTAGTTGAGCAGCAAATTGCTGGTGGCGTTGATGGCATTGTTGTTGGTGGCACAACCGGTGAAGGCCAGTTAATGAATTGGGAAGAGCATTTGATGCTTATTGCGCACAGCGTTAATAAATATTCAGATAAGTTAATTATTGTAGGTAATACAGGAAGCAATAATACCCGTGAAGCAATAAAAGCAACGGAGTATGGTTTTGCTAGCGGTATGGATGCAGCGCTGCAAATTAACCCTTATTATGGTCGTACATCAATTGCGGGTGTTAAAGAGCACTTTAAACGAGTGTTGGCGATTGGACCTGCATTTATTTACAATGTTGCAGGGCGTACAGGGCAAGACTTGACCCCCGATATTATTGAACCTTTAGCTCAGCATGAGCACTTTATTGGTGTTAAAGAGTGTGGTGGTAATGAACGTATCGAACATTATGAGCAACAAGGAATAGCATGTTGGTCAGGTAATGATGATGAAGCTCATGATGCTCGTCATATTTATAAAGCACATGGTGTAATTTCAGTCACATCGAACCTAATACCA
The DNA here is from genome assembly GCF_049257175.1 of Pseudoalteromonas mucoides. Classification (NCBI taxonomy): domain Bacteria; kingdom Pseudomonadati; phylum Pseudomonadota; class Gammaproteobacteria; order Alteromonadales; family Pseudoalteromonadaceae; genus Pseudoalteromonas; species Pseudoalteromonas mucoides. The sequence continues at coordinate 53,540 of NZ_JBMMUC010000022.1, forward strand.
GGGTTGTTCCGCCAATTAATGGATACAAAAAACGTTGAGCTCAATCATTCATTACAGCCATTAATGAATTGGTTATTCTGTGAGCCTAATCCAATTGCAATCAACACTGCATTGATGATGACAGCGGCGGTTAACCCAGTATTTCGTTTACCGTATGTACCATTAAGCGCCCAGCAACAAGCTGAAGGTATTGAGCTGATCAATGCACTATCTGTTGAAGACATTGTTGGAAACACGGCTAAGCTATTACAGCAAGATGATTTAATTATTGGTTAGTGATGTTTAAGCTATTATTTTAAAAGTCACCTAAGGTGACTTTTTTGTACCATGCTGATTAGCCGTTTGGTTAAATCTGAATTTTGAATATAAAAAAACCAGCTGAATGAGCTGGTTTTTAAAATAAACAAATTACTTATTTAGTAAGTTGCACTGCCTTTGGTACGTGGGAAGGCGATAACGTCACGTACATTGCCCATGCCCGTTACATAAGCAACTAAACGCTCAAAGCCTAAACCAAAACCTGAATGTGGCACTGAACCGTATTTACGTAGGTCGCGGTACCAGCTGTAGTCTTCTTTGTTAAGGCCCATTTCGTCTAAACGTGCATCAAGTACATCTAGTCGTTCTTCACGTTGTGAACCACCAATGATTTCACCGATGCCAGGTGCAACGACGTCCATAGCAGCAACCGTTTTTCCGTCTTCGTTTTGACGCATGTAGAATGCTTTAATATCACGCGGGTAGTTTTTAATAACTACTGGTGCTTTAAAGTGTTCTTCTGCAAGGTAACGTTCATGCTCAGATTGTAAATCTACACCCCATTCAACGGCATATTCAAATTTCTTACCGCAAGCTTTTAGTATTTCAACAGCGTCAGTGTAATCAACTTGAGCAAAGTCTTTTTCGACAAACTCTTCTAAGCGCGATATAGCTGTTTTTTCTACACGTTGTGCAAAAAATTCCATATCATCACGGCGCTCTTCAAGTACGGCTTTAAATACATACTTCAGCATGTTTTCAGCAAGCTTTGCAATATCTTCAAGGTCTGCAAACGCAACCTCTGGTTCAACCATCCAAAACTCAGCAAGGTGGCGAGATGTATTTGAGTTTTCAGCACGGAAAGTAGGGCCGAATGTATAAATATTAGACATCGCAGATGCGTAGGTCTCACCATTTAACTGACCAGATACGGTAAGGAATGCTTCTTTACCGAAGAAATCTTCGCTGTAATCAACATCGCCTTTATCTGTACGCGGCAAGTTTTGCATATCAAGCGTAGACACGCGGAACATTTCACCAGCACCTTCACAGTCACTTGCCGTGATGATAGGTGTACTGATCCAGTAAAAACCTTGTTCGTGATAAAAACGGTGAATAGCTTGTGCTAAACAGTTACGTACACGTGTTACGGCACCAATAATGTTAGTACGCGGGCGTAAATGGGCGTGTTCACGTAGGTATTCGATACTATGGCGTTTAGCAGCCATAGGGTATGAGTCTGGGTTTTCTACCCAACCTAATACTTCAACCTTATTCGCTTGGATTTCGAATGACTGACCTTTGCCTTCAGATTTAACCAGTACACCAGTGACTGATACAGAGCAGCTTGCTGTTAAGCGGGTCACTTCTTCGTAATTATTCAGTGAATTAGGCACTACCGCTTGAATTGCGTCAAAACATGAGCCGTCATGAACGGCTAAAAATGAAATTCCTGCTTTTGAATCGCGGCGAGTACGGATCCAGCCTTTTACTGTTACTTGGCTGTCTACCGCAACCTTGCCTTTTAATAGCTCTGAAATCGCTAAGTGGCTCATCTTCACTCCAATGATATAAGTTGCCTACATTAATAAATGTGTGCTTTGTTGCACTTGAACCATGTATCTTACCTTTGAACGGAAAATAAAAAAACATGTGGATGCAACTCTTTGTCGTTTCTTTATGCTTTTTTTGTCGAAATTTGATATTTTTTTATAAAGCGGCGGATTATTAATCACCATTGTAAATTAATGTCTCTTAAATGTGCGATTAATGTCGCTTTTGTGGCATTATAGGTTTTTGATAATCTAGCTAATTAACCAACTAACAATTATAGGTTCCATGAAACAAGTTTTTATTTTACGCGGACTACCAGGCTCAGGTAAGTCTTATTATGCGCAAAACCTTGCTGATGAGCTCGTGCTGGGCGATCAAAGCCAATACTTGATATGCTCAACTGACGATTATTTTTATAATGAGCAGGGTGAGTATAAGTTTGATAAATTTAAATTATCACAATTTCATAATTTAAATTTAGCGCGCTTTATAAATGCGCTTTCGCAGTCAATTCCCTTGGTTATTGTAGATAACACCAATATAAAAAAATGGGAATTCATCGCCTATAGTCAAGCTGCGGTAGCCCTTGGGTATCAAGTCAAAGAAGTGATTGTAGGCGAGGTGAAAGATAAATCGATGCAACACTTATATGCAAAACGCAATGAACATAATATTCCACTTCGTATGATCAGCAAAATGGCTTACATGTTTGAATGGTAAGCCATTCAAACATGATAATTTTAAGCTATTTAAAGTGGCTGCCCTCTATCGCACAATAAATAGCGTTGCTGAGGGTGTCTATGTCTGCTTTTGTGCTGATATACGGTGGCATTAAGTAAATAAGTTTACCAAATGGCCGTACCCATACCCCTTGACTGATAAAGTAAGCTTGAATTTTTTCAACGTTCACAGCATCTGTTAATTCAACAACACCAATAGCACCTAGTGTACGTACATTTTTAACGTGAGTTAGCTCAGTACATTTATGCAAGGAGCTTAATGCATCGTTTAAAAGTGCAATCTGCTTTGCCCAATCCTGTTCGATTAATAAGTCAATGCTTGCACAAGCGACCGCACAGGCCAGTGGGTTACCCATAAACGTAGGGCCATGCATTAATACACCTGCTTCTCCTTCACTTATACCAATAGCAATTTTGTCCGTGGTGAGTGTCGCTGAAAGCGTCATTGTGCCACCAGTAAGTGCTTTACCTATGCACATTATATCAGGCTCAATTTGGCTATGCTCAACGGCAAACATTTTACCTGTACGGCCAAATCCTGTGGCTATTTCATCGCAAATCAATAAAACGTCATACTTACTGCATAATTGGCGAACTGTTTTTAAATACTCAGGGTGATAAAAGTTCATGCCTCCAGCATTTTGCACAATAGGCTCAATAATAAATGCTGCTACATCTTGGTGGTGAGCAGCGAAGTACTCAGCTAATTGATGTGCCTCATGGTGATCAAAAGTCTGGCCAAATTGACTAACAGGGGCTGGTACAAATACATGCTCAGGTAAAAAGCCGCTGTATAAGGAATGCATTGAATTTATTGGGTCGCACACACTCATCGCAGCAAAGGTATCGCCGTGATAGCCTTTAAGCGGAGTCATGAGTTTTTGCTTTGTTGTAATGCCTTGGCTTAACCAATACTGTAAGGCCATTTTGATGGCAACTTCAACGGCTACAGAGCCGCTATCTGCTAAGAATACTTTTTGTAAGCTATTTGGCGTAATTGCTACCAGCTTTTTACATAGCTCAATAGCAGGTTGATGGGTAATACCACCAAACATAACATGACTCATTGTATCGATTTGGTGATGCATAGCGGCTTTTAATACAGGGTGACCGTAGCCGTGAATAGCACTCCACCACGATGCCATACCATCAATTAAACACTCACCGGTTGCTAAGTAAATTTTATTATCTTGAGTGTGGGTTACCGGATATACCGGCAAAGGCTGCGTCATAGATGTATAGGGGTGCCAAATGTGCTGACGATCAAAATCAAGGTCTATCGTTTGTTTTTTGTTCATTGGTAAACTTATTTGCGCTTCGTTTCGTTGACAATGTTACGCCAAGTCGTAGACTAAGCCAATATCCACCGTCATGAAAATAAAAAGAGAGAATTATGGAGTTTGCAGCCGTTCGCCACGATTGGACACACAAAGAGGTAAAAGCACTTTTTGAGATGCCATTTAATGATTTATTATTTAAAGCTGCGTCAGTTCATCGCGCTAACTTTAACCCGAATGAAGTGCAAATATCGACTCTGCTCTCTATTAAAACAGGCGCCTGCCCAGAAGACTGTAAATACTGTCCGCAATCAGGCCATTACAAAACAGATTTAGAACGTGAACGCCTGCTTGAAGTTGAAAAAGTAGTTGAGCAAGCTCGGGTTGCAAAAGAAAAAGGCGCAACCCGTTTTTGTATGGGCGCTGCTTGGTCAGATCCAAAAGACAGAGACATGCCATACATTTCTAAAATGGTTAAAGAAGTCAAAGAGCTCGGCCTTGAAACATGTATGACACTGGGCATGCTTGATAATGACAAAGCCCATGCATTACGCGATGCAGGCCTTGATTACTACAATCATAACCTTGATACATCGCCTGAATATTACGAGCAAATTATTACCACACGAACATATCAAGACCGCTTAGACACCATAGGAAATGTGCGAGATGCTGGTATGAAAGTATGTTCTGGCGGAATCGTTGGCATGGGCGAGCAAGCTTCGGACAGGTTTGGTTTATTAATGGGGCTGGCAAATTTACCACAGCAACCAGAAAGCGTACCTATTAATATGTTGGTTAAAGTAAAAGGTACGCCACTTGAAAATGTTGACGACTTAGATCATTTTGATTTTATCCGCACCATAGCCTCCGCGCGTATTATGATGCCACATAGCTATGTGCGTCTATCAGCAGGGCGCAACGCGATGAACGAACAAATGCAGTCAATGTGCTTTTTTGCAGGCGCAAATTCAATTTTTTATGGTGATAAACTGCTTACCACAGAAAACCCTGAAGCTGATGCCGATATGAACCTAATTAAAAAGCTGGGTATGAACCCTGAAAAACGCCACGATTATTCAGATGAAGCACATGAAGCCTCATTGATTTCACAAGTGGCAGACAAAGCTACGTCTGAGCTGTTCTACGAAGCATAATGGCCTTTACATACCTTAAAACGCATCTTCAACAACGCCAAGAAGATGCGCTCTTGCGTGAGCGACAGTTAGTCAGCCAATCTAATGCACGTGAAATTACAGTCAATGGTAAAACGTATCTCAACTTTGCCAGTAATGATTACTTGGGCTTTGCTCAATTCGATGCGCCAATTGAGGGGGCTCAGCTGGGCAGTCATAGCTCACCGCTTGTAACAGGGTATACTGATACAGCACAAGAGTTGGAAGCATTTTTATGTGACAAGCTTGGTTATGAGTCGGCCCTATTATTTAACAGCGGGTTTAGTGCTAATAGCAGTGTATTAAAAGCGCTATTTCAAGATAAACACGCTGCGCAGCAAAGTGTGATGTTTCATGACAAATTAAATCACGCCAGTTTACTTGACGGTGGCTTAGGTTCTCAAGCTGCGATGATGCGATTTAACCACAATGACATGCAACACTTAACATCACGTCTTGAAAAATCAAAAGCGACAAATAAATTAATTGTCAGTGAAGGTGTGTTCTCAATGGATGGCGATAAAGCCCCCATAGCTGAGCTCGCTGCAATAGCTAAACAGCACAATGCTTGGTTGATGATTGATGACGCCCATGGGTTTGGTGTGCTAGGTGAGAACGGACTAGGCAGCTGCGAGAAAATTAAACCCCAGCTTTTAGTTATTACATTTGGTAAAGCCGCTGCAAGTAGTGGAGCGTGCGTGCTAGGTACTAAAGAAGTGATTGATTATATGTTGCAATATAATCGTGATTATATTTACTCTACTGGTATGTCACCGCTCATTGCACAGCACACATTGGCGAGGTTAAAACACATCACATCTGAGCGTGGTAATAAACAACGCGCAAAATTAGCGGCTAATATTAATCAATTTAAAATGCTTGCCAAACAGCACAAAATTGCACTGATGCCATCATCTACAGCGATTCAACCGATTGTACTTGGTTGCGCCGAGCAAACCTTGCACGCGGCTAATAAGTTAAAACAAGTTGGTATTTGGCTCAGTGCTATTCGCCCTCCAACGGTGCCATTTAATACAGCGCGATTACGAATCACACTCACGGCCGGTCATAACTCAGATGACATAGAACGACTTGTTAGTGAATTGGCGAGTAATTTATGAGTGCATTATTACGCAATCAAATATTGCAACCTTTGCAAGGCGATACATTAGCAAAAAGTAAAACAGCCGCGAGGTTCTCTCAGGCTGTAACTAACTATGCTTTACATGCCAATGTGCAAAAGCGTGCCGCAAATGAATTATTTAAAAAAATTAATCCTCAGCATACACATACTTGTATAGACTTAGGTGCAGGGCCGGGAGTTAATCTTGTAAAGCTCAATAAGTATTTTGATTACGTATTACCATTTGATTTAAGTATCGCTATGTTAAAACAAAGCAATGCAGATAAAACTGCTGTATGCGGCGATATGGATGCTTTGCCTTTTCAGTCTTCATCAGTTGATGCATTATTTAGTAACTTTGCTGTGCAATGGTCTGCTAATTTAGGCTATTTACTTAATGAGGTTATGCGAATATTAAAACCGGGTGGGCGGGTATATTTAAGCTGCGTGTGCGATGGTTCATTAAACGAAATAAAAACAGCGTTTAGCGCTGTTGATAACCAAACCCATGTTAATGAATTTCATTCGTTTGAACAAATAAAGCAGTTTGTTGAAAATACAGGTTTTATTATTGAAAGTGCAGAACTAAAATGCTACCAAGACGTTTATCCAAGTCCTTTACATGCATTACGATCAATTAAAGCAATTGGGGCAACACACTTACACAGTCAAAATAAACGCCAAGGTTTACTGACTAAGTCAGCATTAAAAAAAGTGTGCGAACAATACCCATTGATAGCAAATCAGGTTGCGGTTAGTTACCAAGTAGGGTTGTTGAGCTTACAAAAAGAGTAACAAATTTATGAAACAATTTTTTATCACCGGTACCGATACCGATGCAGGTAAAACCCACGTTACCAGCTTGCTATTAAAACTACTTGCTCAGCATAAAAAAAATGCCATCGGTTTCAAGCCGCTAGCAGCTGGGTGTGAAATGGCATTTGATCAACTGGTCAATGCAGATGCTCTGATGCTGATGGAAAGCGCAACAGTGAGTGCTAAATATGATGTAATCAACCCCTTTGCATTTGCTCCACCAATAGCGCCGCACATAGCAGCTGAGCAAGTCGGTGTGACAATCACGCTTGATAAGCTTAGTAGTGCGTATACAACACTTAAGCAACAAGGGGCAGAATACTTACTCACGGAAGGGGCTGGTGGCTGGGCATTACCAATTAATGATACCCATTATCTGTACGATTGGGTTAAGGCTGAGCAACTACCAGTTATATTAGTGGTTGGTATGAAGTTAGGGTGCTTAAATCATGCATTATTGACCGCTGCCCATATGCAAAGTTTGGGGATAAACTGCGTAGGCTGGATTGCTAACCAGGTAGACCCGACGATGGATGAATACCAGGCAAACCTAGATTCACTTAAAGCACGTTTACCGTTCCCAATACTTGCTATTTGCCCATATAGTGAGCAAACACCTAAGTTACAAATATATAAAACCTTACTTAATACCTTGTCACTCAATGTTTAAGTGTTAAATGACAAAATGCTGGAGTGCAAATCTTGAAATAGCCTGCCTTAGTACACATATTAAGTCTATGACTACATTGCTATTGTTACTACGGAAACGACAACGAACATGACACACCCATTTATTCAAGGCCATGCTCAAAATACGCACGAAAAAGCCGATTTACAAGCACACACAAAAGCTATGCCTAAAACGCGGGTGGGTATTTTAGGTGGAGGTACTGCTGGGGCAACAATAGCAATAAGATTAGCTGCATTGGGTATTCATACCACTGTTTTTGAGAAAAAAAATTCACTGATTGATGGCCCGCCTATGTGCCATTTACATGCAGGGGGAAATTTATATCGCGAAATCCCTGATGAAGACTGCATAGAATTACTCAAACAGTGTATAGATATTTTACGCCTTTACCCCTACACAATAGATGTACGCCCCACAGTATTTGCAGTGCCAACACGAGATAACGACTCACCAGATGATTTACTCCCTCGATTAAATAAGCTTACGCAGGTTTACAAAGAGCTGATAAAGCAAGATAGTAATAACCAAGTACTCGGTGAGCCTGAGGATTATTATCAGCTTTTCAGCTATGAACAAATGGTTGCGCTGTCAAAAAAGCAGCAAGTCACTGAGCCCAAAACACTTGAGCAATGGATGATCCCTGTTGCAAAACACTTAGACTTAAACAAAGTTAAATACCCACTTATTGTTGCCCAAGAGTATGGCTGGAATATATTTCGTTTATCAGCCAGTGCGCAGCTTGCGCTTGCACAATATGATAGCGCAACGATACTGACAAACACTCACGTCAAACAGGTAACAAAGGTAATTCCACAAGAAGGTGCTAAAAACCAAGCAATAAAGTGGAACATTGAATACCAAAGAGATCACAGCCACAACAGTGAAACCATTGAGGTTGATTACCTGATTAATGCCTGTGGGTTTCAAATTGGAGAAATCGACGATATGGTGGGTGTTGATACTAAACGTATGGTTGAGTTTAAAGCATCGTATATTTCTCATTGGCAGGGTGCTGGTGGACAAATGCCAGAAATTATTATTTATGGTAACCGCGGCACACCTCAAGGCATGGCACAGTTAACGCCATACCCTAATGGCTATTATCAAATACACGGTATGACCAATGCCATAACGTTATTTAACGATGGTCTTGTTGAAACACCCGCTAATAGTGCACAGCCTAAGCTGCCACATAAATACATAAATTATATTAGTGAAGGCTGGGATGAAGCGGCGCTAAAAGCACGCAGTCAAAAAGCCATCGATTACGTGGCTGAGTTTGTTCCTGCGTTTAAAAGCGCAAATATACAAAATAATGCACTGTTTGGTGGTCAGCAAATTCCAGGAGAAGACGATACACTGCGAGTAGCCGATGTGAGTTTATATTCGCACTTAAGCTATGCTCGTGCAGAAAATGTAAAAGCTTCATCAACACTCACAGCCGCAGATGAAATTGTTGCTGAATTTACACAGCTAGGCTTAGTTGGCAGTGAACCTGATATTAATCATCATCGAGTCAATCATCAATGGCCTTACTTAAAGCAAAGTAGTAATGAAGAAATAACTCACATTGCGCAAGTACTCGCAAAAGAACGTGGATTTCCTGTTGCGATGGCTGGTATAAATAACAGCCTAAAAAATTCAACCTAAATAAAAGCTAACATGCAGTTAGCTTTCATCACTTCTAACTTCAATCCCCAGAAAATATCTATTTATAAAGTGATAAATAACTCTTGCGTTATGACATAGTTTGTCACAGAATAGCCCAGATGTTGTGACATAATCTGTCATTACGCAGTAATTGCTATGGTCGATCAACAACGATTAAATCGCTCAGCAATAAATATTATTTTGGAGAACATGTATGAAACGTGTATTTTTGTTTTTATTAACTAACCTAGCGGTTATGTTGGTTTTAGGTGTTGTACTTTCAATAATAATGAGTGTGCTGGGCTTAAGCCATCGTAGTCTAGGTGGAATTTTACTGATTGCAATGGTATTTGGCTTTGGTGGTTCGTTTATTTCGTTGTATATGTCGAAATGGATGGCAAAAAAATCAACTGGTGCGCAGGTTATTGAGCAACCACGCAACGAAACAGAACATTGGCTAGTAAATACGGTAGCTGAACAAGCAAAAAAAGCCGGTATAAAAATGCCTGAAGTAGCCATATACGACAGCCCAGAGATGAACGCATTTGCAACAGGCCCAAGTAAAAACAACTCGCTGGTGGCGGTAAGTACTGGTTTGTTACATAACATGAGCCAAGACCAAGCCGAAGCTGTACTCGCCCATGAGGTGTCTCATGTAGCTAATGGCGATATGGTAACCCTTACGCTGATACAAGGTGTGGTTAATACCTTTGTTATTTTTGCTGCCAAAGTATTGGCCGGTATCGTTGATAACTTTATTAATAGCGATGAAGAAGAGGGCGGCAGTAGCTGGACTTACTTCTTATTCGACATGTTATTCCAAGTATTATTTGGCGTGTTAGCGAGTGTGGTTGTGGCGCATTACAGCCGTAAACGTGAATTTGCAGCCGATAACGGTGCAGCGCATTTGGTAGGTGCAGATAAAATGCGCTCAGCGCTTGAGCGATTAAAGCAAAACCACCCATCGCAATTACAAGGCTCAATGATGGCCTTTGGTATTGCTAGCGGTAAAGGTATGGCAGAGCTGTTTTCATCTCACCCACCGCTTGATGCACGCATAGACGCACTTCGTAAATAATTATGTAAATTAGTAAATATATTAAGCCAGCTTAAGCTGGCTTTTTTTTGAGATAGTGAAAATAAGAATTAGTGGCTATACCTATTTAGAGTATTTAGTGCAATTGCCTAATTCGATTTAATGAGCTTAGATTATATATCTAATACTTAATGTGATAGTCACTCATTAGCACAAGTTCTCATTATGCTTAGCCAATTAGGAATATTTGAGTTACCTATTTCTCCCATTCCATAGGCATTTACTGTAGATACATCACTTGTTACTTTCAAAACTTCAATAAATAAGTAGTAATAGTTGTCATAACTGACGGTTATTTCAGCAACCCCCAAGTCTGAATATATATTGGTATAAGTAGCATTTGAGAAATTAATCTTTTGCTTCTCTGCTTTCTCATCCCAACATTTAACTAGAGTTTGATAGTTAGCGTTAAAAGTTAAACTATCTTCCTTTATATCAGGAGAATAACGAAGGGCATCCTTATTATCTCTTGGAATGGTCACCATTGAACTACAACCTCCCAGAAAAATGGCGAATACAATTATTACTCTTAACATTTCACTTCCCTTATGTTTTTTTCCATGAAATTTAGCCTAATATTAAAGTAAAATATTAGGCTAAAGTTAGTTATAAAACTATAGTAGATTTATCTTATTGAGAAAGAATAATATCGGTAATGCCCTCCGGTGACAGTATTTCAATCCAATAACCGTCAGGGTCTTTTATAAAAGCTAAGCCTTTCATCGAGCCATCATCTGGTTTTTTAACAAATTCTACATCAAACTTGGCAAAGCGCTCACACGCTGCGTACACATCAGGTACGCTAATGCCAATATGGCCAAAACCTTTGGGTTCTTCATTACCACTTACATAGCCGGTAAAGCTATCATCGTTTTCAGTGCCCCAATTATGAGTAAGCTCAATAAGTGCAGGGCGGCCAAATACCCACTCGGTCTTTTCTTTATCATCACCCTTTGGCATGTCTTGTTCATAGCCTAAAAAGTACAGTGTAAATTTCATCGCAGGGAAGTCATATTTACCTAGTAGCTTCATACCTAATACGTTTTCATAAAATTCAAGTGATGGTTTGGGATCTTTAATACGCAACATAGTTTGTTGCATCACATAGCCCTCAGTGGCCTGTGCAACTTGCTCTGGCGTTTCGTTATAGCTCGACATGAGTTCATCCTTAGTGAAAATTACTTAAAAAACCTTAATGAATATTAAAAAGGTAGGGAATACGCACATCATAAGCAACAGCAGCAAAAATTAAAACCACCTAGTTAAATTACAAGCTAATGAGTTGGATGTTTTATAAGCGAAAAATGGCACATTGTTATATACTGTTTATTTATGGCTGTGTTGTAGTTGAGTGTGGGTATTGAAAATTCATATCATAATGCCTCTTTTATCCATGTTTGATCTGAATACTCAGTGTTATCTTCCATAAACCTAAACCAGCTTAAATAATTCTCAATGTAGTCTGTACCAATGCCATTAAAACGTCTTAACC
>NZ_JBMMUC010000023.1:0-64731 GCF_049257175.1 Pseudoalteromonas mucoides
TTAGCGAACTAAGCTCGGCTGTTAGAACTCAATCTGTACGAGTGCCCACACAGATGATTGCTTTATATTGTTAAAGAACGTTGCGATTAAAGCGCTTTGCTTTATCTCGCTAGGGCTGCGCATATTACGCTTTCCTATTTTTTTGTCAACACTTAATTTTAAACTTTTTAAAAAATCTAAACTCAAGTTTTACTCGACTTACTAAGTGACTTGCTTGCCTCGCTAAGCGTTGCCTGCCCTGCCGTCTCAGTGGGGTCGCATTATAGGGAGAACAGATTTTTACGCAAGTGTTTTTTAAAGAAAACTTGAAATAAAGTGCTGTTCGCTCGATTTACGACCGAAACACCTTAAAACCGCTAGTTTAGTAGTCAATTCACTTCCTCTCTGGCCATTTTATAAGCTCTACTGCTATCATCAGCTTTAATAGCTTTCATTTTATTAGGTGTTCTATGACTATCCGTTCTTATAAAGGAGTTACTCCTACGTTTAACCAATCTGTCTATATAGATGAATCAGCAGTATTGGTCGGTGATATCACATTGGGTGACCACAGCAGTGTTTGGCCATTAGTCGCGGCTCGGGGAGATGTTAACTATATCCGAATTGGTGAACGTACCAATATACAAGATGGCAGCGTGTTGCATTTAACTCGCTCAAGTAAAAGCAACCCAGATGGTTACCCTCTCGTTATTGGCGACGATGTTACGGTTGGCCATAAAGTAATGTTACACGGGTGTCGTTTAGGCAATCGTATCTTAGTTGGTATGGGTGCTATTGTTATGGATAATGCTATTGTCGAAGATGATGTAATTATAGGTGGTGGCTCCCTAGTGCCGCCTAATAAACGTTTAGAATCAGGCTACCTTTATGTTGGTAGCCCTGTTAAGCAAGCTCGCCCTTTAACAGAGCAAGAACTTAGCTTTTTAAAAATCTCTGCAAATAACTATGTTGAGCTAAAAGACGAGTATTTAGCAGAAAGCTAAGTAAGTGCATTTATTTCAATTTGTCCCGCTGAGTTATACTCTTCATCTTCGATTAGTTGCTCAGCAAGTTCTTCATAATCAAAACGCAGTGATTCAAAATGTTGTTTAGCCGCTGTCATATCTGAGATTAATAAGCTTTGCGTATTCACAATGCACTCAACCATGAGTCCACTAACTTGCGCATAAAAGGTTAATAGCTGAGGTTGCTCATCAAATTCGACTCTATCTATAAATTGGATTGCTTGATTCATGCAAGCTCCCCTGCTTTTAATGCACTAACTACGGGTAATATCTCTGGCATTTTATTGCGCCATACATAAAACGCTTGTGCGGCTTGGCCAACTAACATACCACTGCCATCTAAAACTGAAATATCGGGTTTATTATCTTGCGCCCACTGCATGAATAAAGTGTTTTCAAGCGAATAGAACATATCATAAACGCAATTACAGCCACTAAGATGCTTTTTATCAAGCGCAGGTAGCTCACCCAGCATGCTGCTAGATGTTGAGTTTACAATTAGCGAGTAATCACTTACTGGTAAATCATCAAAACCATAACCTTTTATTTCGCCATATTGTGCAAATAATTCAGCAAGCGCTTTTGCTTTTTCGTTAGTGCGATTAACGATAATAATTTCACTAGGCTGTTGAGCTAAAAGCGGTAACACCACGCCACGGGCAGCACCACCAGCACCAACTAACAGTACTCGTTTATCTTTTATAGCAACTTTGTTTGCTAGTAAGTCATTTACAAATCCTACACCATCGGTGTTGTCACCGAGTAAGCGACCATCATCAAGTAATTTAATGGTATTTACTGCACCAACAATTTTAGCGAGTTCTGTACGCTCATCAACCAGCTCATAGGCTTGTTCTTTAAATGGCATAGTGACATTAGCTCCGAGCCCACCTTGAGCGAAAAAGTCTCTCACTGATTTTTTAAAGCCGTCAATCGGTGTTAATATTGCGCGGTAGTCAATTTGCTCGCCTAATGAGGTTGCAAATTGCGTATGTATAGCGGGTGATTTTGAGTGTTCGATTGGGTTTCCAAAAACCGCATATTTGTCCATGTTCAAGCAACCTCTTTGCACAGTAAATACTGTTAATTAACGATGATAAAAATTATGATTAAACGACTTTTCTCAAAATCGAAACCAGCAGAGCCACAACAAGCTCCCTCGCCAGAAAAAACACCTTATCAGATGATGGGCGGTGAACAAGGAGCACGTGCTCTGTCTGATAGATTCTACGATATAATGGCGAGCGATGAATACGCTAAACCGTTATATGATATGCATCCTCAACCATTAGACCGCATACGCCAAGTTTTTTTTGAATTTTTATCAGGTTGGTTGGGCGGTCCAGACTTGTTTGCAGAAAAGTACGGCCATCCAATGCTACGAAAGCGCCATATGCCGTTTCCTATCGATCAGGACTTACGCGATCAATGGATGCATTGCATGAACAAAGCATTGGATGCTGAAATTGATAATCCATTACTGCGTGAAGGGCTACGTAAATCACTTGAGCAACTTGCTAGCCATATGATTAATCAGCACTAAAATAAATTATAGCAACTTTAACCTTTTAAGTTTGCGCTACATCAAAGCCCATTGCTTTTAAATGAAGATAATAATGTAATCTTGTTTAACAGAGCATATTGCGCGTGAAATCCATTCAACATAAAATTTATGCACTACTTGCGCTCACTGGGGCGCTTGTTTTGTCTGCTAGTCTTTTTAGTAGTTCCAATCAGCAACATTCTCTCGCGCAAGATACTATTGAAAGTAATATAAAATTGCTTGCTGATAATTATTTTGACTCTATCAATACTATGATGCTCACTGGCACAATGGCTAATCGTGATATTTTAGGAAGTAAGTTGCGTAGCCACCCTAATATTGAAGATGCGCATATAATTCGCGGCCCTATTGTGACAAAAGCATTCGGGCCTGGGAGTCAAAATCAGGCTCCGGTCACCTCTGCGGAACATTCAGCATTAACAGGCAAAGAAGCTCTATTTATTGAGCAACACAAAGGCACACGTTTCATGACCTACTTAAAGCCAATCTTTGCACGCAGCGACTACAAAGGCACCAATTGCTTAGGATGTCATCAAGCAAAAGAAGGTGATGTGTTAGGCGTTGTTAAAATTAGCTATTCACTAGATGACATTGATGAAAAGGTCACTAGAAACACTCTAATTAACACGCTGTTACTCTCAACCTTGTTTTTAATTGCATTCGTATTATTAGGTTTGTTATTTAGAAAGATATTCATTAAAAGACTTAAAAAAATGAATCATGTTATTCATTTAGCCACCAGCAATAATGATTTGAGTTTAACTATTGATGACAACAATAATGATGAACTTAGCTCTTTAGCCGGTAGCTTTAATCAGATGATAGGGGCATTTAAAGAAAATATTGCTCAAGTATCTCACTCATCGAAGGTACTAATTCATTGTGCAGAATCAATTTATGCATCTGCAGATGCAACAGAACACGCAATTTTAAATCAAAAACAAGGGACTGATTCGGTCGCGGCTGCGATAAATGAACTTGAAAGCTCATCAAATGAGGTTAAAAATACAACACATTTCGCCTCGGAAAAATCACAAAGTAGTAACTCACTCGCACAAGAGAGTTTACAAGTAGCAACATATACCGAGCAGAGCATTAATCAACTTGCCGAAGATGTACGCAGTGCGGCTGCGCAAGTAAGTCAATTACAAGCACAAACCATAGAAGTAGGAAATGTACTAGAGGTGATCAGTAGCATTGCTGAGCAAACTAACTTACTGGCACTTAATGCAGCAATCGAAGCTGCACGTGCAGGCGATACTGGTAGAGGGTTTGCTGTAGTGGCAGATGAGGTACGTACTTTAGCAACTCGTACACACGCTTCAACAGATGAAATTCGCCAAACAATTAATAAGCTGCAAGCTGAAGCGGCAAATACTGTCACAATGATGAGCAGTTCTTGTGAGGAAGCTGATGAACGGGCATTACAGGTTAAAAATGTCGCCCAAGCTCTACAGGAAATATCTTCGCAGATGAACGAGATCAATCAGCTGAATGTTCAAATTGCCAATGCCACCGAGCAACAAAACTTGGCTGCCGAAGAAATTAATCAAAGCGTTGTGGCGATTAGCGATAATGCTGAATGTTCGTTAGTTGATGCTAAAGATAATCAAAAAGTCAGTGAAGAGTTATTATCACTCGCTCGATCTTTAGACGAGAAAGTACGTTCCTTCAAACTGACTAAGTAAACCTGCATAAAAATGGCGCTAATGTATTAGCGCCTTATGCCTAAATCGCTTTTAATTCCAACGACGCTCACATATAGAGGTGGCTTGGGTATAATTTGGCTCTACAGTTGCCAGTCTCGAGCAACTAACTGATCGTGTTGCGTATCTAACCAGTTTTGTGGACGTAAGTAATATTGATATAAATTCGCTTCAGCGCTATCCGCCTCGGGGCTATAATTATATTCCCAACGGGCTAAAGGTGGCATCGACATTAAAATAGATTCAGTCCTGCCTCCTGTTTGCAAGCCAAACAGGGTTCCTCTATCCCAGACAAGGTTAAACTCAACATAACGACCGCGACGATACAATTGAAAATCACGTTGCTGTTGAGTGTATTTGTCATTTTTACGACGTTCAATAATCGGTAAATAAGCATCGAGAAAACCATTTCCTACCGCTTGCATAAAGGCAAAGCTCTTTTCAAACCCTTGCTCGTTCAGGTCATCAAAGAATAAACCACCCACACCTCGAGTTTCATCGCGATGCTTAATATAAAAATACTCATCGCACCATTTTTTATAGTTCGGATATACGTCATCACCAAACGGCGCACAGAGATCACTGGCAACTTGATGCCAATGCTTAACATCGTCAAGCACGGGGTAAAATGGAGTTAAGTCAAACCCACCACCAAACCACCAAATAGGTTGTTCACCTTCTTTTTCTGCAATAAAAAAGCGAACATTTGCGTGGCTCGTTGGAATGTGTGGATTTTTTGGATGAATAACTAATGACACACCACAAGCATGAAAGCTACGACCAGCAAGTTCGGGACGATGCGCCGTCGCAGATGCTGGCATTGAAGCACCAAAAACATGCGAGTAGTTAACACCGCCTTGTTCAATAACGTGACCATCACGAATAACACGAGTGCGGCCACCGCCGCCTTCAGCCCGCTGCCAGCTATCTTCAACAAACTTGGCGCTACCATCAGCTTGTTCTAAGCCTTGGCAAATGCTGTCTTGCAATGTCATTAAATAGGTTTTTACTTGTTCGAGTAGGTTACTGTGCATTGCTTATCCTCTAAATACTTTGCCTGTCATTACATCTTTAATGGTACTAGGTTGTGTATTGCCACCCAGTGGTTCATCGACATAAAATGCAACCTGCTCAGCAAATTCATTCTTAGCCATTGCGATACTGGTAACCGTATCGTGTCCAGATAAATTAGCACTGGTTGATACCAATGGTTTACCTAACTCTTGGCATAACCGCTTTACTGTTGGATGGTTGGTAACCCGTACAGCAATAGTATCAAACTGTCCGGTCAACCATTTTGGTGTATTTTTGGCTGCTGGCATAACCCAAGTAATCGCACCGGGCCAGCTAGAAAAAATATCAGCACGCTTATCCATTGGAATTTTTGCATCATCAATATATTTTAATAATTGACCGTAATTATCAGCAATTAAAATTAGCCCTTTTTCGACTGGCCGCTGTTTAATTGCTAATAAGCTTGTTACAGCTTGTTGGTTATCTGGGTCGCAGCCTAAACCAAAGACAGCTTCAGTTGGATAAACAATTACACCACCTTGCTTTAATGCATCAACAGCAGTTAAAGGTGAAGGGATTGGATCTGTCACACAAATCTCCAAATACAATAAAAGTTAAGCGTTTACTCGCTGACAGTTATTTTATGCGAGCAACTTTTCTGTGGGCATTGTAACACAACACTGTTGGTCATTTGCTTTTGCATCATGACTGGCCACTGACACTCAGGGCAAGTATGCTCTATAGGTTTAAAATTAAGGGTATATTTACAGCTTGGGTAGCTGTCGCAGGAATAAAAGGTTTTGCCAAATTTATTGCTACGTGCAACTAACTGCCCTTTTTTACATTTAGGGCAAGCAGGTAACGCTTCTTCATCTGGCTCCTTTTCATCATGAACAATGTAATTGCACTGAGGATAGCCGGTACAGCCTATAAACATGCCATAACGCCCATTCTTAACCACCAGCGAATTTCCACATTCAGGACACGGGCTATCATCAAGTACTTTAATTTGTTGAGTATCGTGCTGTGCTAGAGGGCGAATAAAGTCACACTTGGGATAGCTTGCACAGCCGAGAAAAGGCCCGCTTTTACTGTTACGGATCACTAATTCAGAACCGCATTGAGGGCAAATTTCGACTTCTTTTTCGAGGGCATGCTGGTTAGCAGAGAAAAGCGAATGATCTATTTTACTCATGTGATTCCAAAGCGATTGGCTAATTTTCGCCTAATATACCCAAACTAATTAAAGATACAAGTTAATGTAATACCTCTGCTGGCTCATCAAAAATAAGATCTTCCATTTGCGAATAAGCAAGCTCAGAGCCTGGCACATTAAAGAGCACCATCAACACAACCCATTTTAAGTCATCTAGGCCAATATAGGGTTTGTCTAAAGCGAATAATCGATCCATTACCATTTCTCTGGTCACATTATTGATAACCCCAATCTGCTCTACAAACATTAAAAAGCCACGACACTCAGTACTAAGCATCTGACATTCACTGTCAGTGAAAATTCGCACAGCATGTTGTGGATAAGCATTTAAATAAGGAACTTCATCACTGTGTTGTAAGTCTGCTAATTGCTCAAGCCAGTCAAGAGCTTTGAATATTTCGGGTTTATTAAAGCCTGCGCGCAACAACTCATCGGTAAGCTCATTTTGTTCAACAAAAATTTCAGCTTCACTGTGGATGTAATTTTCAAACAAATACATAAGAATATCGAACATATTATGTTGCTCCTAACTTGATATAGCCGTCTAAGACTCGCTCCACTTTATCGTCTAATTCAAGATCGAGTAAACGGGTCTGTACTTTGTCAATCGGCAACTCACAGCGCCGAGCAATTACATCTACTGGTGTTACTTCAAAACCCACACTTTTGAGCACTGCACATTCGGGCTCACTTTCAATCGGCTCTTCTATATTATATAGACTGTTTTGCCCAAAAAAGCTCACTTCTTCTAAGATATCACTGACATTTTCGACTAATTTAGCCCCCTGCTTTATTAAAAAGTGACTCGCTTGCGATAATGGATTTTTAATTGAGCCAGGTACTGCAAACACCTCTTTATTTTGCTCAAGTGCGTAGCGCACGGTAATTAATGAGCCACTTTTTATCTCAGCTTCAACAATCAGCACACCTAACGATAGCCCCGAGATAATTCTATTTCGCCTTGGAAAGTTATTAGAGTTAGCCGCCGCCCCTGGTAAAAACTCACTAACTAGTACACCGTTTTTTAATACTTGATCAGTTAATAGTTTATGGCGTTTTGGGTAATAAATATCAACCCCAGTACCAAGTACTGCAATTGTTTTGCCTGTACTTGCTAATGCCCCTTTATGAGCGGCACCATCTATACCCAACGCCATGCCGGAGGTAACTGTTAAACCGGCTTCACATAACTGGTGGGCAAATTGCGCAGCTATCTCAAGGCCAATAGGGGTTGCATTACGGCTGCCCACAATAGCTATTTGTGGACTCAGCAGTAAATCACAGTTACCACGGCAAAAAAGTAATAATGGTGCACTGGCAATTTCTTTTAACAATGGCGGGTAACGTGAATCAAAATAGCTTATAACTTGAATGTCGGCTTGATTGATTAGAGTTTCATAGTGTTTAACTTGCGTCCAATTGGTAGCCGCAATATTAGTGGCAACTTGCTGATTCAAACCTAATGCAAGTAATTGTTCATGTGACAGTGTGAATAAGTCTTCTAAGGGTAGCTTTTGGGCTAATGCCAATAACGTTTTAACCCCTAACCCTTTGCATAAATAAAAGGCAAGCCAATGCGTAAGCTTGCCGTATGACTGTTCCATGCTCTCTCCTTAGAGCACTCAAACCTGTTTAATTTATTACTGCAAAATCACCGACTCGGATTGGGTGCTGGTTTTTGACTATTAAGGCATAGCTAACGTTGTCATATACTTTAAACACCATT
The DNA here is from genome assembly GCF_049257175.1 of Pseudoalteromonas mucoides. Lineage (NCBI taxonomy): Bacteria > Pseudomonadati > Pseudomonadota > Gammaproteobacteria > Alteromonadales > Pseudoalteromonadaceae > Pseudoalteromonas > Pseudoalteromonas mucoides. The sequence continues at coordinate 8,231 of NZ_JBMMUC010000023.1, forward strand.
AACTCACCGACTTTTTCTTTTGGCATATGCCATACAGTCGCGTCTTCATCTGCTTCTACACCAAAGAACTCACTAGTATCTGTGATCAGCTTTTCTAAACTATTTGAGTCTTCTTTATATCTTGGTCCATTGCGACCATCAAATACTGTTGGTGATTGACGCTCTATATCTAATATATGACCCGCTTTAATCTGCTGCTCAGTACCTAAGTTTAGCACTACAATATCCATTGTGCTAAATTCTCGCAATTCATTTACTGCGGCGATGATGTTACCCGCAACAGGTTGCTCAGGTCGCTGCATCGTAAAAAATGCAGGCAATGTTTGCCCTTCCATTGCTGGTAATAAAAAATCCGTTGCTCTGATCTCTTGCTTTACACTCTCAACTCTAACCGATGCCGGGACACCATTATCTACATCTCCACCACGAAATGCCCTACCAATACCGACCAATACCGATTTATAAGCCAATACTTCCTCACTATCTATGTCAGTATAAGCCTCTCCTTTTCGATAAATAGCATAGCTTTCATGTTGTTTTAAATTCCCTTTAACATACACAATATGCCCTTTGGTATTCATTTTTGTATTTTCGTTCGCACCTAAAATGTATGGCTTATCAGCAATATCATCACCACTAATTGCTTGCTCATAAGTTAAATACGGTCTCAGTAATTCTAATGGTAGCGTCGGTATTGCATTTTTACCTTTAGGCGTTATACGTCCCTGCGGAGAAAGCTTTTTATAACCGCTATTAATAACTAATCGAGGATTTCCGTGCTCATCATAAATTAAAGAGAGTGCATCGCCGGGATAAATGAGGTGTGGGTTATTAATTTGTGGGTTCATTTGCCAAAGCTCTGGCCATAGCCAAGGTTCGCTCAAATAAATAGCAGAAATATCCCACAAAGTGTCACCCTTTTTTACAACATATTGTTTAGGCGCATCTTTTTTTATAGATAGAACGTCCGCATAAGACGAAAAAGCAGTGCTTAATGTAAGCAATGCAGCTAAAAATGGGTATTTCATTTGGCTTCCTTGTGGTGTTTTTTCATTATTATTAACCAAAACCTGTTAAAGGTGAACGCGAATGGCTAAAATAAGAGCATACAATACCCTATATTATGCACAAGTGAAAAGGTTACTATGGCTAGGTTAGAAGTTTTAAGATTTCCAGATGAGCGTTTACGTACAATAGCAAAAGACGTTACACAAGTTGACGACCAAGTTCGCCAAATTGTCAAAGACATGCTGGAAACTATGTATGACGAAAACGGCATCGGACTAGCAGCAACACAAGTTGATATTCATCAACGTATTGTGGTGATCGATGTATCAGAAGAGCGCAACGAACCGCTGGTTTTAATTAACCCTGTTATTACCAAACAAGATGGCGCAACAGTGAGTGAAGAAGGCTGTTTATCAGTACCGCATTCTTACGCAAAAGTAGATCGTGCAGAAACCGTTACAGTTACCGCGCTTAATGAACAAGGTGAAGAATACAGTCTAGATGCCGATGAGCTTTTAGCTATATGTATTCAGCATGAGCTTGATCACCTTAAAGGCAAGTTGTTTATTGATTACTTATCACCATTAAAGCGTCAACGTATTCGTAAAAAGCTTGAAAAAGAAGCTAAATTTGCAGCACAGTAATAAGCACCTTAGGAAAACTCAGTGACAAAACCACTTCGCATTATTTTTGCTGGCACGCCGGACTTTGCTGCGCGCCATTTACAAGCTCTTATTGATTCTGAACATCAAATTGTTGGTGTTTATAGTCAACCAGATCGTCCTGCCGGACGCGGTAAAAAACTCAAAGCCAGTGAAGTAAAAGAGCTTGCTTTAGCCAATGACTTACCTGTATTTCAGCCTGCATCATTAAAAAGTGATGATGCATTAAGTGAATTAAGCAGCTTAAATGCAGATATCATGATCGTCGTTGCTTACGGACTATTACTTCCAAAAGCAATTTTAGCGGCGCCACGCCTTGGCTGTTTAAATGTGCATGGTTCAATTTTACCACGCTGGCGTGGTGCAGCGCCGATTCAGCGTGCTATTTGGGCCGGCGATGATGAAACTGGCGTCACCATAATGCAAATGGACGAAGGGCTAGATACTGGCGATATGCTGCACATTAGCCGCTGCCCTATTGATGCTACTGAAACCAGTGCGAGTTTATATACTAAACTTGCAGAGTTAGGCCCAACGGCACTTATCGAGACAATAGCAAAGTTAGCTAATGGCGAGATAACCCCACAAGTACAAGATGACGAACTAGCCAATTACGCCAAAAAGCTATCAAAAGACGAAGCTAATATTGATTGGACAATGGACGCTGCACAAATTGAGCGTAATATTCGTGCCTTCAACCCTTGGCCTGTCTGCTTTACTAAAATGGGCGAGAACACAGTAAAAATTTATCAAGCCGATGTGGTTGAGCAACAAGGTACGCCGGGCACTATTTTAAACAGTGACAAACACGGTATTGTAGTCGCTTGTGGCACACACGCGCTAAAAATAACCCAATTACAGCCACAAGGTAAAAAACCAATGACTGTTACAGACTTTTTAAACGGTCGCAGTGACTGGGTTACTCCAGACAGCGTCTTAGGCGAAAATAATGAGTAATGTTCCAAACGTACGTGCGCTTGCCGCAGAAACTTTATATAACGTAGTAGATAAGGGCGCATCTCTAAACCAAGAGCTCCCTTTTGCAAGCCAGGGTTTATCGCCTAAAGATAAAGCTCTATTACAGCAAATTTGCTATGGCGTGTTGCGTTACCTGCCGAGTTTAGAGAATTACTGCCAACACTTGGTCGAGCAACCACTTAAAGGAAAGCGCCGTATATTCCAGTTTTTGTTGTATGTAGGTATTTACCAACTACAACACATGCGAGTTCCACCACATGCCGCAATTAGCGAAACTGTTAATGCTTTAGCGCAACTGCGGGCACTTGGTTTAAAAGGGCTAATTAACGCAATTTTACGTAGCTTTCAACGCCAACAAGCCGAGCTTGAAGAAAAAGCCAAACAAATTCCTGTGTGTTTATACAATCACCCTAACTGGTTTATCAAGCAAGTTAAAGAGGCCTACCCTGAACAATGGGAGCATATTTTAGAGGCGAATCAGCTACAAGCTCCTATGTGGTTGCGTGTGAATCAAGCGCAATACAGTACAGCTCAATACAGTGAGATGCTCAGCGCAAATGATATTGAGCACACAGTAAACCCAGATTTTGTCGATGGAATTAAACTTGATAAGCCGCGCGATGTATTCTCACTGCCTGAATTTGATACTGGTGCTTGTTCAGTACAAGATGCGGCAGCTCAATTAGCTGCACGTTTATTAGATCCAAAAGATGATGAGCATATACTTGATGCCTGTGCAGCGCCTGGCGGTAAAACCTGCCATATTTTAGAGCTCGCCGACGCCGATGTGCTTGCCCTTGATAGCGATGCAACCCGCCTTGAACGCGTAAAGCAAAACTTAACGCGTATCGGTTTAGGTGCAGACCTACAATGTGCAGACGCATCGCAGCCTCATACATGGTGGGATGAGCAGCAGTTTGACCGCATTTTATTAGATGTACCCTGCTCTGCGACCGGCGTTATCCGTCGTCATCCAGATATAAAATGGCTACGTCGTGCGTCAGATATTAACGACTTGGCGGCGCTACAAGGTGATATTTTAGATAGCATCTGGCCTTTATTAAAACCAGGTGGCACATTAATTTACGCAACCTGCTCAGTATTACCACTAGAGAATCAACAGCAAGTTGCTAAATTTTTAGCAAATAACACAGATGTTGAGCATATACCTTTGCATAATAACGACACCGCCACAAACCCTGGATTACAATTACTACCAGGCGAAAGTGATGGGTTTTATTATGCCAAGCTTGTAAAAAAACAGTCATAAGATAAATAATGAAAATAATCATACTCGGCGCCGGGCAAGTAGGCGGCACACTCGCTGAAAACTTAGTCGGTGAACAAAACGAAATAACGGTTGTTGATATAGATGGCAACCGCTTACGTGAGTTACAAGACAAGTACGACCTACAAGGTGTTACTGGCCACAGCGCACACCCAGATGTATTACGCAGGGCTGGTGCCGAAGACGCCGATATGATCATTGCGGTAACCAGCTCAGACGAAGTCAATATGGTAGCCTGCCAAGTGGCTTACAGTATTTTTAATACACCCACGAAAATTGCCCGCATTCGTTCTGAGCAATACCTAAAGTACCGTGAAAAGCTATTCCAAAACGACGATTTACCTGTTGACCACTATATTGCACCTGAGCAATTGGTGACTAAGTATATTCGCCGTTTAATCGATTACCCCGGCGCATTACAGGTATTACAGTTTGGCGATGGCATGCTGTCATTAGTGGCAGTAAAAGCGTATTACGGTGGCTTGCTGGTCGGCTATGCACTTTCAGCTCTCAAAGAGCATATTCCTAATGTTGAGACACGCGTAGCGGCTATTTATCGCCAAGGTAAAGCCATCAAGCCATTAGGTACCACCGTGATTGAAGCTGACGATGAAGTATTTTTCCTTGCCGCAACCAAACACATTCGCGCAGTAATGAACGAACTGCAAAAGCTTGAGCGCTCATACAAAAAAATTATGATCGCAGGTGGTGGTAATATTGGTGCAGGACTCGCCCGCTCGCTTGAAAAAAACCACAGTGTAAAACTGCTTGAACGCAGTAAGGAACGCGCCGAACAATTATCAGAATTACTCGACAACACCGTTGTATTTTGTGGTGACGCTTCAGATCAAGAGCTCCTCTCTGAAGAGCACATTGAACAGGTTGATGTATTTATCGCAGTAACAAACGATGATGAAGCAAACATAATGTCAGCCATGTTAGCAAAACGCATGGGGGCACAAAAAACCATGGTGCTAATACAGCGTGGTGCTTACGTTGATTTAGTACAGGGTGGCGAAATAGACATTGCGATATCGCCGCAGCAAGCCACAATCTCCGCATTGCTTACTCATGTACGCCGTGGTGACATTGTTAATGTTTATTCACTGCGTAAAGGTGCTGCAGAAGCAATTGAAGCGGTAGCCCATGGTGACGAACACACCTCAAAAGTTGTTGGTCGCGCTATTGCAGACATAAAACTCCCTGCTGGCACCACCATTGGCGCCATTGTACGAAACGACGATGTACTCATTGCCCACGACGATACCATCATCCATTCTGGCGACCACGTTATTATGTTCTTAATCGACAAGAAACATATCACTGTCGTTGAAAAGCTATTCCAAGTTAGCGCCATTTTCTTGTAAACATAAAAAGCAGCTTTGCCTATTTTATAAGGTAAAGCTGCTTTAACGTATATGAAGTGAAATTACCGTATTTTCTATTATTAAACAGTACTACTGTACTTTAGAGAACTCTTCTTTTGAAAGTTCACCATTTTGGTCAGTATCTAAAGCCGAAAAAATCTCAACAAGCTGCGCATTCACTGAAGCTTCTTTTTGGCTAATTACGCCATCGCCATCAGTATCGAATGTATCAAAGCTTACGGCAGCAAAAGCAGCAGATGAAGAAGCAAGAGCGATAATAGCCAATGTTGTATTAATATGTTTCATAATTTGTATCCTAATAAAATAAAGGTAAGAAATCCTTTTCAGAGATCCATTGTGCGAATAAAACTCACATTAAGCTTCTGAAAACTCTTGTTTTGAAAGCTCACCATTGCCATCAGTATCAAGCTCTGAAAATTGACTCATCAACTTTGCATCTACCGCGGCTTCGCTTTGACTAATTACACCATTACCATCAACGTCTAGGGTGTTGAAATCTGTTGCAGCAAACGCTGCTGATGAAGATGCAAGCGCGATAAGTGCTAATGTTTTATTTAATGTTTTCATATTTATATTCCTTCACTGTTTTATCAAAAGGGGTTTTCAGTCCTTGCTATCCTTTGTCATAGGCTCCTTGCCTATTTAGGTTGTCTTGGGCAACTCAGAATTTACTCGCAAAAAACATTCGGTTCGCAACCATTAAGCTTTAGCAAACTCTTCTTTAGAAAGCTCACCATTTTGGTCAGTATCTAGTTCCATAAATTTTGCAGAAATAGCGGCATCAACAGATGCCTCTTGCTGGCTAATTGCGCCACTGCCATCAACATCTAAAGTATCAAAGTCTGTGCCAGCAAAAGCGGCTGATGAAGATGCAAGTGCGATAAGTGCTAATGTTTTATTTAATGTGTTCATAATAAAATTCCTTCAGTTTCTATCTGTTAATGCATAAATTAGTAAGAGTGGAAATCCTTTTCTAAGATCCCTGTGGCTCTATTAAGCCTTTGAAAACTCTTCTTTCGAAAGCTCACCGTTGCCGTCTGTATCCAGCTCTGTAAACTTACTCATTAATGCAGCATCAACTGATGCTTCGCTTTGGCTTATTGCGCCATTACCATCTACGTCAAGCGTATCGAAGTCTGTAGCAGCAAATGCCGCTGAAGAAGAAGCTAGTGCGATAAGTGCTAAGGTTTTATTTAATGTGTTCATAATCAATCTTCCTTCAAAGTTTATGTACGATGCGATTAAAAGCTTAACCACGTTTTCGTTTCGTTCGAGTTAAGTATTACAACTTCGATGCCAAGATTAATAAAACCTTTTAAAACATATGGTTGAGGTAAAAACCAGCAATAATAACGACTATTCACTAAAAAATGTGTTGCTGTTTAGCAACACCGCTCTCCCAACAAAAATAAAAGCATTTATTTTCAGTTGGTTAGATTTAATAAAAAAGACACAGTATTGAAGAAGGGATAATTAAAATGGTTTTATTAACTAAAATAGAGATAAACGCTTGCTGAACAGCATTTTTTGAGAAAGTTTATTAAATTAATTTAATATTTTAACATATTGATTAAATTGAACTATTAAATTTATTTTTATAAAACCTACAAATTAATTCGGCGTATTTGTGTAAACCGTAAGGTTTGTTGCAAATAAGCGAAAGCAGTGATTTAAATCACTGCACTTTATTTTACAAAACAACCTCAATAGTTACTTTGGTCTTTACCGAGTTTGCGATAAAACAAAGTTCATGTGCCTGGTGATGCATTTTTTCAAGCTGCTCGACTGTTGCTTGCTCGCCAGAGAACTTAACGCACGGCTTTAACACAACCTCAGTCATGGCCATACGGTTATCAGCCCCTTTTTCCATTACTCCAACAGCATTATCGATATAACTGTCAACCACAAACCGCTTTTTTGCAGCGATGGATAAAAAGAACAACATATGGCAACTCGAAAGTGAGGCTATAAAAGCCTCTTCTGGGTCAACATTTGCAGCAACTGAATAAGGTAAAGGCACAATATGTGGCGATGACGAGGCTTCAACGTTAGCTCCTCCATCAAACTGCCACTGATGACCTCGGCTATATTTATTATCTATAAACGATTCATTAACACCGCGTGACCAAGTCACTTTCGCACTATACTCAGACATTAAAACTCCTTAAATTTATATCACTAAAGAAAAAGCGCTTAACCAAATCAACTGCACACCATATGCTAACCTTTGATAAGTCCCAGCATTTGTGCGCTGTTTAAATGCTTTAGTTAGCTTGAAGCTAAAATAACAAGTGACGAAAACAGTACTGGCTGAAAATACTCTAAAGCTTATGGGTAAGTAATCACTTATCGCGATTAAAATTGGCGCGATCAATAGCGACAAAAACATTACTAACCCGGCCCAAGAATGGATTTGGCAAGTTACAGTAGGTGATTCAGTATAAGGGTTTGCATCCATTGGGAAATACCCAGCAACCCAAGTTCCTATACCATGAACAATAGAAAGCCAGCCCACTAAAACAACTAATATAGGTGCATTTTCAAGATTAATGACATACCAACCAAAAGCGCAAAAAAGTATGCCTAAAGGGTAGTTATTTATAAGGGGAGATAATCTTTCTGTCGCACTTCCTGCTGCGCCAAGCTCGCTGCAAAACTGTTTATTATGGCTATAACTAGGGTAGAGTTTAGCGACTGTAAAAACACCAATTACAATCCAAATACTTGCGATAATTGCAGTATATACCCAAGCCACCTCAAGATGCGAGTTTCAGTTGGAATTAAAAGCGATTTAGGCAAGGCATTGATTGCAAATAATGGTTGTTCCCTTGTTAAAATCAATAACGCAGTATAAATCGCTTTTAAACCAACCCTTTGGGCGCTTCACAGGGACTTACTCCCATCGTTGTTACTTCTTAAAAGGGATGACCATTCTTGCAAAGTAACGCCTTGATATTAAGCCCCTGTGAAACGCTGAATTCTGCATCTTGAGGTGGCTTGGGCATAAGCTAAAAATTCAAACATAATTTACTTCCATGTGTAGTCAAACTACCATGATAATAAACTCGTTCAGTGACCTTGTATACTTTGCGTATTAGATATGAAAAAAGCAGCCCGGGGTTGGCTGCTTTAGTTTAGGGTAAAATCCATTTCGAGTAAGCACAGCCTAAACTTATGCGTTATCAAACTCTTGTTTTGATAATTCACCGTTGCCATCGGTATCAAGCTCGGAAAATGTTGCTGATGTAATGCCACCCATTGATGCTTCTTGCTGGCTAAGTGCCCCACTACCATCAATATCCAGCTCATCAAAATCTACAGCTGCAAAAGCCGCAGATGAAGATGCTAGTGCAATAAGTGCTAATGTTTTGTTTAATGTATTCATAATATAATCCTTCAATGTACTATCAAAAAAATGCGTAAAATTTAGTATCACTGTCCTTGTTATCCTTTATCGTGAGCTCCTTGCCCACTTAGGTTGTCTTTGGCAACTCAGGATAAACTCAGTTATGCTCTTGAATACTCTTCTTTTGATAACTCACCATTTTGGTCAGCATCACGCTGTGCAAATTGATTAAATAACTCAGCATCTTCTTTGGCTTCAACCAAACTAATCGCACCATCATCATTTACATCTAGGGTGTTAAAATCTAATGCCTCAAATGCAAATACAGATGATGAACAAGTTATCGCTATAAGTGCTATTGCTTTGCTAAATGAACTCATTACTAAGCTCCTTTCATTGCCGTTTTAAATATTTAAGAAATCCTTTTCAACATTCCATTGCAAAAGAATTAAGCTTTTGAGTACTCTTCTTTTGATAACTCACCATTTTGGTCAGTATCAAGCTCTGCGAACTTGCTTAGTAACTCAGTATCTACTGACGCTTCACTTTGGCTGATTGCGCCACTGCCATCGATATCCAACGTATCAAAGTCTGTCCCTGCAAATGCAGCTGATGACGAAGCTAATGCGATTAGTGCTAATGTTTTATTTAACGTGTTCATAATTATATTCCTTCAAGTTATGGCTGCGATTAACTCGCGTTTCGTTTGTTGTAATATGACTATTACAACTTCAATGCCAACATTAAAAACACATTTAATATCAAGTGATTAAGATTAGCATTTGATTGTTTCGTCATTTTTGGTAGGTATTTTTGTTGCCTTTTTGCAACAGCAACAACAAGAAAAATTAAATTCAATTTAAAATCAAACACTTAGAATGTTCTGGGATGATACAAAATCTACGTCTATGATTTTTTAAAGTTGAAAGAGGATTGTTAAATATACGAATGAAGCATAAAAAAATAAATTAATCGATATTATTAAATATCAAATAGGAACTATAACCACCTGATAATTAATAGCTAATTTATTATATAGCGATAATAAAGGGGAAAGTTAAATGCCTAATTTCAAGATATTCACCCGCTTGTTGCAAAATAGCGAATATCAACAAAGACATTTTAAACCAAAGGTTCTAACACGGAGAGGTCGATAAAGTGATCTTTCATAAACTTTTTCATTTCATCTTCACTTGCATGTAACTGCACACCAAACTGCACCTGAGTCGCTAAACTACGAACACTGCATATTTGCCCACTAAACTCTCTCATCCCCTTATTCTCTTTATCAAGTAAGATATTGCACTGAGTGTTTTTTAGGCTGGATAAGTCTTCTTTGCTTTTAATTTCAAACATGACTCCTGTCGCAGAGATATCTTTAATAACCCCTAGCCACTGGCGTTCATCACTTAGTTTAATTTCTGCAGGTAATAAAGTCGGTATACGGGTGTGTGAACGCAAACTAAACAGTTGTACTTGAGTCGGAAAGTTTAAAAAAATTAGCCTGGCGGGGTGTGATGCAACAGACATGACTTGTTGGCGAAAGGCAATAACCTGCCCTCCACCACTTTCAAGTACAGCTCGAATGATAAGCACTACACCATCCTTGAGATATTCGCCTGCATTATGTAAACGTCTGACTGATGGGTAATTTAGGACAATAAAACGATTATTTAGAAGCCCTACAAATTCAGTTTTAACTCGCTTGCTGTCTGTAGGTGTCAGTATTTCAACATCGACAAGTGTTCCCGCAGTAATTTTACCGAGCTTTTCTAAATTAAGTTGCAACTTCGTCTTCGGCATTCCCTTTCACCACATTCTAAATAATAGAGTATTTATATTAACCTAAATAGAGATAGAACAGCGATAACCCTAAAGTCTGAACTATCCTCGCCAGAATGTTGGTGTAAACAATACTAATAGCGTAAATATTTCTAATCGACCAAACACCATAGCTATGGTTAATAGCCACTTAGCTGCATCGCTCACGGCACCATAATGACTAGCAACTTCACCAAGCCCTGGCCCTAAGTTATTCAAACAGGCTGCCGTTGCTGAGAAGGCAGTAATGTTATCCATGCCAGTGCCCATCAAGGCTAACATTATGATGACAAACACGAGCGCATAAGCGGAGAAAAACCCCCATACAGCTTCAACAACTTTGTCTGGAAGTGCTTTTCGACCTAACTTTATTGAGTAGATTGCCCGCGGATGCACTAACCGATTAAGCTCACGCACCCCTTGTAAATAAAGTAAGAACACGCGCACAACTTTCATTCCCCCCCCCGTAGAACCCGCGCAACCACCAATAAAACTAGAGAAAATTAACAAGATAGGTAAAAACAATGGCCATGCAGAGAAGGTATCTGTGGCAAACCCTGCGGTGGTACTCATAGATACAGCTTGGAATAAAGCCTGATCCAGGGTTTCATCGCCATTGGCGTAAATGTTATTCGACGACAATACCGTAAAACACACAACAACTAATGCCAATTGAATAAACAAAAACACTTTAAATTCAGGATCTCGAATATAAATTTTTAAGTTTCGGCTCGAAACGGCAGCATAATGAAGCGTAAAATTGATGGCAGCAATAATTAAGAATACCACACAAATAAAGTTAATAAGCGGGCTATCAAAGTGCCCTATTGATGCATCATAAGTGGAAAAACCACCAATCGCTATAGTAGAAAATGCATGGCAAATAGCATCGAACCAATCCATTCCTGCAGCCCAATACGCCAGCATACATGTAATAGTTAACGATACATAAATGTACCAAAGGTGCTTAGCTGTATCAGCTATACGCGGGGTCATTTTTGAGTCTTTAACTGGACCGGGTATTTCAGCTCTGTATAGCTGCATACCACCAACACCAAGCATTGGTAATATAGCAACAGCAAGTACGATGATCCCCATCCCACCGAGCCATTGTAGTTGTTGGCGATAGAATAATACCGACTTAGGTAAATATTCTATGCCTGTTAGAACTGTAGCCCCGGTTGTAGTGAGGCCAGAAAATGCCTCAAACACCGCATCAGCCAGCGATAAGTTGGGCTCTTGTAAGAAAATAAGGGGAATAGAAGCAAACGCTCCTAACACTAACCAAAAAAGCACCACAATTAAAAATCCTTCGCGGGCTTTTAAATCACCATGCTCTTGTCGATTCGGATAATATGCAGTTAAGCCAATAACAACGCTAAAAATAAATGCTAATACAAATGGTACACCACCCCCATCTTTGTAGATGAGCGATACAACCGCTGGCGGCACCATGGTAATACTGAACAGTACAACAAGTTGGCCTAGAATTTTTATTATGGTACGAAATTGCATTTAGCTATCGCTTATTTAGGTATTTTTATTAACTGTTGGTTATTGTCTTACTGTTTAACTTTTAACTCAACCGCACCATGACTCAAATCATAAATATCTTTAATGGCTTGTGCAGCTTCACGGCTATCTATAGTAATAGTCCATTCAATATTAGCAGTAAATTGTTTTTCGATATTAAGTACTTGGTATTTTGTTTTTAATAATTGCTCAATAGCACCTTGAACGCTGTAATCAGTACAACCTGTTAACTCGATACTAGGTACTTTCACCACGGTGTCTAGTTTTGCTAAAGCGTTATTTAAAGAGCCACCGTAAGCACGGACCAAGCCGCCGGTACCCAGCTTAATCCCCCCAAAGTAACGTGTAACAACAGCGGTAACTTCACCTAAACCAGAGCCAACTAAAACATTAAGCATAGGTTTGCCTGCAGTACCATTTGGCTCACCATCATCTGAAAAGCCATATACATGGCTCCCTCCTGGGTTTCCAGCAACATGAGCCCAACAGTTATGTCGAGCATCGGCGTACTTTTCTTCAATATTTTTTATAAATGCTTTGGCAGCAGCTAAATCCGGGGTGTGTGCAATATGCACAATAAACGTGCTTTTTTTTATTTCTTCTTGATGAAACACATCATCTGCAGGGTATTTGTATTCTGACATATTTTACTTAACCAAAAAAATGGGGCCAACAGGCCCCTTCTCTCGCTAGCTTACAACTTAATCTAAGTGTAAATCGCGCGTCATATTCTCTAAGCTATCTTCGTGTACGATGATGTTATCTTCTATACGAATACCGCCAAATGGTTTAAACGCTTCAACTTTTTCCCAGTTAATAAACTGTTTGTTGTCAGTTTGCGCTAAATCACCTAGCAGTGAGTCAATAAAGTATAATCCAGGTTCAATGGTAAACACTTGGTTCTTTTCAATTAAGCGAGTGCATCGTAAGAACGGGTGCCCTTCTGGTGGCGCTTGATGGGCGCCTTTCTCATCTGCCATAAAACCGCCCATATCATGAACTTGCAAGCCAAGATGGTGGCCAAGCCCATGCGGGAAGAAGGTAGATGTAATACCGCGCTCAACAATTTCAGCAGCTGGTAGCTTAACGATATTAAAATCACTTAATACCTGTGCCACACGTTGATGGCAATCAAGGTGTAACTCACCGTACAATAAGCCTGGCTTTAAGGCGTTGCCTAAGGCAATTTGATGCTCAGTCATAACCTTAACCAAATCTGCAAATTCACCTGACTTTTTAAAGTCATAAGTACGGGTAATATCTGCGGCATAACCATTAAAGTTAGCACCAGCATCAATTAAAAATGATTTATGCTCTTTAGGTGCTACTGGGTCAAAGTGCGTATAATGCAAAATAGCGCAATTTTCGTTAAGTGCAACAATGTTGCCATACGGCATCTCATTTTCACTTTGACGTGTTGCGATTAAATAGGCTTGTTGAATATCAAACTCAGAGCCACCAGCAAAAAAAGCATCACGCGCTGCTTTATGACCATCTACCGCGATACGGTTTGCTTGGCGTAAACATTCAAGCTCGTATTGTGTTTTATAAGCACGATGATAGTTAAGATAGTTTATAACCGGCTCTGGGTTCATAACGCTAAAGCCAAGCGCTTGCGCTACTTCGAGATATTCCCCGATATAAGCGAACTTTTCTTTATCATACGGTAATAACTTCTCAACCTGATCAGGCTTTAAAAGAAGTTCAATATCAAAGTAATCAGCCCAAAAATCTCGTGGTTCATCAGGAACTTTGTGCCAAAAATCAACCGGACGATAAAAGATAAGCTTTGGCTTATCACTGCCATTGACCACAATCCAACAATGAGGGTTATCGATGACCGGTAACCAAGCTTTAAAATGAGGATTAACTTTAAACGGGTAATACATGTCGTCTAAAAACTGGCGTTTAGCTTGGCCCGAATGAATCACTAAACCTTCTAAACCTTCACGATCAATAATAGTACGCGTACGCTGTTGCAGTGTTGCAATATGTTCGGCGTATGAAACGGCTAATTTATCCATAGTAAACCCATCTGTTAAATTTAACTTGTGCGAGAGTCTACCATAGACTCATATAACGGCCAAAGCGTACCTAAATAAGGTTAACCGCCCATTTTCATGTCGAGTATTGGCTCGAGTATATTACCCTCTCGCCCTAAACGTGTGTGATACACCTGACGATAAGCAAATACATTTTTAACGTAATTACGGGTTTCACGATACGGGATCAACTCTACCCATAATTCTGCAGGCATAGCTTCATCAGGTAGCCAGCGTTTTATACGATGATATCCAGCATTATATGATGCTGTAGCAAGCACTTCGTTGCCATTGTTTTTCTTTTTTAAGTACTCTAAATACTGAGTGCCTAAACGAATATTGGTTTTTGGTTGATTAAGCCGCGTACTCGATACAGTGCTTTTGTTTACGTATTTTGCTGTGCTAGGTAGTAACTGCATTAAACCACGTGCATTAGCATGAGAACGCGCGTCGGGTGCAAATGAACTTTCGCGACGCGATATCGCGATGCTCCAAGTAACATCTATGCGGTTACGTTTACTATAGCGTTCAAATAAGTCTTGAAATGCAAACGGAAAACGCAGCTCAACATAATCCCACGCTTTAATTTGCGCTAAGGTATAAATAGTGCTGTCGTACCAATCAAGTTCAGCTGCAAGCTTTGACGCTGCCAACTTTTCTTGCTCGCTTGAAGTACGTGTTAAATAGTTCCACTCACGTCTTGCCGAAGTAAAGCGCTCTAATTCATAAAGCGCTTTGGCACGTTTAAAACCAGGTGCTTGTGCAACCTCGGCCACTAACCCATCGCTGACCTGCAGAGGCTGATTGTTTAATTGCACCGGTATATTTAACCTTGCTGCAGCTAAAAACCCATAATAATCACGCTCTTTCGCCACGGTTTGCCAAATCGCATTGGCTCGTTCTTTATCACCGCGCTGCGCTAAACTATAAGCCAGCCAATATTGCTGACCCAGACTAAGGTTTTCTTTACCTGTAAAAAACGCCACAATGCCCGACCAATCTTGAGCTTTTAACATATTACCCAATTGCCACTGCATTAATTTACGATCTTGACGTTCCTTAGGCACTTTATTTAACCAAAACCGTGCTTGTTCATGGCCACTCGATGCTAGGGATAAAGCAAAGGTATAATATACATCGGCCTTTTGCTCATCAGTATAAGCAAACATTTTATCAAGCTTTTCCCATGCTTTTAGTGCCAAACCTCTGTCACGCCAAACCAATCGCTTTACACCATAGTGAGCAATTTCGCTTTCTTTAACAGTTTTATTCTTATACCGATAAAGCCCTGCAGCGGCACTTGGATCACTACGTACTTTTTTGTATAAGTCAGCTAAATACTGTTCATTCTTCGGGAGTAAGGTTTTTAAATACGGGAGTAAATTCCTGTCGCCACCTTGAGCTGCTAAAGTAACACGCTGCCAAACACGATCTTGGTTCAAATAGCCTTTTTTGCTCCACAAGCTAAATAACGAGTCACACTCATTTGGTTGTGACTTACCTACCACCCATAAATCACTGACTTGGCTTAAAATTGCTTTTTCCGGCGCACCTAAATCAAGTTGATATTGCAAATAAGTACAGGTGAGTTCGTTATTAGACGTTTTACGGTAATTATTTATGTAAGCAGCTTTGCGATCATGTTTACGTAAATATTGTAGCCAAGCTTTACGCACGGGCCATTCAAGAGGTGTATTTTGATAGACCGTTAAATAGTTTTCGATCTCTGTTTGATACTTCACACTTGGATGTCGCTGCCAATAGGTTTTCTCGATATACGGCTTAAGTGGATGATCCAAGTTATTAATGACGTCTTGAAATTCTTTATAGCCGCTATAACGTACTTTTTTCTCAGCGTCTAAAAACGCGTCATGTTTGTCGTTGGCTTCGGCAGAAAAAAAAGGGAGAAATAATGCTGCTGCCGTCCAACCTAATAAATGTTTTTTCATGATGACCTTTATAATTAAAAGCACTCAAAAATAAAAATATAAATTCTGTTTATAACTTCAACTACACCTTAGCACCAAACCAGCTATATTTTAACCAGTAGTAAGGCACCACAGTAAATTTTTCGTTGCATTTTTTATTTAAAGCAAGCACACTGATTGAAATGCAAACTCATCGTACCAGTCTTAGTTCACACACTAGGGAGAATAATAATGTTATATAAGAGCGATTCCTTTGAAGTTGCTTTCATCAAGGATAATATCGCCGAGTTCAAATTTTGTGTTGCAGGTTCTGTAAACACTTTGTCTCAGCAAACCTTGAAAGATTGCGCTTCTGCATTAAAAGAATTAGCAGCAAATAATGATATCAAAGGCATGATTTTTACCAGTGATAAAGACCACTTTATTATTGGCGCCGATATTTTCGAATTTTTACCAACGTTTACTAAACCAGAAGCTGAATTAGTAACATGGATCAAAGATGCCACTGATGTATTTGACGCTTTAGAAGATTTACCATTCCCAACGCTAAGCGTGATAAACGGCTTAGCACTTGGCGGCGGCTGTGAGTGGGTACTTGCTACCGATTATCGCGTTGCCAGTACTACGGCTAAAATTGGCCTTCCAGAAGTTAAACTTGGTATTATGCCTGGTTTTGGTGGCACAGTTCGTCTACCACGTATCGTAGGTGCTGATAATGCGATGCTGTGGATCACTTCTGGCACAGAAAACCGCGCTGCAGATGCCCTTAAAGTTGGTGCAATTGACGCAATAGTTAGTGCTGACAAACTTTTAGAGTCAAGCATTTCAACACTTGAACTAGCTATCTCTGGAAAGTTAGATTGGCAAGCAAAGCGTAATGTTAAGCTACAACCGCTTAAACTAAACCGCGTTGAGCAAGGCATGAGCTTTGCAATGGCTGAAGGTATGGTTATGGGTAAAACCAAAGGCCACTATCCTGCACCAGTTATGGCTGTTCGCACTATTAAAGCAGCGGCTAACTGTACTCGCGATGAAGCAATGGCAATCGAAAACGCTAACTTTGCAAAACTAGCTCGTACACCAGAAGCAGCAGCACAAACAGGTATTTTCCTTGCTGATCAATACATCAAAGGTAAAGCACGTAAATCAGCTAAAACCAGCGATGTTGAAATCAAGCAAGCCGCTGTATTAGGCGCAGGCATCATGGGTGGCGGCATCGCTTACCAATCTGCGTATAAAGGCACGCCTATTATAATGAAAGACATCCAACAGGATGCGCTTGATTTAGGTATGGGTGAAGCATCTAAACTATTAGGTGCTAAAGTGAAGCGCGGCCACATGGCAATGGATAAAATGGTTGCCACATTAGGTAAAATTAAGCCAACTCTAAATGATAGCGACTTACAAAGTGCAGATATCATTGTTGAAGCCGTTGTTGAAAACCCTAAAGTTAAGCAAGCTGTGCTATCGCAACTTGAAAAAGACATGCCAGAAGGCACCGTGCTTACATCTAATACCTCAACTATTCGTATTGATGAATTAGCAACTGCGCTAGAAAAGCCTGAAAACTTCTGTGGTATGCACTTCTTTAACCCAGTGCCTAAAATGCCACTTGTAGAAATTATTCGCGGCGAAAAAACGTCTGAGCAAACAATTA
Organism: Pseudoalteromonas mucoides; assembly: GCF_049257175.1. Classification (NCBI taxonomy): domain Bacteria; kingdom Pseudomonadati; phylum Pseudomonadota; class Gammaproteobacteria; order Alteromonadales; family Pseudoalteromonadaceae; genus Pseudoalteromonas; species Pseudoalteromonas mucoides. The sequence continues at coordinate 25,882 of NZ_JBMMUC010000023.1, forward strand.
ATGCAGTGGTAGATTACGCATTAAAATTAGGTAAATCACCGATTGTTGTTAACGATTGCCCAGGCTTCTTTGTTAACCGTGTTTTATTCCCTTACTTTGCAGGCTTTAGCAAGCTCGTTGTTGAAGGCGCTAACTTTGCTAAAGTAGATAAAGTAATGGAAAGCGTATTTGGTTGGCCTATGGGCCCAGCCTACTTACTAGATGTTGTGGGTATCGATACAGCTTATCATTGTACTGGCGTAATGGCTGACGGTTTCCCTGAGCGTATGTCTCGTCAAGAAAAAGATCCTGTTACCGTATTTGCCAACGAAAAACGTTTTGGTCAAAAGAACAAAGCAGGCTTCTACCAATACGCACCAGACCGCCGTGGTCGCTTGAAAAAAGCTCAAGACCCACAGGCTGTTGAGTTACTTAGCTCAATCACTGATGCACCAAAAGAATTTGATAAACAAGAAATTATTGACCGCTGTATGGTGCCAATGATTAACGAAGTACTCCTTTGTTTACAAGAAGGCATTGTTGCTTCGCCACAAGAAGCAGATATGGCGCTTATTTACGGTATCGGTTTCCCTCCATTTAGAGGCGGCGCGTTCCGTTACTTAGATCAAACTGGTTTAGCTAACTTTGTTGCAACAGCAGACAAGTACGCTCATCTAGGTGCGATTTACCAAGTATCAGAGCAAACTCGCCAATGGGCTGAAGAAGGCCGTGTTTTCTATAAGGTGGAAGGTTAATATCATGAATAATCCAGTAATTGTAGATTGTATCCGCACACCAATGGGTCGCTCAAAGGGCGGCGTATTCAAACACAAGCGTGCGGAAGACTTAAGCGCTCACTTAATGAAGGGCTTACTAGAACGTAACCCTGCCGTTGATCCAGCATCAATTGATGATATTTATTGGGGTTGTGTACAACAAACTTTAGAGCAAGGCTTTAACGTTGCTCGTAACGCATCATTACTTGCCGGTATTCCGCATTCAGTACCAGCAACGACAGTAAACCGCTTATGTGGCTCATCTATGCAAGCATTGCATGACGCTGCTCGCGCTATTATGACTGGCGCTGGTGACACTTACCTCATTGGTGGTGTTGAGCACATGGGCCACGTACCTATGACACACGGTAATGACTTTCACCCAGGCTTAGCAACATCAATTGCACAAGCGTCTGGTTCAATGGGTTTAACTGCAGAGTACCTTGCTACTATTCACGGCATTAGCCGTCAGCAGCAAGATGAATTTGCTTACCGTTCACACCAGCGTGCACACGCTGCAACTGTTGAAGGACGTTTTCGTCGTGAAATTCTCGCAATGGAAGGCCACGATGCAGATGGCTCATTAATTCTTGTTGAAGACGACGAAGTAATTCGCCCTGAAACAACAGTAGAAGGCCTATCGCAGCTACGTCCAGTATTTAACCCTGCTACTGGCTCTGTTACTGCTGGTACTTCTTCAGCACTTTCTGACGGCGCATCAGCAATGCTAGTAATGAGCGAAGAAAAAGCCAAAGCATTGGGCCTACCAATTCGTGCTCGTGTTAAAGCAATGGCGGTTGCAGGTTGTGATCCATCAATCATGGGTTACGGCCCAGTACCAGCAAGTAAAAAAGCACTTGCACAAGCGGGTATCACTATTGATGACATCGACGTTGCTGAACTTAACGAAGCATTCGCAGCACAATCATTACCTGTATTAAAAGACTTAGGTCTTGCAGATGTGGTTGATGAAAAAGTGAATCTAAATGGCGGCGCAATTGCACTTGGACACCCGCTTGGTTGTTCAGGTTCGCGTATTAGCACGTCACTTATTCACTTAATGGAAGACAAAAACGCAAAATATGGTTTAGCTACTATGTGTATTGGTTTAGGCCAAGGCATCGCAACTGTATTTGAACGTGTACAAGACTAATTAGCTTATACACGTAACCAACTCTTGGTGATAAAAGGCCGCGCTGATTTATAAATCAACGCGGCTTTTTTTATATGCTGTGCTTTGTAGCTTAAAAAGCATAACTGAAGTGACTTTATTTATTGCAGCGAGGTCGTTAAACTAGCAGCCTTAAATTAATCGTTAAGCGCCACTTGATAAAGGTCACCGCCATGAGTTTTGATAATCCCGATCACCAATTAGACGCCATCGGCCTTCGCTGTCCAGAGCCTGTCATGATGATCCGTGGTGCGGTACGCAAAATGGCTGAAGGCGAAACCTTACTGATCATCGCAGATGACCCCTCAACCACCCGCGACATCCCCAGCTTCTGCACGTTCATGGATCACACGTTGGTGGCTAAAGAAGTTGATGCAGTGCCGTATCGGTATTTGGTGAAGAAAGGGTTGTAAGAGCTATTAGCTATCAGCTATCAGCTATCAGCTATCAGCTATCAGCAAATTTACTCGTTAAGCCAATTAGGTTCAAGTAATCATTCACTGTAAAACTACTTAATCCGAAGAACGTCATTTGTGCTTCTAACAGCTGGTAGTCATGTATAGCCCCACTCCCATCATAACCAAACGTATTCATATAGCCTCGTTTTATAGCTTTATCGCCCCTGTTTAAAACGCTTTGAAAACTCAAAAAATAAGTTAAAAGATCAATATCTGAAAAGTTGATTTTAAGATTCATCAAACTTGCTTTTTCATAATTTTCTAGTTTTAGTAATTGGTTTATACCATCTAGCTTCTCTGCTGCAAAAAGCATTTCTTTTAGGTACTTAGGTAAATTTAGTTGTTTGGAGGAAAGCTTTAAATCTGTAACCCTAGGATTTATTTCAAATCGTTGTTCATCAAAAATGCTGCACATATAGTCATATTGAGGTTTATTGAACATATATAAACAAAGTAAAACTAGCAGGACTAAAATATCTACTGTTTTCTCTTCGCCAATTAACTCTATACTTGTAAGTAATCTATTTGCTAATTGTATAGCTGACCTAGGCGCTAAATTTTGCCAATTCGAAATATCAGCAATAAGAGATGATAACTGTCTTTTTATATCATCACCTTGAGATAAAAGCGGAAACAGTAAAATACTTTTTTGTTCAAGATAGTGATTATCAAATACAGTAAAATCACAATTTGCTTCTAGTAAACTGGCAGAAATCCCAACATCTAGATGATACTTTGTATCGAAGAAGCGCCTTAAATAATTATCAGCATTAAAATCGTTTCCATATAAAGCTTTTATTGTGTGCTGAAGCTCTTCTGTGTGTGTTGAAACAACTATTACTAACCCTTCAATATCGAATATATGCTTTATGGCCTCAAGCATTTCTACTGCATAAATTGGACGGCAGCGATCTAACTCATCAATAAAAATGAATGCAGGGTAATCACGATCTGTTGCTCGCAGTCCATTTTTAGGTTTTTCAATTGAGTATTTAACTAACTCTTTTATTGTTACTTTTAGTTCTTTTACGCCTTTTTTATAATCACTGTGCTCTTTAAATGCTTGGGTCGTCATAGCTTCCATTGCTGCTGATAAATCTAATGACTTATTGTTTTGTGTTGATGATGTAGCATCTGTGTCAGAGCTTTCTTCAACAAATAAATCTTCAATATCAAACCCACCATAGCGTTTAACTAATGCTGCTAAGATTTTAGGTAATACTGATATGCCAATATTCTTAAAGCTTTTTCTTTTGGCTTGAGTTAAATGACTTTTGTTGATTGTTTCTAAAAGTTGCTCTTGTATTTCAGCAAGGACGGTAATAATGGGTGAATCCATAAAGTCATTTGACCAAGCATCTATATACACTACAGGATGCTCGTGCTTTAAGTCTTCAGCCCAACGTTTTACAAAGTAAGTTTTACCTGCCCCCCATTCAGCATTAACGTTAATTACATAAGAAGATTTATTAGGTTTTTCTCTATTCGAGTTTGAGCGGCGAATAAGAACTTTAGCTAGAAGTTCAGCGTCTTGCTTTCTATTTAACTGATCTGCAGGATAAGTAACACCGTTAATTTTTATTTCTTCATTCCATTTCTTAGTATTCATTCTAACGTCCTTGTCACTCATCTATAAGTTCACTCGGGCAACTGAAAGCTGACGGCTTATAGCTTACAGCTCTTACTTCTTGGTTATCGTCACTTTTGGTTCATCGTAATTACGATAATCGATACTAACTATATAGCTGCCTTTAATTGCTGGGGTGAAGCTGAAGTAATTATAGATGGTATTACAGTCGGCAATAGCGGCTTGGCCAAGTACTAATGACTGCCCTGCTGGTGCGGCTTCACTGTAACCACAATTGTAGCCTTCGCTAAAGTCGGCATCGGCAATTTTAAATTCGTATACTTTACCAGGTGTTGAAAACTTAACATTGGCTTGGTAAATCGCGGGAGCAACTTGTTCAAACTGATATTGTGGCTCTGCGTCCCATAAGGTGAAATCGCCTCGTAGGTACATGGTTTTATCTAGCTCTTTACTAGGTAGTACGTCATCAATGCTAGGGAGTTGGACCTGACTCGAACATGCGGTTAATAAGCTAACTACCGCAAGCGTTAAAATACGTTTCATAGGTTAACCTCTAAGACAAAAAAGCCAGCATAGCTGCTGGCTTTTTAAGCTACGCTGAACTTACTTCTGCAGTACAGAAATATCAGCAATATCTAAAAATAAGCCACTTAATTGGCTTAACAGTGCTAAACGATTTTGCTTAACTGCTTCATCGTCTGCCATTACCATCACGTTATCAAAGAAATTATCTACACTTTCGCGGATACCCGCTAATTGCGCTAATGCTTCTTGATAATCGCCAGCGGCGTATAAAGGTGCGAGATCAGTTGCGAACTTAGCAACCTGTGAAGCGAGAACTTTTTCAGCATCATCGCTTAATAGGCTCTCATCAACCTTACCTTGGCTCGTAATATCATTCTTAGCAAGAATATTACTTACACGCTTATTAGCTGCTGCAAGTGCTTCTGCGGCATCTAAAGTGCGGAAATGGCTTACCGCTTTAACGCGGCGGTCAAAATCAACAGGCTTAGTCGGGCGACGTGCAAGTACCGCTTGAATAACATCAACTTGAATGCCTTCATCTTGATACCAAGCGCGGAAGCGACCAAGCATAAACTCAAACACATCAGTCGACACATTTAAGTTAGTTAGCTTTTCGCCAAATAAGCTTTGTGATTTAGCAACTAAGTCTAAGATATCTAATGGCAGCTCTTTCTCTACCATGATACGTAACGCACCAATCGCTGCACGGCGAAGTGCAAACGGGTCTTTATCGCCTTTTGGCGCTTGGCCAATTCCGAAGATACCCACTAGCGTGTCAAACTTATCAGCAATGGCAACCGCACAGCTGATTAAGTTTGTTGGTAAACTGTCGCCTGCAAAGCGCGGCATGTACTGCTCATTTTGCGCAATGGCTACGTCTTCGGCTTCACCGTCATGACGTGCGTAATGCATGCCCATAACACCTTGTACGTCAGTAAATTCCATCACCATTTCGGTCATTAAGTCTGTTTTACTTAATAAGCCAGCACGCTCTGCGAGTGCTTTATCTGCACCAAGTTGCTCAGCAATGTAACCGGCAAGTGCTGCAATACGCTCAGATTTATCTTTTAGCGTGCCCAGTTGCTTTTGGAACAATACGCTATCTAGAGATTCTAAGCGGCTTTCTAGAGTTTTCTTTTTGTCTGTTTCAAAGAAGAACTGCGCATCTGCTAAACGTGGGCGCACTACTTTTTCGTTACCCGCAATAACAACACTTGGGTTTTTGCTTTCAATGTTTGAAACAAACAAAAACTTGTTAAGTAGCTTGCCATCTTGATCTAGTAACGGGAAGTATTTTTGGTCGTCTTTCATGGTGTAGATCAGCGCTTCTGCTGGTACATCTAAAAACGCCTCTTCGAAAGTTGCGGTCAGGGTAACTGGCCACTCAACTAAAGAAGTTACTTCTTCAAGTAAATCTTCGTCCATCGCAACCACGGCATTAACTGCTTTTGCTGCTGCTTCAATTTGGCTGCGAATTTGTGCTTTACGTTCCTCATAATCGGCAATAACGTGTGCAGATTTTAGTACGTCAAAAACATCGTCAGCATGGTTAATGCTAATTTTTTCTGGATGATGAAAGCGATGACCTTGAAGCTGGTTATTAATAGCTTTACCTAGTACTTCGCCTTCAATTAGCTTATCGCCAAACAAAATAGTGGCTGTATGCACAGGACGAATAAATTGTGTTTTATTCGCGCCCCAACGCATTGGCTTTGGAATTGGCAGTTTCGCTAACGCCTTATTTACTACGTCGTTTAATAAAGCGGTGGTTTCTTTACCTGCTACTTTAGCAATATGTAATAACCATGCGCCTTTATCTGTTTCAAGCGTTTGCGCGTCTTTTACATCAATACCACAACCGCGCGCCCAACCCATGGCCGCTTTAGTTGGGTTACCTTCGCTGTCAAATGCAGCTTTTGTTGCAGGTCCGCGTTTTTCAACTTCTTTATCCTGCTGTTTGGCTTCAAGCGCTGTCACTTGTAAACCTAAACGACGTGGTGATGCATACCATTTCACACCTTGATGAGCTAACTCTAGCCCCTCAAGTTCTGCTGTTAGGTTTTCAGCAAATGCTTCTGCTAATTTACGCAGTGCTTTTGGTGGTAGCTCTTCTGTGCCAATTTCTACTAATAAGTTTTGTGCTGACATGGTTAATCCTTACAAAGCGGGAAGCCAAGGGCTTCGCGTGCATCATAATAACTTTGTGCACATGCTTTAGATAATGCACGAACACGTAATATATAACGTTGGCGTTCTGTCACAGAAATCGCGTGACGAGCATCCAATAAGTTAAATGCGTGCGATGCTTTCATTACTTGCTCATAAGCAGGTAATGGTAAGCCTGCTTCAATTAGCTTTTGGCTCTCGGCTTCACATTTATCAAACTGCTCAAATAAATCGGCTACGTTTGCGTGTTCAAAGTTATAAGTTGATTGCTCTACTTCGTTTTGGTGAAAAACGTCACCATAAGTAACGCGTCCCATTGGACCATCAGCCCAAACCAGATCGTAAATACTGTCTACGCCCTGAATATACATAGCTAAACGCTCAAGGCCGTAAGTAATTTCGCCGGTCACAGGTGAACACTCTATGCCACCTACTTGTTGAAAGTAAGTGAATTGCGTTACTTCCATACCGTTTAACCAGATTTCCCAACCTAGACCCCATGCACCTAACGTAGGTGACTCCCAGTTGTCTTCTACGAAGCGCACTTCATCAGTTAGCGTATCAATGCCTACAGCAGCTAAAGAGCCTAAGTAAAGCTCTTGGATGTTCTCTGGTGATGGCTTTAACACTACTTGAAATTGGTAGTAATGTTGTAATCGGTTAGGGTTTTCACCGTAACGACCATCAGTAGGACGGCGACACGGTTGTACGTATGCGCTAGACATTGGTTCAGGACCAATAGACTTTAAGAATGTTTGTGGGTGGAATGTACCTGCGCCAACTTCCATATCGAGTGGCTGAATAATGACACAACCTTGCTGTGCCCAGTAATCCTGTAAAGCCAGGATCAAACCTTGAAAGGTTTTAACGTCATATTTTTGCATATTTGGCTTTTAGTATCTGCTGTGATGTAGCGTGAAAATTACCCTCAGTATACCTTGTGCGTAGTCATGTTTTAAGCAGTTTGTGCAATTGCAGCCAATAAAAAAGGAGCCATAAGGCTCCTTTTTTTATTCTCAACGAGAATTAAACATCTAGATTAACTACGCGTAGTGCGTTTGTTTCGATAAACTCACGACGAGGCTCTACTTGGTCACCCATCAATGTTGCGAATAATTGGTCAGCACCAACAGCATCTTCAATGGTTACTTGCAGCATACGGCGAGCATCAGGGTCCATTGTAGTTTCCCACAGTTGACTTGGGTTCATTTCGCCAAGTCCTTTATAGCGTTGAATATAGATCCCACGCTTAGACTCTGCAATCAACCAATCCAATGCATCCACAAAGTTATCAACAGCTTTTGTTTTTTCACCACGTTGGATATATGCACCTTCAGAGATGATATTTGCAATGTTTTTACCTGTTACGGCAATACGTTGGTAATCTCTTGATGTAATAAAGTCATAATGTAATACGTGAGCTTTATCCACACCATGCTGACGAATATTCACAACTGGGTAATATAAATTACGCTCAGCATCGTACTCAGTACCGGCATGGAAAATTGTTGCATCTTCGTCACGCTCGATTAAGTCATCAACAAGCTCTTTTGTCCACGCGATTACTTTCTCTTCATCAGCAAGCTGCTCAGCTTTTAGTTCGCTTTGGTAAATCAAACGATTCATAACCGTGTTCGGGTATTTACGTTTTAAACGCTCAATCACTTTAACTGTATTTTGGTAATCGTGAACAATACTTTCAAGTGCTTCACCTTCAAGCGCTGACGCATCAGCACTGGTGTAAAGTGCTGCACCATTTAGCGCTAACGATGTTAGGTAATCAACTAATGCTGGATCATCTTTAATATATCGCTCTTGCTTACCTTTTTTCACTTTATAAAGTGGAGGCTGAGCAATGTAGATATAACCGCGCTCGACAATTTCAGGCATTTGACGATAGAAAAAGGTTAGTAACAATGTACGAATGTGAGAACCATCGACGTCGGCATCGGTCATGATAATGATACGATGATAACGTAATTTTTCAGGGTTGTATTCGTCACGACCAATACCACAACCTAATGCAGTGATCAGTGTCGCTACTTCTTGCGAAGATAACATTTTATCAAAACGTGCTTTTTCAACGTTTAAGATTTTACCTTTGAGCGGAAGAATCGCTTGATTCTTACGGTTACGACCCTGCTTGGCTGAACCGCCAGCTGAGTCACCCTCCACTATATATAGTTCAGATTGTGCAGGATCTTTTTCTTGGCAGTCAGCTAGTTTACCCGGCAAACCGGCTAAATCCATAGCACCTTTACGACGAGTCATTTCACGTGCTTTACGTGCAGCTTCACGTGCGCGTGCCGCATCAATAATTTTACCAACAACGATTTTTGCATCCATTGGGTTTTCTAATAAAAACTCAGTGAATTTTTCAGCCATTGCTTGTTCAACTGCAGACTTAACTTCGCTAGATACTAGCTTATCTTTTGTTTGCGATGAGAATTTTGGATCAGGAACTTTAACGCTAACAACTGCAGTTAAGCCTTCACGAGCATCATCACCCGTCGCATTACTGGTTGTTTTAGCTTTCTTGTTAAAGCCTTCTTTTTCCATATAGTTATTAAGCGTACGAGTTAGCGCAGATCTAAAGCCCGCTAAGTGAGTACCACCATCACGCTGTGGAATGTTATTTGTGAAACAGTATATGTTCTCTTGGAATGCATCATTCCACTGCATTGATACTTCAACGCTAATACCATCTTCTTCACGTTCGTGAGTAAAATGGAAAACACCTTTATGTACTGGGTTTTTATTACGATTTAGATATTCAACAAACGCTTGAATACCCCCTTCGTATTTGAAGTGATCTGATTTATTTTCTTCTCGCTCATCCGTTAAGATGATGCTCACACCTGAATTCAAGAATGATAATTCGCGTAAACGTTTAGCTAAAATATCATAATGGAAATCTAAGTTAGTGAACGTCTCAGCACTTGGCCAAAAGCGTAACTCAGTACCTGAGCTATCAGAGTCACCAATAACAGCTAATGGTGCATCTGGTACACCCATGGTGTAAGTCTGCTCGTGTAATTTGCCTTCACGGCGAATAGTTAGTTTTAGTTTTTCAGACAATGCATTTACAACAGAAACACCAACACCGTGTAAGCCACCTGATACTTTATAAGAGTTATCATCAAACTTACCACCGGCATGAAGTACTGTCATAATAACTTCAGCAGCAGATACACCTTCTTCTTCATGGATTGAAGTTGGAATACCACGACCGTTATCTCGAACAGAGACTGAACCGTCTAAATGAATTGTGACAAAGATGTCATCACAGTGGCCAGCTAAGGCTTCATCAATAGAGTTATCAACGACCTCAAACACCATATGGTGTAAGCCTGTGCCATCATCGGTGTCCCCTATATACATTCCAGGACGCTTTCTTACTGCGTCTAATCCTTTTAGTACTTTAATACTCGACGAATCGTAATTCTCAGACATGGTTAATCCCACTTATCTTGTTATTAGGTTGCCATGTTTCACGTGGAACATTTGTAGTTCTCGTTGCATGGGTTCCACCACAGCAGAAATACTTTCAGACTCAATTGCAGAGATAAATATTTGAGAGTTACAGTGCGACAATAATTGGCCGACCTTCTCTTTTGTATCTTCTCCGAGCTCTGAAGGTAAATCATCTATTAGCAATATAGATTGCTTTTCAGTCTCTGATTCAATCAAACTATTTTGCGTTACTTTTAACGCATAAAGCAATAGCTTCAATTGACCGCGGGAAAATGTATTTTCAACACTATTACCAGAGACACTAAAATTAAAATCGGCCTTATGTGGGCCTTTACTTGTAAAACCTTGGCGGCTATCGCGTTCAAAGTTTTGTTCAAGGGCGTCGCTTAAAGACTCAGTCTCTTTCCAGCCAGCTTGATAGTTTATTTCTAAATCGCTTATAAGCGTTAAGTCTGCACACATTTTATCAAAAAACTGCTGCTTAAACCTACTTATATACGCAATTCTTAAAGTATTTATTTGTTCTGCCAGTCTAACAAATTCTTTATCCCAAAACCTAATTTGGTCAAAATAATTTCTTGGTTTACTTTTCAATAATGCATTACGTTGTTTTAATACTTTATTGAATGATTGCCATAAATAAAAAAAGTCTTGTTCCACGTGGAACAATCCCAAATCTAAAAATTTACGGCGCTCTTTTGGGCCACCAAAAAATAAAGAGTAGCTTTCAGGTGTAATAACCTGAACAGGCATGAGTTGTGCGAGCTCAGAGACTCTGCGGCTAGTTTTACCTTGAATCTTAAGCTCGGTATCACCATTTAAGCTTTTGCTGATACCGATAGGTATAGACAAGTTATAAAGCGATTTTCTACCATGAATTGTAAACTTACTTTGCTGGTGCTTTATAATGCTTTTATGTTTAGGTGTACGAAATGATTTGCCATGAGAAAGGTAATAAATAGCCTCTAAAAGGCTGGTTTTTCCACTGCCATTTTCACCGTAAATTACATTGATACCGTTTACTGGCTCTAATGTAAGCGCCTCAACATTTCTAAAATCATTGAGGCTTAAATGACTTAAACTCATAGAACCTTATAAGCGCATTGGCATAACAACGTACATGGCTTCTTCGTCACCCGCACCTTCTATTAATGCACTACTATTTGAATCTGCAAGGGTAAATAAAACATCTTCAGTTTTAAGCGTGTTCAACACATCAAGTACATAAGAAACGTTAAAACCTATTTCAAGGTCATCACCTTGATAATTTACCTCAACCACTTCTTCTGCTTGCTCTTGCTCTGGGTTGTTTGCAGTTATTTTTAGTAAACCTTCAGAAAGGTTTAGCCTAACGCCTCTAAACTTTTCATTTGATAAAATAGATACACGCTGAAACGCACTGCGCAACCATTCACGATTAGCGGTAATGACTTTATCACCACCGCGCGGTAATACTCGGCGATAGTCAGGAAAACGACCATCGACCAATTTACTGGTAAATGTAAACTCAGTATCGATTATTCGAATATGGTTAGCACCAAACTGAATAGTTACCAGCTCTTCGTCGGCAACCATTAAGCGCATAATTTCTTGCACACCTTTACGCGGTATAATTAACTGGCGCTGGGTATTTAATGACTGCGGTAGTTCTTTTTGTGCAATAGCTAAACGGTGGCCATCTGTTGCCACTGTTTTAATATCAGCATTATCAACTTCAAACGACATACCATTTAAGTAATAACGCACGTCTTGATTAGCCATAGAAAAATGTGTGCTTTCTAAAAGCTTACGTAACTCTAATCGCGTTAACTGAAATTCAACTTCGCCATCCCACTGCTCTAAATTAGGAAAATCTTCAGCAGCAAGCGTTGTTAATGAAAATCGGCTTTTACCACTCGTTAAAAGCAACTGATGGTCTTGGCTAGATAATGTTAACTCACAACCATCTGGCAAACTTTTACAAATATCGAGCAATTTTTTTGCTGGTAACGTTAGCTTTGTATCTTCAACATCGTCACCAACAAATACGTTAGCGACTAGCTCAATTTCAAGATCAGTACCTGTCATGGCCAACTGACCATCTACGACCTCTAACAACACGTTAGATAAAATCGGCAAAGTGTGTTTGCGTTCTATAGCACCCGACACTTGCACTAAAGGTTTTAAAAATTGATCTCTTGGTATGGTTATTTGCATAGTAAAGTCAGCCTTAAGATGACAATGTTCTTATTAGGTTTTGATAATCTTCTTTAACTTCGTGACTTTCATCACGTAGCGATTTAACTTTGCGGCACGCGTGCAATACAGTGGTGTGATCGCGTCCACCAAAAGCGTCACCAATCTCGGGTAAACTGTGATTAGTGAGTTCTTTTGATAATGCCATAGCAACTTGGCGCGGCCTTGCTATAGAGCGGCTACGGCGTTTTGAAAGTAAATCTGATACACGAATACGATAATACTCAGCAACAGTGCGCTGAATATTATCAATAGTGACCAGCTTATCTTGCAAGGCAAGTAAGTCACGCAGTGCCTCTTTAACAAAGTCGATTGAAATTGGGCGGCCGGTAAAATTAGCGTTGGCAATTACACGGTTAAGTGCACCTTCTAACTCACGTACATTTGAACGCAGTTTTTTTGCAATGAAAAACGCGACTTCATGAGGTAAGTTAATTTTACTCTGCTGCGCTTTTTTCATCAAAATAGCAACACGCGTTTCAAGCTCTGGCGGCTCAATAGCAATGGTTAAACCCCAACCAAAGCGTGATTTAAGGCGGTCTTCAACCCCTTCAATCTCTTTTGGATAACGGTCAGAGGTTAAAATAATTTGTTGGTTACCTTCAAGTAACGCATTGAAAGTATGGAAGAATTCTTCTTGAGAACGCTCTTTGTTAGCAAAAAATTGAATGTCATCAATCATTAATGCATCAACACTACGATAATAACGCTTAAATTCTTCAATGGCGTTATTTTGCAGCGCTTTTACCATATCTTGTACAAAACGCTCTGAATGCATATACACGATTTTAGCATCTGGCTTATTCGCCATGATGCCATTACCTACGGCATGTAATAAGTGCGTTTTACCTAAGCCGGTTCCGCCATATATAAATACAGGGTTAAAGGCAGCACCAGGGTTATCTGCAACTTGTGTTGCCGCCGCTTTCGCTAACTGGTTAGATTTACCCTCAACAAAACTATCAAAGGTATAGTTTTCTTTGATATTTGATTTATATCCAGACTTAGGTGCAGGTTCAACAGCTTGCTTAACCGCTTTAGGCGCTTGTTTAGCAGCAGGTTGATTTACGGGGGTTGTGCTTTCTACTACAGGCGGAGCCATTTGTGTATTAAGAATCGGCTTACTGCCAACGTCAAAACGCAACTCTGGCGCTTCATCTTTACAGATCTCAACAAGCAATTCATTAATGCGATTTAGGTACTTCTCTCTTACCCAATCAAGCACAAAACGGTTAGGCGCATAAATAGTCAGGGTATCTTCGGTACTTTCTGCTTGTAGTGGTCTTACCCACATACTGAACTGCTGCGAAGGCAGTTCATCTTGCAATACATATAAACAACTTTGCCAAACCGACAGATACACAGTTAAACTCCCAAAGATTTAGTTTTTATTCCCGGTCATATCAAGGTGACCAAAAATCATACTTTAATTACTATTATTTAGGCAATTTATTAACCCAAGACCGAGTATTATGAAGGCACTTTATCCACAAGTACAAGATTGATTTTTTTGAAAAACATGATCTCGGCCACAAAAAACAGTAACAAGCTGATTTTAAACAAATAATATTTTTAATGCTAATGAGTGATCATAACAAAAAAGACACTAGATCGCGATTAAAATGTATGATCTAATTTACTTACCCCAAGCTTTTATGCACTTTTTATACAGAGGCTGTGGAAAACTCTATATTAATGATGATCCTATAAGATCCCACAATAGGATCCTTTATAATTAAAGTGTTTGCGGCGTAATTATGATTGACATTTGTTACCTTCCTCTATAATATCTCGCGCTCGCAATGGCACCTGTGCCAGGATCGCGACCTGCATAGGATGTTTTAACCTTTAACCGATCGGATGGAATTGTTATGAAAAGAACTTTTCAACCTAGCGTTTTAAAACGCAAACGTGCTCACGGTTTCCGTGCTCGCATGGCAACTGTAAATGGCCGTAAAGTATTAGCTCGTCGCCGCGCTAAAGGCCGTAAAGTTCTTTCTGCTTAATATATAAGTGGAAGACTTTAACTTTGGCAGGGAGTTACGTCTGTTAACTCCCTCGCATTACTCTCGCATATTTAGTGAACCCGCTCGGGCTGCAACTCCTTTCTTTACCTTATTAGCAAAACCCAATGACCAAGCAAAACCTCGCTTAGGACTTACTGTTGCTAAAAAACGAGTTAAAAAAGCCTGCCAACGTAACCGTATTAAACGTCTTGCTCGCGAAAGTTTTCGTTTAAATCAGCACACGATTGATAATATCGATATTGTGTTAATGGTTAAAAGTGGTATTGATGAACAATCAAACGAAGAGCTCACTAAACAATTAACGAAGTTGTGGCGCAAAATTAATGAACGCTGCAAACCTGGCGCACCTAAGCCTCCACCATTTAAAAAACGCCCTAACAAATCGGCTAAATCCAATAAACAAAGCCAATAGCAATAGAATTATAGGGTTAATTAAGGTATCTTTAGCTCACCTTTTAATCATGCATTTAAAATTCCGTTTCGGGTGTTTAAATTCATGGTATCAACCCACTAAATCTACACAGAGGATAGAACATCATGAGGTTACTTAAACCACTTGTTGCTTTTCCAAAGTTCTGTTTAGTGTTTTTAATTCGCGGTTATCAAAAGTGGATTAGCCCACTGTTAGGCCCGCATTGTCGTTTTAATCCCACTTGCTCAAGTTATGCTATTCAAGCAATTAATTTGCACGGATCAGTAAAAGGCAGTTGGTTAGCGCTCAAACGCATATTAAAATGTCACCCTTTACATTCAGGCGGAGACGACCCCGTACCTGAAAAAACAACCCATATTAACCACCAACACGAGAAATAAGAGCTGTTATGGAATCGCAACGCACGTTTTTATTCATCGGTTTGATGCTTGTATCGTTTTTACTGTTCCAAGAATGGAATAACGATTACAACGCACCAAAAGCCGATCCTAGTGCCAACACACAAACACTACAATCTAACTCACCTGATTCTGATGATTATGTACCTTCATCTACAGATGGTGACTTACCAACTGCAGCAACCAGTGCAAAACGTTCAGTAATCGAAGTTACAACAGACGTATTCACAGTAAAAATTGATACCCGCGGTGGTGATATTGTTGAATCAGACTTGCTCCAATATGAAGAAGTAAAAGGTGAAGAAACACCATTTATGCTTTTAGGTGAGTTTGATGGCAATCAATACTTCTCACAAAGTGGTTTAATTGGCTTAAATGGTCCTGATGCATCAGCAAATGGCCGCCCTGTTTATAGTACAGAACAAAAAAGCTATACAATGAATGGTGATGAGCTTCGTGTTCCTTTAACGTTTACTGATAGTAAAGGTGTTACGTTTACTAAAACCTATGTATTCAAAAAAGGCCAATACGATGTTGCTTTAGAATACAAGGTAAACAACACCACTGCTGAGCCAATTCAAGTACAGCTTTACACGCAAATTAAGCGTACTGTTCAAGAAAAAGGTAGCTTAGTTGACCAAAACTACCTTGGTGCTGCTTATGGCTCAAGCGAAGAAAAATACGACAAATACAGCTTTTCAGACATGGCTGATAAAAACCTTAGCATTAATACGCAAGGTGGCTATGTTGCCTTTATTCAGCATTACTTTGTAAGTGCTTGGGTACCTGTACAAGAACAACAAAATACACTGTACAGTTTAATTGCGTCAGGCAATGCCGCAATCATAGGTGCTAAAGGTGAGCCAGTAAATATACAAGCTAACCAACAATCTACCATTGGTGCTACTTACTACATGGGCCCGAAAGAGTCTGATAAGTTAGAAGCGATTCACCCTAACCTAGATTTAACAGTTGATTACGGTTGGTTATGGTTTATCTCACAGCCATTATTTGTATTACTAAAATGGTTGTACGGAATTTTAGGTAACTGGGGTCTGGCGATTATTGCCATTACTATTATTGTTAAGTCATTAATGTACCCATTAACTAAAGCGCAATACACCTCAATGGCGAAGATGCGTGCGCTGCAACCTAAAATGGCTGCATTGAAAGAAAAGTATGGTGATGACCGTCAAAAATTCGGCCAAGCAACCATGGAAATGTACCGCAAAGAGAAGGTAAACCCTATGGGTGGCTGCTTCCCAATTTTGCTACAAATGCCTATTTTCTTAGCCTTGTTCTACGTATTTTTAGAATCAACAGAACTTCGTCATGCAGAGTTTTACCTTTGGTTAACTGACTTATCAGCAATGGACCCATACTACGTATTACCCGTTTTATTTGGTGCTAGTATGTTCATTACTCAAAAGCTACAACCAATGACAGTAACTGATCCGATGCAACAAAAGATGATGACCTTTATGCCGGTTATCTTCTCTGTGTTCTTCTTATGGTTCCCGTCAGGCCTAGTACTTTACTGGTTAGTATCTAACCTTATTTCAATCGCGCAAATGCTCTATATTTACCGCGGGATGGAAAAACAAGGAATAAAAGTAAGGGGCTAACTTAGCCATTACTTATACAAAGGCGACTTAGGTCGCCTTTTTTATTGCCTGTTTTTCACCATAGCTATTCGCTACAAATAAATCCATAGGTTACAATACGCACATATCGTTATTCATTTAGTTGGCAAATTATTAGCATGATCAATCAAGATACAATTGCAGCACAAGCAACCGCGCCAGGGCGTGGTGGTGTAGGTATTATTCGCGTTTCAGGTAGCTTAGCAAAGAGTGTTGCAGAGCAAATTATTGGTCGTTGCCCTAAAGTTCGCTACGCCGACTATGTGCCGTTTAAAAACCTTGCAGGCAAACAACTTGATCAAGGCATTGCTATTTTCTTTGCTGGTCCTAATTCATTTACCGGCGAAGATGTACTTGAGTTACAAGGTCACGGCGGCCCAGTTGTACTGGACATGCTATTAAAGGAAATAAGCCAAATAGACGGCGTAAGACTTGCCAAGCCGGGTGAGTTTTCAGAGCGCGCCTTTATGAACGATAAAATGGATTTAACCCAAGCAGAGGCCATTGCAGACTTAATAAATGCAACCAGTGAGCAAGCAGCTAAAAGCGCCTTGCAATCGCTTCAAGGTGAGTTCTCAAAGCATATTGACACCCTAGTAGAAAAAGTAATTCACTTACGTATGTATGTTGAAGCAGCGATTGATTTTCCCGATGAAGAAATCGACTTTCTATCAGACGGTAAAGTCTCAGGTGATTTAAATGCCATAATAGAGCAGCTTTACAATGTCACCAATCAGGCTAAGCAAGGCAGTATTATGCGCGAAGGTATGCGTGTAGTTATTGCTGGGCGCCCTAATGCAGGTAAATCAAGCTTACTTAATGCCTTAGCAGGTAGAGAAGCCGCCATTGTAACTGAGATTGCAGGAACAACGCGTGACGTACTGCGTGAACATATCCACATTGATGGTATGCCGCTGCATATTATAGATACAGCAGGCCTGCGTGAAAGCCCAGACCGAGTAGAGCAAATAGGTATTGAGCGCGCATGGGATGAAATTAACCAAGCTGATCGGGTGTTATTTATGCTCGATGGTACAGACACCACAGACACCGACCCACATGCAATTTGGCCGGAGTTTATGGCTAAGCTTCCAGACGGTATGGGGGTAACTGTGATCCGAAATAAAGCTGATTTATCGGGTGATGAAGTAGGTATGAGTGAAGATCAGCAATATCCCGTGATAAGTCTCAGTGCTAAAAATGCTGATGGTATAGAGTTAGTTCGTACTCACTTAAAGGCATGTATTGGGTTTGATGGCGCAACAGAAGGCGGTTTTATGGCACGCCGTCGTCATTTAGATGCGCTAGAAAGTGCTGCACACCATTTGCATACAGGTAAAGACCAATTAGAGATGCATATTGCTGGTGAAATCCTGGCTGAAGAACTGCGTTTAACACAGCATTACCTCAATGAAATTACTGGCGAATTTACCTCAGATGACCTGCTCGGCAAAATATTTAGCTCATTCTGTATCGGTAAATAACAAGGTAAACCAACACCTAATTTATTGATAAATTTAATAGCTTTTAAGTCTTTCTTTAGTTTCATAATATGGCTCTCGAATGGCCCATCGACCTCTTTGTTGTGGGCCACTATTGGTCCACCAAAGAGGAAGAAGTTATTTAGTTCGACAGTAAAAGAGCCATGAGCACCCTACCAAGTCTATTTTAATAAAGAAGATTAGATTAGGGGAAACAGATAAATATAGGCTTATTTACTTTCCCTCTTGCCCGTTTTTATTTGAAAAGCCAGTTGTATCCAGAATATGTGAAAACATCGAGTACTTGCCACTCAGAGCACCGCATACCTCTTGGATAACCTTCACTACGCCAGTCAAGCTAGAAATCGCCCGAAGGGTTGCGAAGAAAGGGGCCCCGCTTGCCGGGTTCCGATTTATGGCTTTACAGGATTTGAAAGGAGTGGTTACACATTGAGATATAATTTTGTCATTTGAACTTAAAAAATTGCTTCTTAGCTTTATACTGCTATTCTTTCCACAATTAAAAAGTTGTTAGGGGCTAACGGTGATTAAGTGCCATCTCGCAAAACTCATGGGTGAGCGAAAAATGCGAATAGCTGATGTTGCCAGAGAAACTGGTCTAAGCAGAAATACAATTACCTTACTTTATCGTGAAACGGCTCAAAAGGTAGATCTTATAGCTATAGATAAGCTTTGCCTTTTATTTGACTGTGAAATTCACGAACTTTTTGAGCAAGTAAAAGTTAAAAATTCATAATTTAGGAGCGTAGACATTTAAATTGCGCCTCACTGCATACATTACACAGTGTCAAATTATATAAAGAAGAAAACTATGCTTGCACAAAAAATATTATGGTAAAAATAAATACCCCCTTAAATGAGGTAGATTATAAATGAGTAACTCTATTTTTTCGTATGGCAGCAAATGGTTAAAAGCAGACTTCCACCTTCATACACGCGCTGATAAAGAGTTTACTTATAATGGTGAAGAGAACGACTATGCAAACCAGTATGTCGCGGCACTAGCTAATGCAGGTATTGGTCTTGGTGTGATTACTAACCACAACAAGTTTGATCTAAATGAATTTAAGACGCTGCGCAAAAAAGCCAAAAAATCAGGCATTGGTTTATTGCCTGGCGTTGAGCTATCCATTAAAGATGGCCAGGCCGGTGTGCATACTTTAGTGATATTTTCAGATGAGTGGTTTAATAACAAAGAACAAACCAACCATATTCAGACATTTCTCAGCCTGACTTTTGCTGGTATTTCGAACTTTGAAGATGAAAATGCGCGATCGAACCACGATATTGTAGAAACAGTTCGTGAACTGGATAAGTTTCACAAAGATTATTTTCTCACATTTGCACATGTTGAAGCGCCAAAAGGGTTATGGAAAGAACTCGCACCAGGGCGAATAAAAGATTTATTTGATAATGCGGCAGTAAGACGCAGAGCATTGGCATTTCAAAAAGTTCGTACCCGCGATGAGCGAGTAAAAATCCAGCAGTCGTTAAGTAATTTATATCCGGCTGAAGTGGAAGGTTGCGACGCTAAGAATCTCGCGGATATGACGGCTCGAAAAGAAGCTAGTTACCTAAAGCTAGGCTCATTTAGCTTTGAAGCGGTTAAGTTTGCGCTGCGTGACAAAGCCTCCAGAGTCAGTGCAGAGTTACCCAGATATGAGCATTCGTATATTCAAAAAATCCACTTCGAAGGGGCTGGTACTTTAGGTGGTACAGAAATTTGCCTTTCGCCTGAGCTCAATACCCTGATTGGTATCCGTGGTAGTGGTAAATCATCTGTGCTTGAGGGGGTACGCTACGCACTGAATATTCCGTTTGGCGATAAATCATCAGATGTGGAATACAAAGAAGGACTGGTAAAACATTTACTACGTAGTGGCGGCAAAATTACCATTGACGCCATTGACCGCCGAGGCCAGCCTTATCAAATCCGTCGTATATTGGGTGAGCGCCCCGATGTATATGTGAATGGTCAGTTACAACCGGGCGTGTCGGTGCGTGAAACGGTATTGCACCAGCCAATTTACTTTGGCCAGAAAGACCTTTCCAGCACTGGCGCTGGCTTTGAAAAAGACTTGATTGAAAAACTGCTTGGCGAAGCGTTGGTACCCATTCGACAAAATATTGAGCAAGGTCGTCAGCGGGTGGTGGATGCGATTAATCAGATTAAGCGCCTTACCCGAGCAGCAACGCAAAAGCAAGAATGGTTACAGAAAAAGCAAGATGCTGAATTTAAGCTAAGGTTCTATCAGCAACACGGTGTTGAAACTAAGCTACAAAAGCAAATTGACTTTGAGCGCGACG
The DNA here is from genome assembly GCF_049257175.1 of Pseudoalteromonas mucoides. Taxonomy (NCBI): domain Bacteria; kingdom Pseudomonadati; phylum Pseudomonadota; class Gammaproteobacteria; order Alteromonadales; family Pseudoalteromonadaceae; genus Pseudoalteromonas; species Pseudoalteromonas mucoides. The sequence continues at coordinate 46,564 of NZ_JBMMUC010000023.1, forward strand.
AACGCAAAGCACTACAAGTCATTCAAAGTGCCAAACATTATCTTTCAGAGCTCAATAGTTTTTTGGCCAACTTTGAAGATGAGCTAAAAAATCAGGCGCTGTATAAATCTGCTCAGAACCAAGCATTTTTTAATGACTTTTTTACTACCTATCAGCAGTTGATTGCAGGCTTTGATGGCATCAAACAAACAGTGCTAAATGGTCACAGTACGGTTGCTCTGTTACAGCAGAAACTTTCTGGCTTTGTGCAACAAAAACAAGCGCTGAAGGAAGAGTTTGCTGAGATTGAACGTAAGTTGGCCACAGAGCTTAAGCAAGCCGGTGCACAAGCAATAAGTCCGCAAGAATTTAAGCAGCTTAAAAGCTTGTTAGACCAAGCAGAGCAAATGTTAGCCGTACTCGCCAAAAGCGAGCAGCAGTATGCGGATTTGAATCAATCCCTAGAGCGTGAATTAGCGCAGCTTAATGATCTATGGCTGGAGGAGTACCGCACTATTGAGCAGGTGCTGAGCAAGATCAATCGAGCTGATTCCCCCCTTAAAATTGTGCCACAATTTAAGGCGAATAAGGCTGCCATGCTTAAGCACATCCAAGATTTATATCGAGGGAGCCGTATTCGTGAAGCAACGTTGCAAAGTGTGGTGGATGAATACAATGACTTTGCATCGGCCTATCGCGACGTTGAAAAGCTGAAAAGCACGCTTAGCGGCTCTTTTGATACCTTCTGGCAGTATTTTGAAGACAACCTAGAAGCCTTGTTAACCTGGCAAGTGCCGAATGTGTTTACCATCGAGTATCACGGTAAAGCACTGGCACACCACTCGTTGGGGCAACGGGCATCGGCGTTGATGCTGTTTGTGTTGAGTCAGCAAGAAAACGACGTAGTGATCATCGATCAGCCGGAAGATGATTTGGATAACCAAACCATCTATGACGATGTCATCAAGCTGATTCGCCAGCTTAAGCCTTCTACCCAGTTTATTTTCGCGACACACAACGCAAATATTCCGGTACTGGGTGATGCTGAACAAGTGATTGCCTGTGAGTATCAAGATGACCATATCGCGTTAGTTAACGGCAGCATTGACTGTGCTGAAGTTCAGCAACGCATTGTTAGTATTATGGAAGGTGGTGCCGAAGCCTTCGAGAAACGTAAGCAGGTATATGAAGCATGGAAACCGAAGAACTCTTAGCCATTATTGCCAACGGTGAAGACTCAAGGCATCAGTTTAAACAAAATATTACCCGAGCTGAAAGCCTGGTGCAGGAGTTGGCCGCATTCAGTAATTCGAAAGGTGGTTTATTGCTTATCGGGGTTACTGATGAGGGGGGCATTCAAGGACTAACTATTGAGGATATGGGCCGAATCAATCAGTTGGTTTCTAATGCAGCAAAGGATGTAAAACCACCGGTTTCTGTAACCACGGAAAACATTGCTTTACCCAGTGGTATGGTGATGATTGTTGATGTTCCTGAAGGCATTAGCAAACCTTATATGGATGGCAACTTACATGTTTGGGTAAAAAATAGCGCTAACAAATCCAAAGTTAGCGCACGCGAAGAACTCCAAAGAATGTTTCAAGAAGCTGCACTGATACATGCTGATGAGATCCCTGTTGGAGGAAGTTCAGTTGCAGACATAGACCATGAGTTTTTTGAAACATTTTTCGAAAGGGAATACGGCGAACGGGTTGAAGATCAAGACGTCCCACGCGTTCAACTGCTTGAAAACATGAATTTGGCAAAGAGTGGACAGCTTAACATCTGCGGTACTTTGTTGTTTGCGTCACGACCCCAAATACGCTTACCCGTTTTTATTGTAAAAGCGGTAGCCTTTCCGGGTGTTGATATCGAAGACGAGCAGTATATCGACAGTCAGGACATTAACGGAAAACTGTCGGATGTGTTCCAAAAAGTTCTAGGGTTTGTGTTGGCTAACATTCGACATGTGCAGAATGAAAAAGGCATCAACTCTGTAGGTGAGCCAGAAATTCCGAGAATCGTGCTTGAAGAGCTTATTGCCAATGCACTTATTCATCGCGATTACTTTGTATCCGGATCGATTAAAGTTTTAGTGTTTGCTGATCGAATTGAAATTGTGAGTCCCGGTCACTTGCCTAATAATCTAACGATAGAAAATATCAAAATGGGTAACTCAAATGTAAGAAATCCAATTTTAGCGTCTTTTGCGCCTAAAATTTTACCTTATCGAGGGCTTGGCAGTGGAATAAAGCGCGCAATTAAAGCTTATCCTGATATTGAATTAATTGATGACCGAGATGGCAATAATTTTAAAGTAATCATTAAAAGACTTGGGGATTTAAAGTGAGTCGTCCCTACTCGAAAGAGGTAGGGACGACTCGCAGAGTCGCCCGTCGAGGCCACGGCTCATGATGCCTCGACACACAATCCGTCCTGAAAAATTGCAGGGCCAGAAGAGGGATGGAGATTTGAGCGTGTCAAAAAGGTGTTGCAATCTCTGATCACTGTGATAATTTTATTTATGAACTAGCTCGAAATGAGCACCAAGAAAAAGGGCGTATCCACTGCCCGCAACACGTTCCTGAGGAGCTGCATTCGCAGCATTATGGGTCACACGACCACCCCACTATAAACAACACAAATATAAACCACAGTAGTTCGCGCTGTATTTCAACAGAAATCACACGGCTCAGCTTTGTTGCTTTAGATTAGTTAGCTTTTTTGTTACGACAATATGCTCGGATACGCACTGTTTGTATGATTTTAAAACTAAGCTACTCGGCATTTTAGCCTCGAGATTTCCGTTTTGTGATTTTCTCTATACTTCCAAATCAATTTTTAAACTCACAAGAAAGGTAAAATGAACAAATGAGGGTATCGTTTTTAACAACTGATAAGCTGGTGGAAAAGTATTACAGGATAAGATTGCACTAGCTCGTGCAAAGAAAATGGTGAACAAAGTTCGTGTCCGTATTTTTAAATCAACATGGATTAGCACAATTTTTACTAATACATGCGAAGCTGTTACCTGAAAACTAGAAAAAACTTACACTCAAAAAACCAAAAACAACCAATTAAAACTGCTTTAGATCTCGATCTGTAAAATTTGTTATCCACAATTGCTGCTGATCGAGCCATATTTAGCTGAACGAGGAATAAATAACTAATTAATTTTAGCTACGCCCCTCTAATTTGTTTAATAAAACCACAAAAATGCACTTAATTTGTAAATTTAAGTCGATTACTAATAAATTTTCAGTTTTATTAAAATCCATAACCTAACAAAATGATCGTTATCAACAAGCTTTCTATCCACAATCAAATATAGAGCGTCAAAGCACTTAAAAAATCGTAATTAAGATTAACGACGAAATTAAAGATCAAAAGCTTAGGCCATATAACTGGCAATAACATAATTAAAGAACAGAGCTTTCTTACTATTTATCAACAGCTTGATCATAAGATTACAATTAGGAATATATTATTTTATCATTTAAAATCAATACCTTAATAAAATTCATATTTTGTTGTATAGTTTTAAACCATAAAAACTTATACAAAGATCGATTATCTACTTTACTGCGCAGTAAACTTGTTTATCATAACCATCAAATCTAGCAGGAAAGCGATCAACTAAAACATGTATTCAGTAAACATTATCATCGGTAGTCAAATGGGATCTGCAGAATATGTAGGTGAACAACTGGCCGAGCAGTTAATCTCGCAAGGGATCACCACTGAAGTACATGATCAACCTGACTTTTCTCAAATAGATCAAGCAAATACTATTTGGTTATTATGCACCTCAACATACGGTGCGGGTGACTACCCTGAAAACCTATTACCCTTCATTGATGATATTAACCAAGTTGATGATCTAAAAGGATTAAAGTTCAGTGTAATAGGCCTCGGTGATACCAGTTACGATACCTACAACCTAGCAGGTCGTAATCTAGAACAACTACTTATAAGTAAAGGAGCTGAGTGTACAGCGCCAAGGTTAGAACTGAATATTTTGGATGAAGAACTACCAGAAGACACAGCTTTAACTTGGTTACCTGAGTGGATCGAAATAAACAATCTTAAAACACAGTGATCTAATACAAGTCCACCAGCTAAAGTTATACACAATTTATCTATAATTTAGATCGGATTGTGGATAAGCTATGATCTAATTGCGTTTTAAAGGGGTGTTATCCATTGGATAAGATCCGAAGATAAACCCCCTGTGTATAAATAGCCTTTTTGATCAGAGCTTATATCTATCTTGATCCGATCATATAAACACCTTTAGATCGGATCTAACTTCATGTTTTCAATTATAAACTAAACCTTATCAACAGAAATGGCGATCACTAGTAGTAATAGAAATAAAAGATCTCTTTAAAAGATCCTTTATATTATTAGAGATCACTTACTTAGATCTTGGCGAGAGTTTAATCATTTATCTTCTGTCAATTTATAGGTAGAATACGTTCCCCTTGGTAGTTTGCTGGTTGATTTAAGTAGGATCCTGAAATGATTTTTCACGAAAGTTTTGATGTTATAGTTGTTGGTGGTGGACATGCAGGTACAGAAGCTGCGCTTGCTGCTGCGCGAATGGGAATGAATACCCTGCTGCTAACTCACAACATGGATACCCTTGGTCAAATGTCATGTAACCCAGCTATTGGTGGTATTGGCAAAGGTCACCTGGTAAAAGAAATTGATGCACTAGGTGGTGCGATGGCGCAAGCTATTGATAAAGGCGGGATCCAATTTCGTACATTAAATTCATCTAAAGGCCCTGCTGTTCGTGCAACTCGCGCACAAGCTGATCGTGCTCTTTATAAAGCGGCTATCCAAGACATCCTACAAAACCAAGATAACTTAAAGATCTTTCAGCAATCGTGTGATGATCTCATTGTAGAAAATAATCAAGTTAAAGGCGTAGTGACCCAAATGGGATTACGCTTTAGCGCACCATCTGTTGTATTGACCGTGGGTACTTTCCTTGGTGGACAGATTCATATTGGTCTTGAGAATTTTAAAGGCGGCAGAGCGGGTGATCCACCTTCAATCGCATTAGCAGATCGCCTACGTGAGCTACCATTTCGAGTAGATCGCTTAAAAACAGGTACTCCACCACGTATTGATGCCCGTACCGTCGATTTTAGTAAGATGCAAGAGCAACCTGGGGATGCGCCTACACCTGTATTTTCATTTTTAGGAAAGCAATCAGATCATCCACAACAGATCCCATGCTATATCACCTATACCAATGAAAAAACGCATGACGTGATCCGCAATAACTTACATCGCTCACCTATGTATTCAGGTGTGATTGAAGGCATTGGTCCGCGTTACTGCCCTTCTATTGAAGATAAAATTGTTCGTTTTGCTGATAAAGACAAGCACCAAATATTTGTCGAGCCTGAAGGACTTACTTCTTACGAGCTTTATCCTAACGGCATTTCAACCAGCTTACCTTTTGATGTACAACTAGAGATTGTGCAATCAATAGCGGGTTTTGAAGATGCTCATATTTGTCGTCCGGGCTATGCTATTGAATATGACTTTTTTGATCCTCGTGATTTAAAAAAATCACTCGAAACTAAGTTTATTGATGGTTTATTCTTTGCTGGCCAAATCAATGGTACCACTGGTTATGAAGAAGCCGGTGCACAAGGGTTAATCGCAGGTATGAATGCGGCATTACAAGTTCAAGGTAAAGAACCTTGGACACCACGTCGTGATGAAGCCTATGTAGGTGTACTTATTGATGACTTAACAACACTCGGTACTAAAGAACCATACCGTATGTTTACTAGTCGTGCTGAATACCGTTTATTACTACGTGAAGATAATGCTGATATTCGTTTGACTGCAAAAGGTCGTGAATTAGGTTTGGTTAATGATGAGCGTTGGCAATCATTTAACGAAAAAATGGATGTGATCGCAAAAGAATCACAACGAATTAAAGAAACCTGGATCCACAAAGATCACGCTGTTATTGATCAAGTAAACAGTTTACTTAAGACACCATTAATACGTGAAGCGAGCTTAGAAGATCTTTTGCGTCGTCCTGAAATTCGTTATAACGATCTTATGGCAATTGATGGTCTAGGATCTGAATTTGATAATGCATCAGCACTTGAGCAAGTTGAGATCCACACTAAGTATGCCGGCTACATTGCTCGCCAGCAAGATGAGATCAACAAACAACTTCGTCATGAAGAAACTGTATTGCCAAAAGATTATGATTATTCGACTGTTTCAGGGTTATCAAATGAAGTTGTTGCTAAGTTAACAGCTGCGCGTCCGGATACCATTGGCCAAGCATCGCGTATTTCTGGTATCACCCCTGCTGCTATTTCGTTATTATTAGTGTATCTAAAGAAGCAAGGCTTGTTACGTAAAATCGCGTAATGATTAAGGAATACTGTGTTACAGCAACAATTGACCTCTTTGTTAGCGCAAACTGATATTGCGCTAACTGAAAAACAACAGCAACAACTCGTTCAATATGTTGAGCTACTTAACAAATGGAACAAAGCATATAACTTAACCTCAGTGCGAATGCCTGAAGAAATGATGATAAAACACATCATGGATAGCTTAGTTGTTGCACCTCACCTACCCGGTCATCATTATATTGATGTTGGAACGGGGCCAGGCTTACCTGGCATTGTATTAGCAATCGCGTTACCTGATACTCAGTTTGTATTATTAGATAGCTTAGGTAAACGTGTACGATTTTTAATGCAGGTGAAACATGAGTTAGGCCTTAAAAATGTAACCCCGGTTCAGTCTAGAGTTGAAGAATATCAACCAAGTGTTAAATTAGATGGTGTATTAAGCCGCGCATTTGCTTCATTACAAGATATGGTTGACTGGTGTTCGCACTTGATTGATCATTCGGGTAAATTTATAGCATTAAAAGGTGTATTTCCTAGTGACGAGCTGGAATCATTACCTGATGGCGTTAAATTTGAGCAAAAAATAGCATTGGAAGTTCCAGAGTTAGATGCACAAAGACATTTAATTATTCTTTCTAAAGACTAGGGATCAGAGCACTGTGGCAAAAGTCATCGCAATAGCAAATCAAAAAGGCGGCGTGGGTAAAACCACCACAGCTGTAAATTTAGCAGCATCAATGGCTGCAACAAAACGTAAAGTGCTATTAATCGATTTAGACCCTCAAGGTAATGCAACCATGGGGAGTGGTATCGATAAATACAGTGATGTTGCCACTATCTATGATTTATTAATTGAAGATAAGCCAATTGATGATGTTGTTTGTAAAGAAACATCTGGCGAATATCATTTAATCGCCGCAAATGGCGATGTGACTGCGGCCGAAGTTAAATTAATGGAATTATTTGCTCGCGAAGTCCGTTTGCGAAATGCACTTGAAAAAATCTCAGATCAATACGAGTTTATCTTCATAGACTGTCCACCGTCATTAAATATGCTAACAGTAAATGCGATGGCTGCAGCTGATTCTATTTTAGTGCCAATGCAATGTGAATATTATGCCCTTGAAGGTTTAACCGCCTTGATGGACACCATTACCCAATTAGCAAAGCTGGTAAACCCTAAATTACAAATTGAGGGGATTTTACGTACTATGTACGATCCTCGTAATCGTTTAGCAAATGACGTATCAGAGCAGCTAAAACAACATTTTGGTGATAAAGTATACCGTACAGTGATCCCACGTAATGTGCGTTTAGCTGAAGCGCCAAGTTTTGGTGCACCTGCCATGTATTATGACCGGGCATCAAGTGGTGCTAAAGCCTATTTAGCGCTTGCGGGTGAAATGTTACGCAGAAAAGAAAAAACATCTCCTATTGTCGCCTAACTTTGAGGTAAAAAAATAACATGTCTGCTAAAAAACGCGGTTTAGGCCGAGGACTCGATGCTTTACTTAGTTCATCAAAACCAGCACCAAGCCAAACACAAAGTGTCCAAAATAGTGCACCTGAGGTGGATACAGCTGTCTTAGAGCAGCCAAAAAGTGAATTACAAAAGTTAGCTATTGAGTTTTTACATTCGGGTAAATACCAGCCGCGTAAAGATATGTCAGAAGAAGCGCTGGAAGAATTAGCAAGCTCGATTCGATCGCAAGGTATTATTCAACCAATTGTTGTTCGCCCTATTGCACAAAATAGTTATGAAATTATCGCTGGTGAGCGCAGGTGGCGTGCAGCGCAACTTGCTAAGCTTGATGTTGTTCCGTGTATTATTAAAGACGTGCCTGACGAAGCGGCGGTTGCGATTGCACTTATTGAGAATATTCAGCGCGAAGATTTAAACGCCATGGAAGAAGCTATTGCACTAAACCGCTTACTTAATGAATTTGAATTAACTCATCAACAAGTGGCTGATGCTGTAGGTAAATCACGTACAACAGTGACCAATTTACTGCGTTTAAATAATTTAAATGACGATGTTAAAATATTGTTAGAGCATGGTGATATAGAAATGGGTCATGCACGTTGTTTATTAGCCCTAGAAGGTGAACCTCAATCAGACACTGCTCGATTGGCTGTTGCTAAAGCATTAACGGTACGCGAAACTGAAAAATTAGTCCGTTCAATTTTAGAACCTGCGCCTAAAAAAGAAATTGTAGAAAAAGATCCAGATGTCAAACAGTTAGAACAGAAATTAGCAGATAACTTAGGCGCAAAAGTGGAAATTAACTACAACAAAAAAGGTAAGGGTAACTTGGTTATTTCTTACACTAACCTTGATGAATTAGACGGGATTTTAAACCGTATAAACCAAGACTATTCCCAACATTAATTAATATCATGTCCAAAATGAGACAATTGCCTCATTTTTGCACCACAATACACCGACTCAAGTTGCAAAACTGGTAGGATTCAGTATAATTTCGCCAGTTTTCATACCCTGACAAATAGAACGCTAATAAGGTTAACTAAACGTGACTAATAAGTTAGCAGCGCCTTATCAATTGGCTGCATTTAAATTAATCTGTTTGCAAGGTAGTGTAGCATTGGTTGCTGCCATAATAGTTTTCATCGGTTGGGGAGTAAATGCCGGGCTCTCAGCATTAGCTGGAGGCGCTGTAGCAGTACTTCCCCACTGTGTATTTGCCATCTATGCATTCAGGTATATGGGTGCAAGTAAGGTAAATCAAGCGTATTCCTCGCTAAAACGAGGCAACGCACTAAAATTTTTGCTGACAATCATATTGTTTGCACTAGTACTTAAGCATTTTTCGGTAATTTTATTACCTTTTTTTAGTATCTATGTACTGGCGTTATTAACTGGATTGTTCGCACCCGTTTTTTTTAAACATTAACTTTTGGGATATAACATGGCTGCAGAAGAAGTTACTCTATCTAGCCATATTCAGCACCACTTAACCAATGCTAAGATGTGCTCGACCGATGCTGGTCTTGCCTTCAATAAAGCATGTACGGACAGTGGTTTCTGGACATGGCATGTAGATACCCTCGCATGGTCAATCGGTTTAGGTCTTATATTTTTATGGATCTTCCGTAGTGCCGCTAAAAAATCAACACTGGGTGTACCAGGTAAATTTCAATGCTTTATTGAAATGATCGTAGAGTTCGTTGGCGACAACGTACGCGATACCTTCCACGGTAAGAGCAAGCTTATTGCACCATTAGCATTAACAATATTCGTGTGGATATTCTTAATGAACTTAATGGATTTAATACCAGTTGATTTCCTACCTGCATTTGCTGGTGTTGTTGGCGAAACTGCATTTGGTATGGATTCACACGACGTATACATGAAAATCGTACCTACTACTGACATCAACTTAACAGCTGCGTTAGCGCTAGGTGTTTTCTTATTGATGATCGGTTATTCAATTAAAATCAAAGGTATCGGCGGTTTTATTAAAGAACTAACACTTCACCCGTTTAGTTCAAACAATACAGCTATGCAGATTCTTTTAATCCCATTCAACCTATTACTAGAGCTTATCGCATTGGTTTCTAAGCCGTTTTCACTGGCTCTGCGTTTGTTCGGTAACTTATATGCAGGTGAGTTAATTTTCATCCTTATAGGTGCTATAGGTTTAATGCAACTACCGTTGCACTTTGTGTGGGCTGTATTCCATATCTTGGTAATTGTATTGCAAGCATTCGTATTCATGATGCTTACAATCGTATACCTAAGCATGGCAAGTTCGGATAATCACTAATTACTATATTTACAATTTTACTTTTAACTTTAATTTACAATTGAAACTTTGGAGAAAAAAATGGAACTAATGATCGGTCTTAAGTATATCGCTGTAGCTTTACTTATCGGTTTTGGTGCAATCGGCACTGCAATCGGCTTCGGTAACATGGGTGGTAAATTCCTAGAAGCATGTGCACGTCAACCTGAACTTGCTCCTTCACTACAAGTTAAGATGTTCATCCTAGCTGGTCTAATCGATGCTGTAGCAATGATTGGTGTTGGTATCGCGATGGTATTGTTGTTCGTACTTTAATTTTATTTTTTGAACAGCTTACTATTTAAGGAGGAGCGGTTGTGAACTTAAACGCCACTCTTATCGGTGAATTAATTGCATTTACGGTGTTCGTACTTTTCTGTATGAAGTTCGTATGGCCACCACTAAACGGTGCAATTGAAGCTCGCCAAAAGAAAATCGAAGATGGTTTAGCTGCCTCTGATAGAGCCGAGAAAGACTTAGAACTAGCGCAACATAAAGCTGCAGAACAGCTTAAAGATGCAAAGGCTCAAGCGGCAGATATCATTGAACAAGCTAAAAAGCGTGCCGTGCTAATTGTTGACGAAGAAACTGTTCGTGGTCAGCAAGAGCGTGAAAAAATTATTGCTCAAGGGCACTCTGAAATTGAATCAGAGCGTAACCGTGTGACAGAAGAGCTACGTAAGCAAGTAGCAACTCTGGCAGTGGTTGGCGCAGAACGAATTTTAGAGCGCGAAATCAATCAAGCCGCACATAGTGACATCGTTGAAAAACTTGTCGCTGAGCTGTAATTAGGAGGGTATGAGCATGTCTGAATTGACTACTATCGCTCGCCCATACGCTAAAGCGGCTTTTGAACTTGCCGTTGAAAAAGGCGCTATTGATAGCTGGAATGACATGTTGTTCTTTGCTGGCCACGTTGCCAGCAATGAACAGGCATCTACCATTTTAGCTGGATTGCCTACTGCTACTGCACAAGCTGAGTTATTTATTAACTTATGTGGTGAGCAGCTCAACGAACAAGGTCAGAACCTAGTTAAGGTGATGGCTGAAAATGGACGTTTGATCGCACTACCTGAAGTTGCTCATTTATTTTCTGCTTTAAAAGCAGACTATGAAAAAGAAATCGATATTGATGTGATTTCGGCAACACCTCTAGCTGCAGAGCAGCAAGAATCATTGGTAGCGGCACTTGAAAAACGTTTCGCACGCAAAGTTAAGCTGAATTGTAGTGAAGACGCTACAGTAGTTGGCGGCCTTATAATTAAGGCGGGTGATACTGTAATTGACGGCTCTTTACGCGGTAAATTAAATCGCTTAGCCACAACACTACAATCGTAATTGGGAAAAAGAGCATGCAACTTAATTCCACTGAAATTTCAGATCTGATCAAACAACGTATTGAGAAGTTCGAAGTTGTAAGTGAAGCTCGTAACGAAGGTACTATCGTATCTGTTACAGACGGTATCATCCGCATCCACGGTCTAGCTGACTGTATGCAAGGTGAGATGATTGAGCTTCCTGGCAACCGTTATGCTATCGCACTAAACCTTGAGCGCGACTCAATTGGTGCAGTAGTAATGGGTCCTTACGCTGACCTTACAGAAGGCGTAAAAGTATACACAACTGGTCGTATCTTAGAAGTTCCTGTTGGTGCGGGTCTACTTGGTCGTGTTGTTAACACACTAGGTGCTCCTATCGATGGTAAAGGCGCTTTAGATAACGACGGGTTTGAACCTGTAGAAAAAATTGCACCAGGTGTAATCGAGCGTCAATCTGTAGATGAGCCAGTACAAACTGGTTACAAATCTATTGATGCTATGATCCCAGTTGGTCGTGGTCAGCGTGAGCTTGTTATCGGTGACCGCCAAACAGGTAAAACTGCACTAGCAATCGATGCAATCATCAACCAAAAAGACACCGGCGTTAAGTGTGTGTACGTAGCGGTTGGTCAAAAAGCATCTACTATTGCTAATGTAGTACGTAAATTAGAAGAGCACGGTGCACTAGCAAATACTATTGTAGTTGTAGCATCTGCTTCTGAATCTGCGGCACTTCAGTACTTAGCACCGTTTTCGGGCTGTACTATGGGTGAATACTTCCGTGACCGTGGTGAAAACGCATTAATTGTATATGATGATTTATCTAAGCAAGCTGTTGCTTACCGTCAAATCTCATTGCTACTTAAGCGTCCACCAGGTCGTGAAGCATACCCTGGTGACGTATTCTACCTTCACTCGCGTCTTTTAGAGCGTGCATCACGTGTAAACACTGATTACGTTGAAAAGTTCACTAACGGTGAAGTGAAAGGTAAAACAGGTTCATTGACGGCATTGCCTATCATTGAAACTCAAGGCGGCGACGTTTCTGCGTTCGTACCGACAAACGTTATCTCTATCACCGATGGTCAGATCTTCTTAGAAACTGACTTATTCAACTCAGGTATCCGTCCGGCAGTAAATGCTGGTATCTCGGTATCGCGTGTTGGTGGTGCTGCACAAACTAAAATCGTTAAGAAACTAGGTGGCGGTATCCGTCTAGCCCTAGCTCAGTACCGTGAATTAGCTGCGTTCTCGCAGTTCGCGTCTGACCTTGATGATGCTACTCGTGCTCAACTTGAGCATGGTGAGCGTGTAACAGAGCTTATGAAGCAGAAACAGTACGCGCCAATGTCTGTTGCTGAAATGTCTTTGTCGTTATTCGCAGCTGAGAAAGGTTACTTGCAAGACATCGAAATCTCAAAAATTATGGATTTCGAAGCGGCATTACTTTCTTTCGCAAATAGCACATACGCAGAGCTTATGGCTCAAATCAATGAAACAGGTAACTACAACGCCGAGATCGAAGCGCAGCTTAAAGAACTTCTAGAGAAGTGTAAGTCTACGCAAACTTGGTAATTTAGTTATTAATGGTGCGCTTTAGTCCGCTAAAGCACACCTTGATTCGGAGAGAGAGTCATGGCCAGCGGAAAAGAGATTAAAAGCAAGATCGGCAGTATTAAAAATACTCAAAAGATCACTAGCGCAATGGAAATGGTTGCTGCGTCTAAAATGAAAAAGGCGCAAGAACGAGTGGCTTCAAGCCGTCCATACGCTGAAAAATTACGTAAAGTGATTGGTCGTGTTGCTCAAGCAAATCTTGATTTTACTCACCCGTTCTTAGAAGAGCGTGAAGTAAAACGAGTTGGTTATATTGTTATCTCTACTGACCGTGGTCTATGTGGCGGCTTAAACTCAAATGAGTTTAAGAAAGTTGCATTAGACATTAAAGCGTGGAAAGAGAAAGGCGTAGATGCTGATTTTGCTACTTTAGGTAGTAAAGCAGCTGGCTTCTTTCAGCGTTTTGGTGGTCAAGTGCTTGCTAAAAAAGCAGGTCTTGGAGATAAACCTTCAGTGCAGGACGTAATTGGTCCGGTAAAAATAATGCTAGATGCATTCTCTGAAGGTAAAATTGACCGTTTATTCCTGGTATATAACAACTTTGTTAATACCATGAAGCAAGAGCCAATAGTAGATCAGTTACTCCCTTTGCCAAAAGCTGAAGAAGAAGTATCTACACATGCGTGGGATTACTTATATGAACCAAACCCAGAGGCTATTTTAGAGTCTTTGTTAGTTCGCTTCATTGAGTCTCAAGTATACCAAGGTGTAGTTGAAAACGCTGCCTCTGAACAGGCTGCCCGCATGGTTGCAATGAAAGCTGCAACTGATAATGCCGGTGACCTTATGGATGAGTTACAGCTTGTATATAACAAAGCTCGCCAAGCAGCAATCACACAAGAAATTAGTGAGATTTGTTCTGGTTCAGCAGCAGTTTAATGCTTCAGGCAAAGATTAACGAGAGGAATAGACATGAGTTTAGGTAAGGTCGTCCAAATTATCGGCGCCGTTGTGGATATCGAATTTCCACAAGACAGCGTGCCAGCCGTATATGACGCGCTAAAAGTAACAGATGGCGATTTAGCTGGTTTGACTTTAGAAGTTCAACAGCAGCTAGGTGGCGGTGTGGTACGTACTATCGCACTAGGTACTACAGATGGTTTACGTCGTGGTGCTTCAGTAGAAAACACAGGCAAAGCAATTCAAGTTCCAGTTGGTACTAAGACCCTAGGTCGTATCATGAACGTACTTGGTGAGCCAATTGATGAAGCAGGACCAATCGGTGAAGACGAGCGTATGTCTATCCACCGTGCAGCACCTACTTACGAAGAGCAATCAAGCTCAGTTGAACTTTTAGAAACGGGTATCAAGGTAATCGATCTTGTATGTCCATTCGCTAAAGGTGGTAAAGTTGGTTTATTCGGTGGTGCCGGTGTTGGTAAAACCGTAAACATGATGGAACTTATCCGTAACATCGCAATCGAGCACAGCGGCTACTCAGTATTCGCAGGTGTTGGTGAGCGTACACGTGAGGGTAATGATTTCTACCATGAGATGAACGATTCAAACGTACTTGATAAAGTATCGCTTGTATACGGTCAGATGAACGAGCCTCCAGGTAACCGTTTACGCGTAGCGTTAACAGGTCTTACTATGGCTGAGAAGTTCCGTGACGAAGGTCGCGACGTACTTTTCTTCGTAGATAACATCTACCGTTACACACTTGCGGGTACAGAAGTATCAGCACTTCTTGGTCGTATGCCATCAGCGGTAGGTTACCAGCCTACACTTGCTGAAGAAATGGGTGTACTTCAAGAGCGTATCGCATCTACTAAGACTGGTTCAATTACTTCAATCCAAGCGGTATACGTACCTGCGGATGATTTAACGGATCCATCTCCAGCAACAACGTTTGCTCACTTAGATGCAACAGTAGTACTTTCACGTGATATCGCATCACTAGGTATCTACCCTGCGGTAGACCCTCTTGATTCATCTTCACGTCAGCTTGATCCACAAGTAATCGGTGAAGAGCATTACGGTATAGCGCGCGGCGTTCAAACAGTTCTTCAGCGTTACAAAGAACTTAAAGACATCATCGCGATTCTAGGTATGGACGAGCTTTCTGACGAAGATAAGCAACTTGTATCTCGTGCACGTAAAATCCAGCGTTTCCTATCTCAGCCATTCTTCGTGGCAGAGGTATTTACAGGTGCGCCAGGTAAATACGTTTCACTTAAAGACACAATTGCAGGCTTCAAAGGTATCTTAAACGGTGAGTTTGATGATATGCCAGAGCAAGCGTTCTACATGGTTGGCTCTATTGAAGAAGCTCAAGAAAAAGCCAAAAGCATGTAATTAGGAGGGTAGTATGGCAGCTATGACTGTACATCTTGATGTAGTAAGTGCTGAAGAGAAATTATTTTCTGGTTTAGTAGAATCTATTCAAGTATCTGGTAGTGAAGGTGAGTTAGGTGTTAATGCCGGTCACGCCCCACTACTAACTGCCCTTAAACCTGGTATGGTACGTTTAGTTAAGCAATTTGGTGAAGAAGAACTCATCTATATTGCTGGCGGTACACTAGAAGTTCAACCGAACATAGTGACCGTACTTGCTGATACAGCTGTTCGTGGTGAAGACCTGGACGAGAAAGCTGCAGAGCAAGCTAAACGTGACGCTGAAGCCCAAATGGCAAAAGGTGCATCTGCTGAGCTTGATTACAATCAAGCCGCAATGCAACTAGCTGAAGCAATTGCTCAGCTACGCGTTATTCAGCAATTACGTAAAAAGTAAGCCTATCTGGTTTTTAAAAGCCCACTTAATGTGGGCTTTTTTGTGCCTGAATAAAAATAATGTTTCTATCTATGCAATAGATCGCTTTTTGTACTTATATCCTTCATTGATCCCCGTTACAATAAAGCATATGAAAGCAATGTTTGATTTCAGCTAAGATTCAGTGGCAACTGCTAAGTTGTCGTTGAGTATTTGCGCATGATGTGACTTACGTAATCTTATTGAATTCACGCTCGCTTACTTATTTCAATAAAACAAAGAAAGAAGGAAATTGTTTTAATGTCACTGACAACGGTTATTTTAGCTGCGGGTAAAGGTACTCGTATGCGTTCAGCTCTTCCTAAGGTACTGCACAAAGTTGCAGGCAAGCCCATGGTGCAGCACGTTATTGATAATGCTAATGCACTTGGTGCGACATCAACTAACTTGGTTTATGGTCATGGCGGCGAATTATTACAACAACAACTTGCTGACAACAATGTAAACTGGGTACTTCAAGCTGAGCAGCTTGGTACTGGCCATGCCGTAGCACAAGCAAACCCTCATATTAATGATGAAGATACGGTTTTAGTTTTATACGGCGATGTACCACTTACGAAGCAATCAACGCTTGAACGTTTACTTGCTGCAACTCCTAGCAATGGCTTAGCCGTACTTACGGTAAACCTTGTTAACCCGAATGGTTACGGTCGTATGTTACGCGTTGATGGTAAGTTAGTAGGTATTGTTGAGCAAAAAGATGCAACACCAGAGCAGTTATTAATTACCGAGGTTAACACCGGTATTATGGCTGTGAATGGCAAGCTTTTAAAAAGCTGGTTAGGTAACTTATCAAACGAGAATGCCCAAGGTGAGTATTATCTAACAGATATCGTTGCTATGGCGCATAGTGAAGGCGTTGAAATTAGCTCAGCACAACCTGATCATCCAATGGAAGTTGAAGGTGCAAACAACCGTGTACAACTTGCTGGCCTTGAACGTGCTTATCAAGCATGGCAGGCTGAAGAGTTAATGTTAAACGGTGCGACACTTGCTGACCCTGCTCGCATTGATGTACGCGGCGAAGTCACGACTGGTGAAGATGTATTGATTGACGTGAACGTTATTTTTGAAGGTAAAGTAACTTTAGGTAACAATGTTGAAATCGGCCCTAATTGTGTACTTAAAAATTGTACCATTGGCGACAACGTAGTTATTAAAGCCAATACATTAGTTGAAGATGCGAGTGTCGCTGCTAAATGTACCCTTGGTCCATATGCCCGTTTACGACCAGGTGCCGTTATGGAAGAAGACTCGCATATTGGTAACTTTGTCGAAATGAAAAAATCGCGTCTAGGCAAAGGCTCTAAAGCAAATCACTTAACCTATCTTGGCGATGCTGAAATTGGCGAAAAAGTAAATATAGGCGCAGGCACTATTACCTGTAACTATGATGGTGTGAATAAATCAAAAACCATTATTGGTGATAATTCATTTATTGGTTCTAATTCATCATTAGTTGCCCCAGTAAATATTGGAGCAACAGCCACCATCGGTGCAGGTTCGGTTATTACCAGCACAGTAGCCGATGACCAATTAGCACTAGCGCGTAGTAAACAGCGTAATTTAGATGGTTGGAAGAGACCGGTAAAAAAATAAAATAATATAGGCTGCGCTGCAGCCTTTTTTAATACTGTAGAAAAACCGCTTGTTAAAGCAGCTAAAATAGCGTTTTAACCCCCTTGTTGTATGCCATTCATACAAATTAGAAATTAATTTAATAAAACTGAAATAAAGCGTTGACGGCCTCAAGAATATCCCTATAATGCGCATCCACTGACCCGGCAGGCAGCAATGAAAAGCGCTGAACAAACGGTAAGTGAGTCGAGCAAAACTTAATATTAAAATTTCTTAAAATTAAGTGTTGACAAAAAAATAGGAAAGCGTAACATGCGCAGCCCTAGCGAGATAAAGCAAAGCGCTTTAATCGCAACGTTCTTTAACAATATAAAGCAATCATCTGTGTGGGCACTCGTACAGATTGAGTTCTAACAGCCGGGCTTAGTTCGCTAAGTAAGGCAAAAAATTTAGAGTCTCAATTGAAACTGAGTGACCAACAGAATAGTTACTTTTAGTAATTATTCAGCACAGTCAATTCAATATCGAAAGATGTTAAATAAATTCAGGATTCATTGAGCTGTTCTTCGGAACATAAAACTTTTAATTGAAGAGTTTGATCATGGCTCAGATTGAACGCTGGCGGCAGGCCTAACACATGCAAGTCGAGCGGTAACAGAAAGTAGCTTGCTACTTTGCTGACGAGCGGCGGACGGGTG